>JABDGH010000001.1 GCA_013286145.1 Verrucomicrobiota bacterium
AATAATCACCGTGCGCCGGCATCGTGAACAGTCAGGTCAACGCCTGGCTATTGCCGGCCTGCTCCTTTCCTGCCTGGCTCTGCTCATCTCGTTGATTTACCTGCTGGTCTGGGCCATCCCCATCATCAAGGCACATGCACAAACCGTGACCGAGCAAACCTCCAACAGCTCGGAATGAAAGTTTAACGTGACCAAGTCGCCAACCTGTCGTCTTGTCACCGACCCCGCGCTTGCGTCTCCCGGCACATGGCTCTCCACTCGCGCGCAAATCGCCTTGACCGCTTGTGCCTGTGCAAGCGCCACGGCATTCCTTTATGCGGTCGATCCGAATCAACATTCGCTTTATCCGCAGTGCCTCCTTTACAAGGCAACGGGCTATTACTGTGCGGGCTGCGGTGCCACGCGGGCTCTCTATGCGCTGCTGCATGGGCGCATCTTTGAAGCGCTGCACGACAACGCGCTTTTTATCGCAGCGTTACCCGTTTGCCTCTGGCTGGCCATTCCTTATCTGGTGCGAACCTGGCAGGCCAACGTGTGGCCTCAAACTCATGTCGAAGGCAAGAGTCTGCTACGAATTGGAATTGCAGTATTTGGCCTGATGCTCGCTTTTATGGCGCTCCGCAATCTACCCGGCTGGCCTTTCGACCTGTTAAAACCGCTCGCGCCTTGGCAGCAACCGGTTTAAACCGATTGCGTCATCGCATAGAGATAGATATTGGTTCCCATCTGCGTGGCAGCCTTGGTCTTTCCCTCACCAAACCAGTAATCTCCATTTGTCCAGCCACAGTGGAGATCGGAAGGACTCAGCAAAGCCACCACCCTTCCATTATAAGTAAGCCCATGCAGTCCATGTGGAATACCCTGCATGTGAGGCATCTTATCGAAATGATAAAAGCAGTGAAAAACCGGATGATCACTCGGAAGTCTCTCGATTTTTGAACCGGGAAGAATGGCTGGCAATTCATCCATCATCGACAGAAAAAAGAAATCGTTATCGTGGCTTCCGTGATGGCCGTAACCATGCACGCAATCTTCCGCAAAGAGAAATCCTCCTCGCAGGAGATATTCGCGCAGGTTCTTTCGGGCGGCATCATCCAGGGCAGGCGCAAGCTCGGCATGCATGAAGAGGAAAGGATATTGCGTCATGGAAGCCAGATCAGCCACATCGGCCACTTTCCATTTCTTTTCGATATTCACCGAGGTTTCATCCCGGATGGTATCGATCAAATTGAGATCGCCCTGGGGATGAACATGCCAGTCATCCAGATCTCCATTCTCAGCGACAAACTTGAGTCGCCCCCAAGGCATCAATGGCCCTTTGTGCAAGATATCCGGCGCTGCGGTAACCGGGGGATTCAGACCGAGAAAAGAAGCTCCCCCGGCTGCAAGCAGCTTGAGAAATTGTTCCCGGGTAAGCTGAGACATAACCTAAAGGTACTCAAATATCCGCTCAGTGCCAAGTGCAGCATTCAAACAGCTCATAGTAACTTGGCGCGACGGCGCCAAACCAGTTCAGTGGTATAAAAACCGAGACCGATCAAGAGAATGGCCCAGTTATTCCAAAGAGGTTCGGAATGTTTACTCACCAGCGCGGTTATATTCGAAGATTTGGAAATGGACCAATTGTCCGGTGTGCCATCATTCAACAAACTGCCCCCGGTCGATTCAGCCAATTTGCGCAAACCATCCGTATCCGGCGGCAATCCGGAAAGTTCAGCAGCATGATCCACATTAAAGACGCGGAGCAGCGTTTCCATTTGACTGCCTCGGCCATCTTCAGCCTGGATATGCCATTTGCCCGGCTCGGTAGGAGTAAACTTGAACGAGTATGAACCGGCCTGGGTATCCGACTGGGCAACCAGGACTTGTGATTGACCCTTGGGCGAAACCGCAGTGATTACAGGAGCGGTCGACCCAACGGCTCCATCCAAACGAAACAGGGAAACTTGCCCGAGGGACGCAAAGAAAGGCTGAACGCCGAAGCGCAGGCTTCCCGTCCCCGATTCCTGACGTGAGAGCAGGCGAAAAAGTTGCTGCCAGAAAACTTCCGGGTCGTGAACCGTGCTGGGCAACGAGAGTCGCCAGCGCCAGAGAGCGTCGGTCAGAAGCACCGTGACCTCTCCCTTGCCAAAACGCTGACTCACCAGCAGGGCGCGCGACTTGTTATCATCCGTTTTGTCTCCCGGATGAATGGCCAGGACTTCACCTCCACTCTTAACTCCATGAACCTTGGCGTACATCGCAAATTTGGGAATGCTCTGCGGGGCACCTCCGGCTGCGCCAAAAAGATCGGCAACTTTCGAATGTTGGAGTTTTGGCGGAAAAGCAAAATTTTTCAGGGGTTCCTGGCCTGTTTGACCCGGGTTATCTCCAATGAACGCACCTTCCTGGGTCCGCCCGGTTCCTGAACCACCAACATCGTGCATCATCTCCTGGAACTGCGTAAGCTTGTCATCCGGATTTTCCGGTTGTGGTGGAGCTTCAAAAACAACGGGCAACATGCTTTCGAGGGGCGTACCGGAAAAGCTTCGGGCCATATCTGTATCCGATACGATAAAAAGCAAGCCACCGCCGCCTTGAACGTATGCAACCAGAGCCGCTTGCTGATCGGCCGATAACTGGTCGGCAAAAGCATTGGCAAGAACGACGATTTGGAATGGCTTGAATCCGTCAACCTTGTCAGGCATTTCGGTCAGGGCGGTCTCCTTGGAGGATGTGACCAGTTGCGTCAAACTCAGGTTCGGGTTGTAGAGACTGGTCAGGTCGAAACTCGGATCGCTACGCAAAGCCACGTTGATAAATCGAAAACCCCAATCGAGGGTGCCCTGATAAAATAAGACATGCGCCTGATTTTGCGCCACCACTCGAACCGCCGTGGAGGTCGATTCCTGTTCCGCCCCGTCCCCGAGCCGACAGGCGAGATGGAGCAAACCTGGTTCCTCGGAGTTGACTGGCACCTGCCACGGAATGAGGTTGGCCCCGGCATGGAGATGAAGATTGGCTTGCGCAACCGAGTGATCCTCCATCCAGAGTGATATGGGAACATCACGCTCATGAATGGTGTGAGCCTCGACCACAACCGTCGCGGTAAATTGGGATTTGCGAAGAACCTGACCGGGAACGCCCATCTCGCGCACCAGGAGCGTTTCACGGGGAGCCTGCTGATTTTGACCCACAACAAAATAGAGCGGGCGGTGATTTTGCAGGGCAAGGGCACCGAGATTTTCCGGTGTGGTGTTCGTGGTATCGAGACCATCCGTCAAACAAACGATTCCCCCGTAGCCGCCGGGAGGAGCATCCTTCACGACCTGCTCCAGGGAGTCGTATAGATGCGTTTCGGCCCCTGAATCCGCGTGATTTACCGCGCTTTCCAGATCGGCAACCGGAGCAAGGGACGAACTGAAAGTAAAATAGCGAAGGCTCGGGAAGGAATGAATCGCGTCCGCTTCCACTTTTTTCCACGCATGCACCGCAGACGAAAGACGGCTTGTCCCGCGCTGATCTGGAACCGTCATGCTTTGCGAATGATCCACCACGATGACCAGCGGCTTTGCATTCGGATCGGCATCATAGGTTCGCTCCACTCGCGACGGGCCGGCCAGACAAAGAAAAAGCAGGAGGAAAAAACCGCTGCGCAAAGCCACGAAAATCATGCGCTGTCGCCAGGTTACGGCGCTCAAGGTGTGACGATAGAAATAAGCTGTCAAGACGATGACGGCAATGGCACCCAGGAGCAGGAGAGACCAGCACAGCCACGGCGATAAGCCCGGCCCTCCTCCAAATTGCCACTCAACAATACGCTCGGAATTCACGGATTCTTGGTATCTGAGGCGTTGCCTGCCGGCTGATAATCTCGCGACATCGTTTCAAAATAATCCGAAACAGCAGGCCGGTATGAAGGCGGAGCTTCATCCAAATCGGGTTGTTTAACGAGATCGTCCCTCTGGGCTTGACCTTCGATTTTCTTTAATTCCGCAATGAGTTTGTCGAGGGGCGGTGAGATCGCCTGATACGCTCCCGCCACATCGATCATCCGTGATTTCTGATAGCCGTTATTTGCATCGAGCTTGTTCAGTTTATCCGTGAGATCTCCCGTGTTCACCTTCGGAGCCATCACCGTAACTCTCTGCGCCTCATCTTTAAGATCAGCGAGCGTTTCGCGGTACGCTTTCCCCGCAGCGCCACCGTCAGCCATTTTGTCAGGCGAAGTGTTTTCCATTTGGTTGGGAGCATTTGGAGGGGGCTGTTTGCTCTGCGGGTCATTTTGCCCGCCACTCCCCGAACCATTTTCGCCTTGGCCTTGGCCTTGTCCTTGACCTCCCTGACCTTGTGCTTGTCCTTGGCCTTGTTCCTGACCTGGTTGTTGTCCCTGTCCCTGTCCTTGGCCTTGACCTGATTGCTGTCCCTGTCCCTGTCCCTGTCCTTGGCCTTGGCCTTGGCCTTGTTCCTGACCTGGTTGTTGCCCCTGACCCTGCCCCTGACCCTGCCCCTGTCCCTGACCTTGTCCCTGACCATGCTCCTGCCCCTGACCGGGTTGTTGACCCTGAGCCTGTTCCTGGCCTTGTCCTGGTTGTTGTCCCTGCCCCTGGCCTGGTTTTTGCCCAGCTTCCTGGGGGTTTTGAGCTGCAGGATCGGTTCCGGCGGCTTTGTCCGCCAATCGAGCGAGATTCGCACGGCTCTTTTCCAGAGAATCAATTACTTGCGCGATGTCCTTTGCCGAAGGCGGTCCTCCAGCCAAGCCTTGCGCTGCCTGACCGGCCAGAGCTTCCAACTTTTGGGCATCCGCCAAAGTCTTGTTTGCGTCGAGCCCCTTGCTGGCCATCTCCTTAAGATCATTCCCAACCTTTTGATCGGCGATTCCCTTGGCCAGATGTTGCAAATGTTGGGCACCGGAAGCCGAGCCTGTTTCCTGTTGTTGATTCGCAGCATCCTGAAGTTGCTGTTGAATGTTGTTCAATTTCGCAGCCGCGTCCGCAAGCTGCTGCTGCTGCGCATCGGGGGTTCCAGTTCCATTCTTGGCGAGACTTTGTAATTGCTGGGCGAGATCGTTCAACTGTTGTTGGGCTTCTCCCATGGCCGCTTTCGTCTGCGCGTCACCCGCCTTGTGCATCTCCGCAACAGCACGCTGAAGATCCTGGGCAGCCGAGGCCGCTGGTTCCCTGGCTCCTGCCCTATCTCCCTGATCGAGTTGGTGAATCGATTGAGTGGCATCTTTCTGGGCATCCTGCAACGCCTGCTGCACGGGCTCTGCCAGCACATTATTCGTATTAAGCAGGGTCTCGATTCCTTGCAGAACCCGAGCCTGGCGTTCGGCAAGAGTACCTTTATCGGCATCCGGCCCGAATGGATCGACGGATTGAGCAGGTTGTTGGCCTGCGGGTGCTCCACTTTGGGCCGGGGCTGGCGCTCCCGGTTGCCCATTTTGACCATTGGGCGGACTGGCTCCCGTGGCGGGATTTCCGGCTGGGCCGGGGTTATTCGACGGAGATGGGCTTCCGGGATTCGGTGATGAATCTTTGCCGTTAATATCTTTCGCCAGCTTGTCCTGATTTTTCGTCAATAGTTCCAATTGTCCGGCAGTTGTCGCCGAGCGTTGTTTTAACTCATGCTGCTGCTTGTCCTTGAAAGGATCCGGAGGCTTGGGAGGTTCTACCCCCGGCGTCGAGTGCTCTGCCATGACCTTGTGGAAAAATTTCTCAACCTGGATGATCAAACTCAACGCCTTTTCCTGCGATGGAAGCGCCTCGCTATTTTGCGTTGCGAGAATTTTTTTGGAAGCATCGTCCATTGGCGCTTCGGCCTGGCGCAGGAGATCGACTATTTCAGCCTCAAACCCAGCCTGGATAAAAGCCTGCACGACCTCCTCGGTCTTGGCGGAGAGTTCGCCCTGATTTTTGCCGACTCGATTATTTTCCTGTACGCGCACCGGATTGGTTGGCGGAAGATCAGTGTGGGCGAGAATAAAATTTTCCTTCACTGAGCGCAATTCGGCCAGTTTCAGCAACGCCAGGAGAGCCGCTTCCTTATGCTCGTGCGGCTTACCTTCCGGCTCTTTTCCCACGTCGTCGCGAAAAGGCCGTATTTGGATGAACTGGATGGCCGATGTTGTCTCCGGAATTTTTTGGTCAGTGACCCGCATGCCACGGATGAAATAGGAAATCACATCGAAGGGTTGAGCCTCCAGTTCGTCCATGTAGAGCGAAACCTTGATGGTATTTTTTCCAGCCTGATCGTAAGGCTTGACGGGCAAAGGTACTGATTTTTTCGGAACGCCGTTCAAGCTGATCTCCAGGCTGAGATTCTTGAGGCCTGTCGTTGACTGTGCGATGGAAACCGTTGGCACCTCCTCAATGGGGTTGGCTTTGCTTTCCGCTTCGGGCGACTTCCAGATAATGGAGGCTTGCGGCATTGCTTTCGGAGGTGGCGGAGGTTTGGCCGCTGCAGGATGAAACAGCACTGGAATCACCCATACCGATAAGGTCAACAAATGGGCAGCAGCCACGGCAATCACGCCACCTATGAGCCATGGCAATATCCGAACTGGCCGGACATGAGGCGCGCCTTTTGAGAGATAGGCCGCGGTCTCCTCGCGTTGGGCCTGGGCCAGCAACGAGTTGGAACCATGCAACGCGGCAGCCGCCTCGAATCGATTCTTGGACGCGAGATTTCGATCCATTCCCTCCGCCGTGTCCGACAACGACTCGGGGGCAAACCACCACGAAATAGCCGCCACAAGACCTGTGAGGAGAAGTCCTCCCACCCAGACCAGGGCGAGAATCTTTCCATTCGCGGGTGTTCGCCAGGAAGGGTGAAGCACCCAGAGCGCAATGATGGTTGCGGTGAGGCCGACAAGGACGGTCAAGAGGATGCCACGCCACCGTTCCCAGTGATGACGCGCATGAAGGATCCGCGTGGGTAAAGCTGCCTGAGGAGCTTTCGTGGGGTTTTCGAGGAGGGTTGGCATAGGGTTAGATGGAGGTTCGGTTTGCTAATCGAAGTTCGACAAGGATAAAAATCACTGCCAACGCCAGCATCCACCACCAGACCCGCTGCTGGTTCTCGGCATCTTCGCGTGAAAGGTTCACGGCTGCAACCTGAACTTGCGCCTCATGAGAAGCATGGGAAGCGAGCGTATTGAAGTCATCCGTCGTGTCCCAAGGCGTCAGGTCAGACTCTTCCGATTTCAAATTCACCGCATAGAGGCGAGTCTGCGTGTCGTCGTGATAACGATAGACACCGGGTGTTTCCGGTCGGACTTCCCCATCGACTTTCGCTTCAGGTTGGGGATGGGACGTTTCCACAGCCTCCCACGTTCCTTTTCCCACCAGGGGAATGGTTTCACCGACACGCCAATCGGCTTTAACCGGCTGCTGTTGCGAAAGCCAGAGCGCTGCCGAATGGACAAACGGAACAAAGGAGGCCTGCACGGGCCAGTTGGTCGTTTCGCGATTAAAATCAAATCCGCTCACAAGAAAATGCTGACCGTCCCTGCTCACTTCAACCAGCCCGGGACTGCCATTCTCCCAGGTTGCCAGGGGTGTGGCGTCTATGCCAGTAATTGAAAATCCCTGATAAAATTCAACGCCCAGCAAAACCATGAGGCTGTTTTCGGCCATCGGCGCCAAAAGCGGATGATCCGCGTCCCAGTTCCTTAAATGGAGGGGGGCATCCTCCGATTCCAGCGCCACCGGACTCACCGTGAGATGATGCTCCTTCATCCATGCTTCCTGCGCAGGATCTCCGTTCAAGAGAATCCAGGCGACACCTCCTTCTTTCAGAAAATGATTCAGTCGATCAACCATCGGCGGCTCAAACGGCTTGCTCCCGCGTACCATGACCACGTCATGCACAGGCCATTCCGCATCCGGCACGTCTTCCGCCTTGAGTGGAGCCGTGACCACCTGCTTGGTGGAATTGATGGCGTGGCGCAGAAAATCAAAGGCATCAGGAGCATTGGCCAGTGGTGTCAGGAGAACATGCGTTCCCATCTCGGCATCATGAACGAAGTAGAAAATATCATCAACGGGAAGATCATCCGCATCGAGCGCCACTTTGAAATTCTGCAACTGGTCCATCTTGATTCCAGGCAAAGGCACCGAGACGCTATTCTCCTTGCCTGTATCGATGGTCACACTCTGTTGGGCCACGACTTTTCCTCCCGTACTTACAGTCAGGACACGCGTATCATAATCGGGAAGATATTGGGAAATTTCAATCTGAAGTGCCACTGACGCTCCGGTATTATCCCAGTGAACTTTGGTAATAGCCGCCTGACGCTTCGGAAGCTTGGCCACAGGCGGAAGCATCAACTCCACTCCGTCCGGCAAAGGCTGTTTGAGATCGACTCCCTGCCAACCGAGCCGTTGTTCGTCGCCCATCCAGACGAGAGACATTTTTCGCGTCCCGGAATGAGCCAGCGTATCACCCGCGAGCCGCAGTGCCGCATCGTAGCGCGTCGTTTCATAGCCGGGCGGCAGATTGGCGAGTGTGTCCCGGGCCTGGTCGATATTTTCCGTCAGCGGAACCAACCATCGTGGAGTGGGATTCATCAACAATATCCCCGCCCGATCCCCTGCCCCGAGATCACTCAGGTTACCGAGAGCCCAAGTCCGCAAGGCTTCCCATCTTCCAGTTGTCTGCATACTAAAAGAGTTATCGACGGCAATAACCACCGCGTGTCCCTGTCCGAGGCGGGTGGAAGCCCAGAACGGACGCGAAAATGCCGCGCAAATCAGCAGAATAATGAGGCAGCGCAGGAGCAGGGTCAGCCAGCGCCGGAGACGGTGCATCCGCGTCTCGCGCACGGCGGTCGGTCCCAGAAACCGGAGAGTGGGAAAGGTCACGATGACCTGCGGCTTGCTCCGCAGCAGATGAAGCAGGATCGGAACACCGATCAAAGCGCCCGCAGCGAGGAAGAAAGGAATAAGCAGGCTCATGGCAGGTTTGAATCAGGTGCCATTTCAATAAAGTCGTTCACGCCGGGCCAGGTAATTTCCAAGCGCAGACATTGGACTTGCATCGGTGCGCAGGATCGAATAATCGCCCGCCTGGTCAAGGAAGGAAGCCTGGGTCTGCTCCAAAAAAGCCTGGAACTGTTTCAGGTAACCAGCGCGTACTGGAACAGCATCAAGTATTAATTTCTGGCCAGTTTCAGAATCAATAAAGGTTCCGTTCCAATCCTCGTTCAATTCAATTTCGACAGGATCGAGAACGTGGAGCGCGAGAATCTCCTGGCGATCAAAACGAAGTCGTCGCAACGCGGCATTAAGAGCCGTCTCATTTTCATAAAAATCACTCGCGATGACCACAAGCGAACGTTTCGGTATGATTTCCGCCAGTGTCGTCAACCCTTGGGCAAGCCCGGTCGGCCCTCCCGATTTAATGGCGTCCATGTGGCCGAGCGCCGTTCGCCAATGGGCCTGCGAAGCCTTGGGTTTAAGAAACTCGTCGAGATCTGCGCCGATCATGGCCAAACCAAAGGCATCTCCCTGACGCATGGCGAGCAGACCGAGCGCGGCGAGTACCGTCCGCGCAAAATCGATTTTCCGCAACCTGGACTCAGGCCTGCTGCTGTAAGCCATCGAAGCGCTTGTATCGAGTACCAGAAAGACACGCAACTGCGTCTCGTGCTCGAATTGTTTTACGTGGAGCCTGTCGGTGCGTCCATAAAGCCGCCAATCGACCCGGCGCAAATCATCCCCCAATTGATAAGCCCGGTATTCGGCAAATTCGACGCTGAAGCCTTTTTGCGGACTCCGGTGCAATCCCGTTAGAAATCCATTCATCATGTAACGGGCACGCAATTCCAGGCTGGGCAAATCGTGCAGCAGCCCGAGATCAACGGGCGGCACAAGCATTTTTTGCGCAGGGTGTGATGAAGTCTGACCCACCGACCTCAATACCGTGGTCACACGCTGGGGAGGAATCGCGGGTGCAAGCATGGAACTCGCGGATTTCATTCGTAAAGGGTCTTATTTGGCGGCGGCGACCAATTTGTCGATCAACCCGTCGACTGTGATTTGATCGGCCTCTGCGCGATAATTGGTGATCAATCGATGACGCAGAACGAGCTTGGCACTGGCTATAATATCTTCCTTCGCGACATTGAAGCGACCATCCATCACGGCGAGCGCCTTGCCCGCAAGGGCTAGGTACTGGGAAGCGCGGGGACCGGCGCCCCATTGGACATATTTCTGGATGAAATCGGGAGCCGAGCCTGAATTGGGGCGGGTCGATTGCACCAAATCAACGGCATATTCCGCGACCGAGGCCGGGATCGGGATTTGTCGCACACAGTGTTGAAGGGCCAGGAGATTCTCCCCGGTCAAAACTTTGTTCACCGGTTTAACCTCGTCACGCGTGGTCTCCTGTAAAATCTGGATTTCATCGGCCCGATTGGGGTAATCGACACGAAGATTGAACATAAATCGATCCATCTGCGCCTCGGGCAACGGATAAGTTCCTTCCTGCTCAATCGGATTTTGCGTGGCCAGAACGAAAAAGGGCGATGGGAGTTCATAGGTGCTCCCGGCAACGGTGACGCGCCGTTCCTGCATCGCTTCAAGCAATGCGGCCTGAGTCTTCGGCGGCGTACGATTGATTTCATCCGCCAAAAGCAGGTTGGCAAAAATCGGGCCGGGCACAAAACGGAATTCCCTCTTGCCGTCACCGCTTTCTTCCAGGATTTCGGTGCCGGTGATGTCGCTGGGCATGAGATCGGGCGTGAACTGGACGCGTTGAAAGGTAAGGTCGAGAATCTCCGCCAGGCTCCGAACGATAAGTGTTTTCGCGAGTCCCGGCACGCCGATCATGAGCACATGGCCCTGGACGATCAGCGCGACAAAAAGATCCCGGACAACTTCATCCTGGCCGATAATGCGTTGCTTGAGTTCCCGGGCCAGCGTCGCATAGGTGCTGCTGACTTCGGTGAGAAGTTTAATTTGTTCCGGGGTGAGGTCGGGGTTTGTGCTCATAGATTGATTCGACAGTTGAAGTGGATCGGTGATGGGGTTGCTAATGGGTCAAGTGATCCGTCCAGGCCCGTAGCATTCGATGCACGGAGGCGTAATCCGCCGAGGCAATCAAAGGATCGTTAACTTCGAGTTCAGCCGTCCTGCGCCAGGTATGGCCTTCGACATGTTCCCATGTCGCCTTGGCGCGAAGGCCTGCCGCTTCGCCCTGAAAAGGCACGGGGGCTTGGACAGGTTCTCCCTGCTGGTAAATCAATTCAACCGTTTGGGTCAGGTGCAGCTTTTGTCCGTTGTTAAGGAGAAGGGGACGATTCCGTGCGGGTGGCGCAAAATAGGCTCCCTCATCAAAACCAGTACGCGGAAGCGGCACGGATGAAGTGGTCACTTGCGCGTCCATACGCAGAGGGATGGAAAGATCATCTGTCGGGGTAAGATTTAAGTGGGTAAAATCGGCGTTGTCCAACTGTCTTATTAATATCGTCTGCAAAGTAAAGTCGCGCTGACGCGGGGAAAGTCCCCGAACTGCACTTCGCACTCCATACTCGGCCAGGCCGGACCATGTGTCCTGCAACGTACCGTTCCAAGTGCCATCCGCCTGTTCCTGAAGACGCCAATGCTCCTCGATCTGGGTGATCCCCTTCCCTGCCACCGCTACTGGGAGGAACTGAGCCGAGGTGGGACTGAAAACGAGAGCCTGCCGACCAATATCGCCAGGGGAAAGCGTCGGAAATGGCGCCGTCGAGTCGGTCGTATCGAGCCACAGATCATCCGGCTGTCCCGCCTGCGGCGCTTTGGGCACATAGGCAATCGCGTGATTGAATTGCCAGCTTGGAAAATCGACATCGGTTGTGGAACCACGATTGAGCACGCTGAAGCGTCCTTCAATCCCCATGTCGGCCAGAAGAGCGATGAGGAGATTCGCCTTGTCTTTGCAATCGCCATAGCGGTTCTGAAGAACAAGTGTCGGTGTGCGCGGACGAATACCGTTAATCCCAAATTCAATCGCCACGTAACGAAGCGCTGAGACAAATTCGTAGGCCTTGCGAATCTTGTCGAGACGGCTGGTCGCTCCCGCCGCAAGCTCATCCGCCTTTGCCTTGACGGTTGCATCCTGAACATCCGAACCGCGGGAGAGTCGCCGATACCATGCCGCGAACGCATCCCACGAATCGAGCGAACTGATGTCGAGCGCCACCATGAAATCCCGTGCAGGCGGGTCGAAAGGCAATGGTTCGAAAGCAGGCATATCCTTTAAATTCCATGAGAGGGTTTGCACACCGTTCGCGAGATTTTCCACTGGCTTCTGGTCGCTATTGCGAAGTTTATAATGAACATGGTTATTGGCCGGAACCCGAAGCTGCAATTGGGTCAGAAGCACCGGGATATCCTGCTGCACGGGCAACTCCTCCGAGAAAGCAGGCAGGGTGGCATCGAGAAGATGGCGGACGTGGTAGGCGATTTCGATCAGGCACCCGGCATGAGTATCGGGCATGAAAACCATGGTCAGCGCATTATCCATCCCGCTGGAAGGATCCGTGGCGACGGGCATTTTGGCCGGATTGAAAACCGTTGAAGATCCATCGGGTTGAATGATGCGGGCGGCTTCCAACTTGGTCATCACCGCTGGTGGATCCTGCGGAAGCATGAAATTAGCCCACCGCGCGACTCCATCTTCCCTGGTAATATAAATCCGCTGCATGACAAAGTCCTCCGCCGAGCGATCTTCACCAACGCTGTAGCCGAGGCGCTGCTCAAGAATGATGGAACTGAAGCCATCCGGATTGGGTGTGGCGCGAGCCGCTTCGATGAGTTTTTTTGTTTCAGGCGTCGCGGCTTGTTTCTCCCATTCGTCATTCGGCTTGTGGATTTTCACCTTGATATCAGAAGCGTTGATCAAGGGCATTAATTCACCGGATTGTGGTTTGTCCGCCGCCTGGGCCACGTGATCGACACCAAAGGGAGCTTCCAACATCTTGCCGGTTTCCGAATCACCGAGCCGCGCATGTTCTCCCACCGCGAGATTACTCTTCGCATAGCTTTGGTCGGTCAATTCTGCGGCGCGCGCGGCAATCTCCTTCCAGCCAGCCTGCGGTTTCTCCATCAAAGCCGCAGCCCATCCTTCAGGAAAACGAGGAAGATCAATCTCTCCCTGCTCCCTGGTCGCAGCCAGGACATCGCGGTTCGATTTTAATAAAATCGGAATGAAGCCACCCGAATCACTCGTTCCCACAAACACATATTGTCGGGCCGGAATGGAATCGAGAGCCGACTTAAGATCGGTTGCCGCCAATCGCGGCCCCGTCACTTGAAACGTTGGGACGCCTTCTGAACTGCGCCCTGAAAATCCAAGCAGGATCAGCCAAAATTCATCCGTGGCGGCAAGGGTCTGCCGCCCTTTCAGGCTTTGCTGGATACGTTCAGCGGTAACTTTTTCGGTCGAGGATGGCGGCCCCAGAACTTCTATGCTCTCCGAGGCAAATCCCCGTTGCGTAAGTCCACTTCGGATATTTTGCGCTTCTTCGACTAATTCAGTGGCAACGGTAGAGCTTCCGGTCGTTCCAATAACAATGAGGGCATTTTGCGAGGCCAAAATGCTTGAGGCGAGAAAACACCAACAGCTTCCTGCAATAAGCACGACACGGTGGAAGCTATGCATACGTTTATACTTCATTGGAAGAGTTGCCCAATGAACTTCGGAAGAAAAGCCTTTAAGCTCTTCTTCGGAATTACGATTCGATTCTGGCGAGCCGGCGACGCAGCACCATGATAACCAACAGGAATAGGCCACCGACCCATATCAGTCCAGATGGTTCTGGAACCGTCGTTGTTACCGTCACCAAGATCGATGCTTGTCCATTAAAATCACTCGAAGCGAAAGTGGGCTGGGGACCTGACCAACCATTCCCTGGTATATTATAGCTAGTAAGCGCATACGTACCCGGAGCCGCCGCACCGCTGACTGCAAAAGTGTAATTCGCCACAAACCAAGTCCCTGTGCTAGTCGGAGAATTAAAATCGGCAACCCCCGCTCCAAGATCGAGATTATTTCGCACCACTCCGCTCCGAAGGATGAGAGAATTGCCGGGACTCGCTGTAACCGAACTATCCGAAGCTGTCATGGAGCTAAATGGGCTGCTTGTTTCCGTGCGATTGGTGATGCTGAAATCCCCGGCGGCACCCGCAACCGTTGACCAATAGTAACTGATTCCCGTCACCTGTTCGCTGCCTGTAACATTCAAATTCAAGGTCAACGTGAATGTTCCACCTGGGTTTACCGACACCGCTGAGGTTGGCGAGGTGAGAAGCACCGCCGCGTGGCTGGTTATCGGACACAAAAATACCAAAGCAAAAATAGCCAGTATCTTCATAAGCGAAGAGGTCTTAAAAGTATCATTCATTTTCTTAATCTCTTGGCATAATCTGACACCCACATTTACATGTCAAAATAGCACTATCAAAATACCTAGTATTGAAAAGAATTGCAATCTCGCTCTCATTTTTTATGAAAAAGCGCATTACATCCTCATCATCAATACGTTAAAACTCCATTTAAAATCGAATAAAACAGAGTTTTTTTAGGAAGCGAAGCAGCTACACATAATGCTGATCCCTCCTGTAAAAAAATTTAAGAACCTGGGAGAACCTTCAATCCAGAAGATTAGGACTCCCACTAATTAGGTTGGCGTCCTAATTTACGATACCCTGATCTTGGTGCTGCTGACGTTTTTCCTTCATCGCCTGGTCGATCTGTTCAAAAACCGGGGCTAGCGAAGGATCCACCTGTAGCATGGCGTTCTGCATTTTCTTTTCGTGAGCAATCGATTTTTGGCGTAAGGCCTTACGGTCATCCTTGGAAGCATTTGTACCTTGACCCTTGAGAGCCTGGCGTTGTTTGACCAAGTCTTCCTGCTCGGCTTTAAGATCGGGATTATTGGCCAGTACCTGTTTCCGCGCTTTCAATAATTTTATTTTGTCCTGCTGGCTGAGAGAGGAGAGCAATCGGTGTTGCTGTCCATTTCCCTGTTGATTATCACCCGGTTGCTCTTGAGCGACGGCAATTCCAGTTTGAACGAGTCCAAGAAAAAGAGCTCCAATGACCGCACGAAATTTGAAATGAGTTTTCATAGCTTTGAGATTCCAGACGTACTTTTTGAAAATAGGTTACAGCTTAGCCGATATTTTGAACGTCCTAATTTTCACTCGCCTGCATACGGATGAATCGCCTGGAAGCCTGCGAAACGGGAGTATTGTCCCTTACGGTCATTTGGGTTGTGTTTCCGTTGACTTGTTGCGAGACCACCGTCGTGTAGGTGGGGCCTGAATTCCATTGATCGGTTTGCAACGTCACGTCGCTGGTGACTTGCACCGTGCAAGTCAGGCTCGGATCGTTGTTGATTTGGGTGTAGGTGATGGCCAGGTATTCTTTACCGCCTGGTCCCGGTATAATGGATACCTGGGGTGAAGGGTTGGTACCCGACTGGAGCGGATTCGAGCCGAATGCGTATTCGAGAATGTTCGGCACACCGTTATGATTGGGATCGGCCTGATCGCCTCCGATGCCGGAAACATACGCATTGGAACCAAATTCATTCAGTTTCCATGCCTGGTAAGGTGTCGGATTCGTGATGGTCACAGTCGCCACGTCTGCACCAACGGTATAAGCAGCCGCAGGTGTAAGCGTGAGTTGCACGGTTTCGCTTGCCGTCGATTGGTTATGAAAAAGCGGATTGACCGCAACGATTGCGGAGCTTGTTCCGGGCGACAGGGTCAAGGTTCCGGCCAACGCGGTGTAATCGACATTGCTCACTGCTGTGCCCGCAACGGAATAGTTCACAGTCAAAGTCGTGAATGTGCTGCCTGTGCGCGAGACCGTGAACTGCCCGGGCGTCGGGCCGTAAACCGCCGCATTCGGCTGCGTGGCCGACACCGCCACGACAGGCAATGCCGTCACCCCCGCGCGGATGGTCTGGTTAAACGTATCCGCCACATAGATCGTGCCCGCGCTGTCAATCGCGACCGCCTGGGGACTGTAAAATTGCGCCGAGGCACCCGTTCCATTGGCGCTTCCCGTTACCCCGGCTTGTCCGGCCAGGGTGCTTACCACTCCCGCTGGCGAAATCCTCCGTAAAAGATTATTCGCAGCTGAAGTGGAGGTTGTGACAGGAGGAAGCTGGCTGTCGGCAACATAGATATTATTGGACGCATCCACCGCTACACCAACGGGCGTGTTAAAGAGCGCCGTGCCATTCGGGCCATCGAGATCGCCCGCAACGCCTCCCTGCCCGGCCAGGGTGGTTACCACGCCTGCTGAAGTGATCTTCCTAACCACGTCATTATAAAAGTCGGCCACATAGACGTTTCCCGAGCCATCGACTGCCACGGCATCCGGGGCATTAAATTCTGCCGCCGTACCGGTTGCATCGAGATACCCGGCGATACCCGATCCACCGGGAACCCTTGCCCCAGCGAGTGTGCTCACCGATCCGCCGGGCGTTATTTTCCGAATGACATTATTACCTGTGTCAGCGACATAAACATTTCCCGCACTATCCACAGCGATGCCCTCGGGAGAATTGAACCGCGCCGCTGTCCCGGTTGCATCAACATACCCAACGCCGGAGAACCCCGCTTTTCCCGCCAGCGTGCTGACGGCTCCCGCAGGCGTTATTTTCCGAATAAGGTCATTCCCCGTATCTGCCACGTAGAGATTGTTCGAGCTATCAGCGGCGATCGCATTGGGGTTGTTAAACCGGGCATTATTACCACCGGTGCTGTTCGTGCTGCCGCTTGCTCCTGTCAGGCTCCCATAAGGTGTCGTGACAACCCCATCGGGCGTTACTTTACGAATCGCATTGTTGCTGTAATCAGCGATATAAAGATTACCTGAGCTATTGATTGCAATCCCGCTGGGATAGGCGAATTGAGCGGTGGTTCCGGTTGCGTTGACGTTACCGATGGTTCGTACTTTTCCGGCCAGGGTGGTGACAATCAGGGGCGTCTCCACGATCAGAACCGAGGGCGAAATGCTGGGCACCACGCCCGTTCCGGCATAAGTGACCACGCATTGAAACTGATCCCCGCTCATGGCAATCGTCGCATTCTGCACCGACAGGGAGGCTGTGTCTGAACCGCCATAGGTGCCATCGTTACTGAGGTTACTCCAAGTCGTACTACCAGTCGGCATCCGTTGCCATTGATAGCTGACCGGATTCCCGCTGGCGCTGACCGTAATTGTGGCATTTTGTCCCGGAAGAATGCTCTGGACGGCAGGCTGCATCTGTACACCGACCAGGGTTGAAGATCCCACCAGCGTTTCCGCCAGGGTCTGCACCAGTGGCACTCCGATACCCGTGGCCTCGTCGTATCCCGTCGTGGCATTGTAATTCCCACTGCTTCCGCTCGTGGCATTATTCCCGCTGGTGATATCTCGAAAATTTGTTGTGCCCATCAGGGGATAGATTTGAGGCCCCAGTAATCCGACGGACGAAAGACCGGCATTCGTGCGAGACTGATTGATCAGCGCGCAAAACGCGGCGCAGGTCGGGCTGGACCAACTTGTGCCTCCGACCACTTCCGTCGATCCGTTGAGGTAGAGAATCGCCCCTGTGTTCGGGTCTGCCGCGCATGCTATATCAGGCACGAGGCGCATCGTCCCACTCGGTACGCCAGTCCCGGTTTGCCAACTGGGACGGCTAAAATAAATGCTGGTGCCGCCGCCGCTACTCCCGGTGTTATTATTCCAGACGCTCTCGCTGGTTTCATTGTTATTTGAGTCGAGTGTCAGCGAGGTGCCTCCGACGCTCGTCACATTCGGATCGCTTGCCGGAGATTCGGCCTGGAGCGGACCGCTCTCATCCGTGGACGTCCCTGCTCCCGGAGTTGAACCGCCATCGCCGGAGGAAGCAAATACCGTCACCCCCGCGCTGGACAGCTTCACAAAATATTGATCATCCGTCTGCACCTGGCTGCTTGTCGTGTAGGTTTCTCCAAGGCCAAAACTCAGCGACATCTGGTGGATTCCAAGTTCGGGATGGGTCGTCGCGTCTGTGTAAATTTGTTGGTACGCCTGATCCAGGTTGGAGAAGTTAAGAGAAGTCGTGGCATAAACCCGCACCTTTGCTCCCGGAGCAATGGAACTGCTCCATTCCACATCGAGCGTTTCCTCTCCGGAAGGTGATGGCAATGATCCCGAGACCACCTGGACGAACTGGATATTATGGATCGACTGGTTGACTCCGTTATTTTGCCAAAACGTGATCAAATCGTTCGTGGCGGGAAAGGTATCGATGACAATGGCGATCATCTGTCCCGATCCTGTGATATTCGTGGTGTAGAGTCCGCTGGCATTGTAAGCCTGCGCAATCTGGCTCGGAATATAGGATGTGTTCCCGCTCGATGCATTCGGCTGGGGTTGGGTTTGTTGTTTCAGCAGATGCTTATGCGCCTTGAGATGTGGTTGCAGTCCGTTAATGCCCACCAACAGCGGAGAGATTGTCCCAGGCACACTTGGCGCCGTTACCGCCGAAGTATATTCCTGGCCTTCCAAGGTCACCCGCGCAAAGTTTACTTGCAGTGCCTGTTGAACCTGACTGACCTTTCCGCTGGCAAAGATCGCCATGTGATGTTCGTCCGGGTGGGTGATTTTAAATCCCTGGCTCGTCAGCCAGTTGGTGATTGCCTGGTAATCGGCCTCCAGCGGATCGTATTTGGCCGCCATCTCTTGAGAAGAGATATGTTCACCCTGGGCTACACGTTGTTGTAACTCGGAAAAATTCCGCATTTTCAAGGCCACTTCAAATTCCATGGTTGCGGCCGCTTCATCCGATTTCAACGTATTGCGTGAAATGAACGCCCGGTGCGGATTTGCCGGGCCCACCACAGGCGGTGTCACCACATCCTTGATGCTATTGCGAAGAATACTTCTGGACGCGCTGGCCGCTTGCGCACCCATGAGCGAGGCGGCCACCAACAAAGCAACCATCCAGGAACAAACTCCTGGAAAGTATTTTTTCCGGAACATTTTGGTTTGCGTAATGCGTTCCTTTCAAAGGTCCGTAAATTGATTTAGCCGCAATGGTTATTCTGCGTGATACAAGGTAGGATTGCAATTCGTCTTTGCAAATCACCGGCGACAAATGAGATGCATGCCCTAAGCTTCCATCATGAGTGATGACTCACCAAAAAGTTCATCTTGCTGCCACGATCATGGCGGCCATGGGTCTCCTTACGTAGCTCCTTCAAAGGCGGCAAGGTATTACTGCCCAATGTGTCCCGAAGTTGAAAGCGACAAGCCGGGAGCATGTCCGAAGTGCGGTATGGCCTTGGAGCCAAAAAAGACAGGAGAAGGAGGCGAGGAAGAAAACGTCGAGTTGAAGTCGATGACGCGCCGTTTTTGGATTGGGATCGCCTTGACCGTGCCTATTTTGATCTTTTCCATGGGGGAGTTTGTCCCCGGTCTGAGTGATCTGATCCATTTGTTGGGCCAGACTAACGTCGTGTGGACTGAGTTCATCCTGAGCACGCCCGTCGTTCTGTGGGCAGGCTTGCCGTTTTTTGAGCGAGGCGGACGTTCCCTCGTCACGCGCCATCTCAACATGTTTACTCTGATCTCCATGGGTACAGGGGCGGCCTATATCTACAGCGTGGTGGCCACACTCATGCCCTCGCTCTTTCCCGAGTCCTTTCGCATGGGTGGCGCAGTCGCGGTCTATTTTGAAGCGGCAGCGGTCATCACGGTTCTGGTTCTCTTAGGACAAGTTCTTGAACTCAAGGCCCGCGCCTCGACAGGAGCGGCGATCAAAGCCTTGCTGGGATTGGCTCCAAAAACAGCGCGTCTCGTGAAGGAAGACGGAAGTGAAACGGATGTCCCCTTGGAACAAGTCAAAGTCGGAGATCGCCTGCGCGTGCGACCCGGCGAAAAAGTACCCGTGGACGGGATCGTGCAGGAAGGCCAAAGCGCGGTGGATGAGTCGATGGTGACCGGAGAACCAGTTCCGGTGTTGAAAGAAAAAGACGGTAAAGTCACCGGAGGCACAGTCAATGGCACCGGCAGCTTTGTCATGAAAGCTGAGAAGGTGGGCAATGACACCCTGCTCGCTCGCATCGTCCAAATGGTGGGAAATGCCCAGCGCAGTCGCGCCCCAATCCAACGCCTGGCCGATACGGTCTCAGGCTATTTCGTTCCAGTCGTACTGCTCAGCTCCGTCGTGACCTTTATTGTGTGGGCCACATTTGGGCCTGAACCTCGTTTCGTCTATGCGTTCGTTAATGCAGTTGCCGTGCTCATCATCGCCTGCCCCTGCGCGCTTGGGCTGGCCACACCCATGTCGATCATGGTCGGCGTGGGACGCGGAGCCCAACTGGGTATTCTAATCAAGGACGCGGAAGCCTTGGAAAGACTGGAGAAAGTCAATGTCCTGGCCATCGATAAAACCGGAACCTTGACCGAGGGAAAGCCGACGCTGACCCAGGTTTTTGTTGCCGCTGGAGTAGATGAGAACAACCTTCTCAAATTGGCGGCCTCAGTTGAAGCGGCCAGTGAGCATCCCCTTGCTGCCGCCATCGTCAAAGGAACCAAAAAGCGAAACGTGGCGCTGGTTCCAGTTGAGGGGTTTGAATCCGTGACCGGACAGGGCGTGCGCGGCAAGGTGGAAGGTCATCAAGTGACCGTAGGACAGGCCGAACTTGTCGGCGCGTCCGTGCCAGAAGCCCTGGCAGTGAAAGCTTCTGATTTACGCAAGGAAGGCGAGACCATTTTCTTCGTGGGAATCGATGGGGCAATCGCGGGACTACTCGCCGTCACCGATCCAATCAAGGAGACAACTCCTGCAGCGGTGAAAGCCTTGCACAAACTTGGCATTAAGCTGGTCATGCTCACGGGAGATCACGCCGAAACAGCCAGGCTTGTTGCCGATAAACTGCATATCGATCAGGTAGAGGCTCAGGTCACGCCCGATAAAAAACACGATGTTGTGGTCAAGCTGAAGAAGGAAAGCGGACGGGTTGCCATGGCGGGCGATGGCATCAACGATGCTCCCGCGCTGGTGGCAGCCGATGTCGGCATTGCCATGGGCACGGGAACTGATGTCGCGATGGAAAGCGCCGGGGTCACCCTTGTGAAGGGGGACTTGAACGGGCTGGTTCGCGCCATCGAGCTTAGCCACGCGACCATGAACAACATCCGGCTCAACCTGACCTTCGCCTTTGCCTACAATGCACTCGGCATTCCCATTGCGGCGGGTGTGCTCTATCCGTTCTTTGGATTGCTTTTGAACCCGATGTTCGCCAGCGCCGCGATGGCGCTCAGCAGCGTATCGGTCATTGCCAATAGCTTGCGGCTGCGCAACGCGGTTAAGTAGTCCTACCGTTTCCCATCGAGGAGATGGTAGAGACGCTCTGAGGATTTTGGTAACGGAACTTTGCCTTCCAGAATATCCCGTACATAAATATTCTCGCCGTAAGCCTGCTGGTTGATCTCGTTCTTCACCTCGATGGTGCTTCCACCAAAGGTGGCACCGCCAAAAATCCCACCTGAATCGCGATAGACGATGATGGCCCGTTTCTCAAGATCACGCGTCGATGCACCTTCCACGCCCGTATCGTCGCCTGCTGTTCCAGTGGCGGTGGCATCCCATTTCAGCTTGCCGGTTCCGACAAATTGCCCGATGGCCGGTTCCGAATTGAGGATAATAATGTAACGGATGGTGGAGAAACCAAGTTGCGCCCCGATGCTGGCACCGCTGATGTTAAAGGCCGAGGGAGCCCGCCAAGTGAAGGATGATCCACCATTATGACGAACCATAAGAATCCCCTCACCGCCCTGTCCGCCGATTCCGATGCCACCCTTGGTGATCGTGCAAATAGCGATACCCTTGGCGTTCGCGAGAATTTCCGGCGGAATGGGATTGGGTGAACCCTGCCTCTTCTCGATAATTTGCGTCGCATCCTGAATGCGCTCTCTCATGTTTTCTCCATGACTAAAAACGGTCGAGGCAAGAAGCAGAACCAGCGAAGGCAGAAGGAGGAATTTCATGTTTTGAAATTTAATGAGTCTCGGGAAATGTGCCAGTAAAAAACCGGTAATACCATCCTTTGGAAAAGGAAAGAGAACTTTAAAAAGAACACGATTCAACTAATGCCAGGGGAAAAACAGCCGATTACACTACCAGCACCTTGGCGAAAGAAGGAAATGCAAACGGGACGCGAATGCCATAATCCGCTGCCAAGAAACATTCTTTTGTTAATTATCGTGCAAAAAACGATTTCCAGCCCTTGCCGAGAAATTGGAGAAATTAACAAGGTAACTCTTTACTGTTCTAAACAAACTTATATTATCAATGAGTACTTGTTTCCTGGAATCTGATGTATGGGTGATTTTACAGTGGGGGGTATTTTGTGAAGACAGTTGCCAAAAATAAAATCGAAAGCGGTGGTGCAATTATCGCACTTATTGCCGTTAAACATGAATGTTTGCTGGATGACATAACCATCCTGCTTATCAAAATTAAAGACTGGGCTGCGTGTACGCACAAGACCACTTGAACCCCTCCCCATGACCGGACACCCTCTAAGATCCTTGTCCACGATTCTTGTTCCGCTCCTGGCGGGTCTGGCCGTGATCGGCATTTCCCTTCTTCTCTATCAACAGCAGGCTGATCAAATTGAGAAAAATTTGCGTGATCGCGAGTCCCGGCGAACCGAAATATTGACCAATCTTTTTGAGAAGGATCTTCAATCGGTCGCCACCGATCTAAAGGTGCTGGCCGACGGCGATGGATTGCATTCTTTTCTTTCTTTGAGACAGCAAGCGGATCTGGATCGCGCCATTCATCGAGCGGTATTTATCAGTCATCTGCAACCCGATTATGACCAGATCCGTTATCTTGATGAACACGGGCAGGAAATTCTACGAGTTAACTTGAATGGCGCCGTTGTTCCCCACGACCAATTGCAAAACAAGTCCGACCGCTCCTATTTCCAAAAAGGAATGACTCTGGCCCCTGGGCAGATTTTCATCTCGGCTTTCGATCTTAATGTCGAGAATGGCCATATTGAAGAACCCATTAAACCGACGTTGCGTTTTGTTACGCCCGTTTTCGACGCAACCGGCCAGCGGCACGGCGTGTATGTCGTCAATTACCTCGGCACAAACCTGATTTCACGTCTCGCACAGTTCGTGCCGCAATATCAAAACCGGCTTCGCATTCTCAATGCAAAGGGCTACTGGCTCAAGGCTGCACAACCGGCGCAGGAATGGGGGTTCATGTTTCCCGATCTTCCCAACCGCGTAGGGATGACCATGGCGCATGCCGACCCTGATTTGTGGGCGCAAATTGCCCGCGAACCTGTAGGGCAAGTGCCTCACGCTGGCGGTCTCTTTACCTGGTACCGTGTTGTCCCTTCCAAAATCATTTCCAATACTTCGGATACTGTAGTTGCAGGGGATGACTTTTTAATCATCGCCTCGGAAGTATCCGCAACGGAAAGGGCGGTGCTTTTCACTGGTCTTCAACAAAATTTTATCGGCGTTACCCTTGTTCTTTTGTTGCTGGTTCTGGTCAGTTGGTGGTTTTTTCGAGCACGCCTGTTGGCGCAACAGGAGCTGGACCGGTTCTTTATCCTGACGCGCGATATGCTGTGCATTGCGGGATTTGACGGTTACTTCAAAAGGATCAATCCAGCTTGGGAAAAAACCCTCGGTTTTACCAAGGAGGAATTGCTCTCCAGACCATTCCTCGAATTTATTCACCCTGATGACCGGGAGAAGACCCTGGTGGAATCCGCCAATCTGGCCAAAGGGCAGGAACTCATCAGTTTTGAAAATCGTTACCGTTGCAAAGATGGTTCGTATCGATGGCTTTTATGGAGCGCAAGATCATTGGTGGGCGAGCAATTGATTTTCGCCTCAGCGCGCGATCTAACCGAGCGCAAGCATTCCGAGGAACGCGTCCAACAATTAACCGAGGAACTCAAGAATCGCGCCAACCAACTCGAAATTTCCAACAAGGAACTTGAAGCCTTTTCCTATTCCGTATCGCACGATTTGCGCGCACCCCTGCGGCATGTGGATGGCTTCGTCGAGATGTTGAGCAAACACGCGGCTGAAAAATTGGATGAGAGCGGGAAACGTTATTTGAAAATCATCGCCGACTCCGCCCGGCAGATGGGCACCTTGATTGATGATTTGCTGATTTTTTCACGAATGGGCCGGACAGAAATGCAACGTATAAAAGTGTCCATGGATTTGTTGGTGCATGAAGCGGTGGATGGGATGCAAATGGAAATCAAGGATCGTCGGATCACCTGGAAAATCGAGTCACTGCCCGAAGTCGAGGCAGACCCCTCCATGTTGCGCCAGGTTTGGGTGAATTTGATCGCCAACGCGGTTAAATACACCCGTCCACGCGACCCGGCGGAAATTGAAATCGGCTCTACCGCCATGACAAACAACGAATGGGTCTTTTTCGTGCGCGATAACGGGGTTGGCTTTGACATGGAGTATGCAAATAAATTGTTCGGCGTTTTTCAGCGGCTGCATCGCTCGGACGAATTCGAAGGCACGGGCATCGGCCTGGCCAATGTCCGCCGTATTATTTCCCGCCATGGCGGGCGCACCTGGGCCGAGGGGAAAATTAACAGCGGCGCGACCTTTTTCTTTTCATTACCCAAAACCCCAACCCACCCGAAAGGATAGATGATGCCTTCCCTAAAAAGGATTCTACTGGCTGAGGACAGCGACCGCGACGTGGAACTGACCCTGGCCGCGCTTGAGGAATATAATCTCGCCAACGAAGTGATCGTCGCCCACGACGGGGCTGAGGCATTGGATTATCTTTATCAACGTGGCAAATTTGCCGATCACGCCAACGGCTTGCCTGTTGTCGTTATCTTGGACTTGAAAATGCCCAAGGTGGATGGACTGGAGGTTTTGCGACAGATGAAAGCCGATTCAAAACTCAAGCAAGTGCCCGTCGTGATGCTCACGTCGTCGCGTGAGGAGCAGGATTTGGTTCGCAGTTACCAACTGGGTGTCAATGCGTACGTCGTCAAGCCGGTCGATTTCCAAAAATTCGTCGCATCCATCAAGCAACTCGGCTTTTTCTGGGCCATCATTAATGAACCGCCTCCCAACACAATAAAACGGAACCATTAAGATTATGCAAACCAGCCCACGTGGACATCGGGTGCGCATCCTCCATTTGGAAGATAACGAGGCTGACCGCCTTCTCGTTGCTGAAATGCTTGAGGCCGACGGTCTGCCGTGCGAGTTCGTTGTAGCCACCTCGAGAAATGAATTTGCCGATGCCTTGCAACGAGGTGCCTATGATCTCATCCTTTCCGATTTTACGCTGCCCTCGTATGACGGCGCGAACGCGCTTCGACTGGCCCATCAATTATGTCCGGGAGTGCCTTTTGTTTTTTTCTCCGGCACCATCGGCGAAGAAATCGCGGTCGATAGCCTCAAAAATGGAGCGGTCGATTATGTGCTCAAACAACGCCCACACCGGCTTATTCCCGCCATTCGCCGCGCCTTGAATAATGCCGAGGAACATGCGCACTTGCGACAAGCCGAGGAAAAGATTCGCGAGCAGGTCGATCTACTCGACAAGGCGCGGGACGCCATCCTCGTTTGCGACATGGACAGCCGGATCACCTTTTGGAATCAAAGCGCCGAACGAATCTATGAATGGAACTCCACCGAGGCGATGGGCAAGGATGTTCGTCAGCTTTTCAAGGAATCCATCCCGCAACTCGAAGACGCAGACACCGTCAAAAGCCTGGCTGAACACGGCGAGTGGACTGGGGAAAAGGAGCACCTGACCAAAAGCGGAAAAATAGTCGTGGTGCAAAGCCGTTGCACCCTCATTCGAGACAAACAGGGGCGGCCCAAGTCCAAGCTCATCCTCAACACCGATATAACTGAACGCAAGCAACTCGAAGAACAATTCCTTCGCGCCCAGCGTCTCGAAAGCCTTGGCGTCCTGGCCAGCGGCATCGCCCACGATTTGAATAATGCCCTTTCACCCATCGTCATGGGTATCGGCATCCTCCGGGAGAAGTCCCTGTCAAGGGAACTTGAGAGCATTCTCAACACGATGGAGACCAGCGCCCGACGCGGTGCCGACATGGTGAAGCAGATACTCGCATTTGCGCGCGGTGGAGGTAAGCAGAAGGTTCTCATACACGTCGATCAACTTGTAAAGGAGATGGGGGAAATCATCAGCGATACTTTTTCCAGGAACATCAATTGTTGCGTGGATGTGGATAAACAATCCTGGTCTGTTTTCGGGTTGCCAACGCAATTACACCAGGTGTTGATGAATCTTTGTGTCAATGCCCGCGACGCCATGCCGGATGGCGGCACACTTACCCTTGCCACGAAAAACATCCATCTCGATGCCCTTGAAGCCGCACAGCATCCGGATGCAAAACCTGGAAATTATGTTTGCATCAGCGCCACGGATACGGGTACCGGCATTCCCACCGAGCAGATTAAAAAGATTTTCGATCCGTTCTTCACCACCAAGGAGATCGGCAAAGGCACCGGCCTGGGATTGTCCACCTCCCTGACCATCATCAAAAATCATGGCGGCTTTATGACCGTTCAAAGTCAGTTGGGCCGGGGCGCGGAATTCAAATGCTACCTGCCTGCCGTGACTGCCACCTCGTTAACGGAGACTATAACCCCCAAGCCGTTGCTAGCGATCGGTAACGGTGAATGCATCCTTGTCGTCGATGACGAAGAGGTGATTTTGGCCATTACCCGCACAGCGCTGGAAAACTATGGCTATCGTGTCCTGACGGCATCGAGTGGTCCCGAGGCCGTTGTCCATCTCGCCGAAAGGGGGAATGACGTGAGCCTGGTCATCACCGACCTGGTCATGCCGTTCATGGATGGTTATGCCACGATTCACGCCTTGCGCAGAATTGTGCCCGACATCAAGATCATCATCTCCAGCGGCTTGGAACGGGAAAAAACTGACAAAACCGACCACGAAGCAAAAATTGACGCGCGCATTCAAAAGCCTTTCACGACTGAAAACCTGCTTACAACCGTGCACGAGGTGCTGATGCAAAAAAAGTGACTCGTCTTATGCCAAACTCGTCTTATACCAACATGTCAGGTACTTTCTTAATCGCAAAAGTTGAGTATGCTTTTTGTCGGCGTTTTTCTTTTTCTCGATGAAAACGATTCTGCTTATAGATGATGATGAGGGCATTCGCTCGATCCTCAGTATAGCCCTCAGGGGCAAGGGTTACCGGGTGATCGAAGCCGTCTCCGGCAGTGAAGGTCTTGATCTGGCCCGTCAACTGGTGCCCGACTTGATCTTAACCGATATCTCCATGCCGGGCATGGATGGCCATGCCGTACTGAAACAAATCAGGCAAGATCCGGCGCTGGGCAACAAGCAGGTTATCCTTATGACGGGAGACCCGGACACGGTGACTCCTCGAAAGGGCATGGAATCGGGCGCCGACGATTTTCTCATCAAGCCAGTGAGCCTGGAGGCCTTGTTTGGTTGCGTGGAGGCCCGGCTTAAACGAGCCCAGACCCATTGGCGCGTGGAAGACCAAATGCTCTCCCAGCTCCGTTCCTCTCTTCATTCCACCCTGCCGCATGAATTTTTCACGCCTCTTGCCGGGATTATCGGCCTTTCGGATATTCTTCGTTCCGATCTCACCACGCTTTCCGTTGATGAAATTCAAGGCCTCCACGACGACATCCATACCTCCGCGCTTCGTCTCCATCGGACACTGAAAAATTACCTTCTGCTTCTCGACCTTCAAAGTTCCCCGGAGGAAGCCGCGCGTTCACCCGAATTGCTTTCACCCAAAATACTGAAGGAAAGCATCCAAACCGGCATTGAAGCATCCGTGCACCGAAATGGGCGGATCAACGATATTACGAATGAAGTGGAAGAATGCCCGATTTTTGCCCATCAGAACGATATAAGCCTGATGGTCGAGGAATTGGTCGATAATGCCAGCAACTATTCCCGGCAGGGAACGCCCATCACTGTCCATTTTGATTCTCATGGAATACTGACGGTCAGCGATGTCGGACGCGGCATGGCTCCTGAAGAGATCGAACAGATCGGCGCCTTTCAACAATTCGACCGCAAGAAACAGGAACAACAGGGTCTCGGCCTTGGTCTCGTCTTGATAAAAAAATTGGCCGCCAGGTGCGGAGCCAAGCTTTCGATTGAAAGCCAACCTTCCAAAGGCACCAAAGTCAAAATCGCCTTTCGAACCGAAGATTCCGTCACCTAGGCGATCTCGCCCCCATTCATTGGGCCGCAACTTCACCGATCTTGGTCAAAGTTAGCCTGATCTTAAAGTGAAGCTCACAAAAAAGCGGTCTGCGCTCGCTGCAACCGTCATCCCGCGATAGGATGCCTGTGAAATCTATGTCGAAGTTTTTCCAGCCAAAATTAATTTCGTCGCTGAAAAACTATTCAAGCGCGGAATTCTTCGCTGACCTGGCGGCAGGAATCACCGTTGGGATTGTGGCGCTTCCACTCGCCATGGCTTTTGGCATTGCTTCAGGGGCAGGCCCGGCTGCTGGGATTTTCACCGCCATCATCGCCGGTTTTATTATCTCGGGACTGGGAGGATCGCGGGTACAGATCGGTGGCCCCACTGGCGCTTTTATCGTCATCATCTACGGAATCATCCAGAAGTACGGCCTGGCCAACCTGGCGGTCTGCACCATGATGGCAGGTTTCATCCTAATTCTCATGGGTGCTTCGCGGATGGGAACGATCATCCGGTATATCCCAAGACCGGTGACCGTCGGGTTCACCAACGGCATCGCCATCCTCATCTTCACCACTCAAATCAAAGATTTCTTCGGGCTTAAGCTTGATCCCGTTCCATCAGATTTTGTCGAAAAAATGGGGGCTCTTTACCAGCATGTTTCAAGCTGGAACCCAATGGCGTTTGGTCTTTCGGCCTTGTCCATGGCCATCATTCTTCTCTGGCCCAAGCAACTGGCTCGACGCATTCCCGGATCAATTGTCGCCGTCTTTCTGGCGACAATGGCAACGGTGTATTGGCATTTGCCGGTGGAAACCATTGGTTCGCGATTCGGAGGTATTCCGCAAAGCCTGCCCCCCTTCCACTTTCCAGAGATTAGCTGGATCCACATCCGTGATCTCATTCCTCCGGCCACGACCATCGCGTTGCTCGCGGCCATCGAATCGCTGCTTTCCGCTGTTGTCGCCGATGGAATGATCGATGATCGCCACGATTCCAATCAGGAACTGATGGCACAAGGTTTGGCCAATATCGTGTGCCCGCTCTTCGGTGGTATCCCCGCCACGGGTGCCATCGCGCGCACGGCAACCAACATCAAGAATGGCGCCAGGTCTCCGATAGCGGGCATTGTCCATGCGATCACCCTGCTCGTCATTATTCTGGTCGCAGCGCCACTGGCTAAATTCATTCCCCTGGCCACTCTTAGCGCCGTATTGATCGTGGTGGCTTTCAACATGGGAGAGTGGCGTGAATTTCTCCTCGTTCGGCGATTGCCGGCAAGTGATGTCCTCGTCCTGCTAACCACATTTCTACTCACCGTTATTTTTGATCTCACGCTGGCGGTGGAGGTTGGCATGGTGCTGGCCGCCATGCTCTTCATCCGTCGCGTGGCCGACATGACGCAGGTGACGCTGGTGGATGAGGAGAGCGAGACGGAAGGTGAACACCATTCCGTCAAAGGCAAGGACGTGCCGCCGGGGGTGTTGATCTTTCGCGTGTTTGGCGTCCTGATGTTCGGGGCGGCGGACAAACTGGAAAATCTGCTATTACATGCAAAGCAGGAACCCGAAGTAACCATTCTCAAAATGCAAAAGGTACTGGCGATGGATTCCACCGCGTTGGATGCGTTGGAGCGGCTTCATGAAAAAATCCGGCGACGCGGCAAGCATCTGATCCTGAGCGGCCCTCACACCCAGCCGCTATTTCTCATGGAAAAGGCCGGTTTCGTTGATCAAATTGGAGCGGAAAATCTGGTTGGGGATATTGATGACGCTTTGGTTCGCGCCCGCCAGATTCTCGAATCCCAAAAAACGAATTCCCTCTAAGAGCTTGCTGAAAATAGGGAATGTTCAGCAAACTCCCAACCAATCTCATGAGTCAACCCCGGCACGATCCCTACGCAGCTTTGCGCTATCCGGGGTACCTCGCCTACATGGTGGGGCGCAGTTTTTTCTTCCTCGCCTCACAAATGCAGACCGTGGCGGTAACGTGGGAAATTTATCAACGGCTGCGTCCCAATTTAAAAGATGCCGCGATGGCAATGGGCTACATCGGCCTGGTGCAGGTATTGCCCATGATTCTCTTTGCCCTCCCTGCGGGGCAATTGGCGGACCGCTTTAATCGCAAGAGCATTGCCATGATAACGCAATGGGTCTTTGCCCTCTGCTCGCTCGGCTTTTTTGTTCTCTCCAAAATGGATGCGCCGGTTGCCGCTTACTATGTTTTGCTATTTATTACCGCGACGGGGCGCTCCTTCACCACCCCTGCGGTTAGCGCGCTTTTTACGACACTCATACCTCGCGAAGTTCTGCCCAATGCCAGCACATGGAACAGTTCCATCCTCCAATTATCGGCGATGGTGGGGCCGACCCTGGGAGGGTTCATCGTGGCGGCACACGGCACCCATGTCGAGGGCCCCCAGACGATTTATCTCGTCAATATCGGGCTGGCCGCCATGGGCTTCCTCATGTTTATGATGACAGCTCCGCTGGTAAAAAGTGACCGGAAAGAGCCGGTAACATTGGAATCCGTGCTTACAGGAGTGAAATTCGTTTTTAAAACCCGCTTTCTCCTCGCAACGATGTCGCTCGATCTTTTTGCCGTTTTGCTTGGGGGAGCGACGGCGCTCCTGCCCATATTCGCTACCGATATTCTTCATGTGGGTGCCTGGGGATTTGGTCTTCTGCGTGCCGCTCCTTCGGTCGGGGCGATTATCATGGCGTTATTTATTGCCCACATGAAACCGTGGAACCATCCGGGCCGCGTGATGTTGCAGGCGGTGGCGGGCTTTGGCGTGGCGACCTTGATCTTCGGTGTATCCCATTGGTTCTGGCTTTCGTTTGCTGCCCTGGTCATGACAGGCGCATGCGACAATATCAGCGTCGTGGTTCGCCAGACGCTTAACCAGATGATCACGCCCAATCACATGCGGGGTCGCGTCACCTCAGTAAATTTTATCTTCATCAGTTGCTCGAATGAGCTCGGTGAATTTGAATCGGGTTTAACGGCTCGTCTATTGGGGCCAATCGGTTCCGTCCTATTGGGCGGCGTCGGAACACTGCTGGTCGTGGCAGCAGCCATTCTGGTCTTTCCGGAGTTAAAACGTCTCGGGAAACTGCATGAGTTGAAGCCTGTCGATATTGAAAAGGCCACAGATGAGACGCTGCTCGAAAAAGGGAATTAGGGAATCGTTCCTGATAATCCCTGGAGTCCATAATTTGATTGATGGAAATTCAGGTTGCGGGTCAAATGAGCAAGTTGTTTTTGAAGCAGAGATTGTTTTTGCGCGGTAATTTTATCTGCAAAATATTTTTCATGAGAAAAAGCATTTGAGTATCACGCCATCACCCCGTTACCGCTTTGCGTCCCTCCGGATTTTGCGGTGCCTCTGTCTCGTCATCTTTTCGAGCGCTGCGCTGGCTGGAGACCTTTCACCAGAGGTGGCAAAGCTTGCCGGAGAAGTGCGCGGCAAAGGCTGGATCGTATTCCCCGCACGTTCGGAAAAGGGCGATTGGGATTTATTTGTCATGCGGCCTGATGGCTCGCAGCGGCGCAATATCACGAATACGCCAGACGCGAATGAATCCTATCCGCTTTTCTCCCGCGATGGCTCGCGCCTGCTGTACCGGAGGCTCGCGCGAAATGAGATAATCGACGGTAATCGTTACGGCGAGCAGGGTGTGCCCGTCGTGGCAAATGCCGACGGAACCGAACCTCGCGTGATAGGAGGCGAAGGAGATTTACCGTGGGCAAGCTGGAGTCCCGACGGCCAGGCGTTGGCCTGTCTTTCTGTCAAAGAAATCACGTTTGTCGATGCCGCAAGCGGCAAAGTCTTGCGGACGCTTCCACGCCACGGATTCTTTCAACAGATGACCTGGTCACCTGACGGCAAGTGGTTGTCTGGCGTGGCCAATTCTTTCGGCACCGCGTGGAGTATCGCCCGGATGAATATCACGACGGGCGAGGCAAATGCCGTAAGCAATGTGGATTGCTGCACGCCCGATTGGTTTCCCGACGGCACGAAGCTCATTTTCTCCAATCGTCCTCCAGGCCAGAAAACCAATAATGGCCAGGGCTGGACGCAGTTATGGTCGGCGGATGTGGATGGTCACAATCGACAGCTTATCTACGGCGAAGATGGGCGGCACATTTATGGCGGCCAAGTGTCACCCGATGGTCGCTACGTGCTCTTCACTGGCAATCCGCAGGAAGACGGCGACCCGGGAGAGAGCGGTGCGCCGATGGGCTTGATGAGATTGAGCGACGCACCGATCATCGGCGGCGAAAGCAAGGAATTGCGCGCGTTGCACCCGGATACAAAGAGCGGCCCGGTACTGACGCTTCCGACGGGCTGGGAACCCTGCTGGACCTTTAGCGAAAGCCCGGCAAGCCACTCCAAGCCATGAAGTCTGTGGCTGGCATCCATCTCCTCGGTTTTTGCCTTGCGGTATTTGTGCTCTCGTCTTGCAACAAACCCTCCTACCGATTCACGAATACGGATAAAGATGCAAAAATCAAAACTCTCGGCACCGTTGAAGTCACCGCGCGGTTGGTGGAGATTCCCGATGGCGCGATTTTTCAGCGCGACCTCTATGATTACGCCGCCATTCTCAAATACGAAGTCGTCGCCGTGCATCGCGGGACACTCGAAAAAGGGACGACCATCTACGTCGGCCACTACGACCCTTGGAAGCCCCGATCCAAGGCTGCGGATCAGCGCGTGAAGCTCATGGGCGGAACATTGCGCGAATTCCGCTCCGGCTCCCTGCACCACATGGCCCTCGAGACATCGATGGACGACCACTATCTTGGCGGAATCGTGGACAAATATTTTGGCAAGCACACCGGCCCAACCTACTGGGCGGTGTGGACTAATGCCGCCGATTAGTCTGTGGTCTTTACTACCTACATTTTCGTTTTTTATTTTCTGCCTCTTGTGCTCGCTGGCTACTACGCGTTACCGCCGAGTACGACATGGCGAAACGCCTGGTTGCTGGTAACGAGCTATATTTTCTACGGCTGGTGGAATCCGTGGTTTATCCTGCTCATGCTTGGCATCACAACCATCAACTACCTGTGCAGCCTGCTTATCGCCCGGCCTGATGCCACCGCCCGGCAGCGTCGATGGAGCCTGACGGCGGCAGTGGTACTCAGCCTTGGCACACTCTGTTTTTTTAAATACTTCGGATTTTTTCAGGTGAACCTGAATCATGTCCTCACTCTTTTCGGAACAAATGACACGCGGATGCTGGATATTGTCCTGCCCATCGGTATTTCCTTCTACACTCTGCACGCCCTGAGTTACGTGGTGGATGTCTATCGCGGAACAACTCACGTAGCGCGGTTTACCGATTTTGCATGTTACATCGCGCTGTTTCCGCAATCGGTGGCAGGTCCCATTATCCGCTACAACACGGTGGCTCATGACCTGCGCACACGGTCACACACCCCATCCCGTTTCGCCTCCGGTGTAACGCTGTTCATTCTTGGATTTACAAAAAAAGTACTCCTCGCGAATCCTCTCGGAAGCGTGGCGGATGCCGCGTTCGGCGCACACTCGCCCGATACCGCTGCGGCATGGTTCGGCGTGCTGGCATATGCACTGCAAATATACTTCGATTTTTGCGGCTACTCCGACATGGCCGTCGGTCTCGGAAGAATGTTCGGATTCGAGTTCATGAAGAATTTTGACGCACCGTACCAGGCGGAGAGCATCACCGATTTTTGGCACCGCTGGCACATTTCGCTGAGTACCTTTCTCCGCGACTACCTCTACATCCCCTTGGGCGGAAACCGATGCACCCCTGCCCGAAATTATGCGAATATCGCCGTCGTGATGTTGCTCGGTGGTCTGTGGCACGGAGCAAACTGGACTTTCATTGTGTGGGGCGCGTGGCATGGCGCACTGCTCATCTCTGAGCGCCTTGCAGGCCGGAAACCCTTGTATCAGCGATTGCCGCGTCCCCTGCGCATCGCCTGCACGTTTATTCTGGTACTCTGTTCGTGGGTTTGGTTCCGAGCCGAATCACTACCCGACGCGCTCTCCTATTTCCATGCCATGTTTGGTTGTGCAGGAAAATCGGATGCGAACATACTTCTCGCTGCGCAGCTTTACGGGCCAGACAAACTGGCTGTCCTGGCCGTGGCGATGATACTGCTCTTTGTCCGGCGTCAGGCCCACGAATGGAGTGAAACCCTGACATGGCCCAAGGTGCTCTTGTTGTCGCCCACCTTCGCCTTTGTCCTGCTCGTCATGTTCTCCCAGGCATCAATTCCTTTCCTCTACTTTCGATTCTGATGAAAACACCCTCCCACTTTCTCATCACAATCTTCCTTGCCTTGCTCTTGAGCGTGCCGCTCATACAAACCGCCACGGAAGCCAGCCACGGAAAATGGCCCGGAGCGCTTGAGGTATTTCAATATTGGCCCAATCCAGCCAATCTCCACGCTTTCGAGCGCCATTTGCAGGATGACAGCCTGACAATCCAAACATTGCGACCATGGATTCAGGCCACACAATACTTTGCCCTCCGCGATGCCGGGCAGCAGGTGCTTATCGGAAAAAATGGATGGCTTTTCTACCAGCCCGGCATAAGCGCAGCGACCCAGAGACCTCATCGGGGTGAATCAACCACTGCCGATGCGCTGGCCGCAGCGATTCACTTCCGCGATGCCCTGGCCACCCGCGGCATCCGGCTCATCATCATGCCCGCGCCGAACAAGGAAAGTATCTATCCAGATCAACTTGTTTCCTGCGAACCGCAGCAGCATATCCTCGATGAACAGATGCGCGCTTTCCTCGACGGTTGCGCCAAGGCCAATCTTGAAACTGTCGATCTCTTCAGCGTCTATCGTGAGGCACGGCGGAATTCGCCTGATCTGCTCTATTTGAAACAAGACAGCCATTGGTCGCCATTCGGCGTGGAGCTTGCCGCGCAGGCCGTGGCGTTGCGCATCGGGGCAAGCGTTCCGACCACGGGACTCTACGGCCACAGGATCGTTTCACTCACACGGCATGGAGACCTCGTGCACATCCTTCGTTCGCCTGTCATTGAAGCCCAACTCGCTCCGGAGTCCATCACCACCACGCAAATTTATCGTACCGACACGGGTGGTAGTTACACCGATGATACTGGCTCCGATGTCCTTGTCCTGGGCGACAGTTTTCTGCGCATTTTCGAGCAGGACGAACCGGGCAGTGCTGGATTTATCGCCCATCTCGCCCAACGCCTAGGACATCCTGTTGCTTCCATTGTTAACGATGGAGGAGCCTCGACGCTTGTTCGCCAGGAACTCTCCCGGCACCCTCAACTACTCGCAAAGACCAAGGTCGTCGTGTGGGAATTTGTCGAACGCGATCTGCGCCTCGGCACCGAGGGCTGGCAGATGATACCCCTGCCATCAAGTCACTGATTACCTGGGACGATGTCGTCTATCTCGATTTTGTCGTCCGGTAGGCTTTCCCCGCGATGGTCAATCTGCCTGTTTTTGGGTCTGCGAGAGCCACTCGATCCCATGGCTTTTTCTTCCACTTCAGTTCGAACCATGCGTAACGCTCCACAAAAGAGAGTGCTTCCAACATGGGAATGACTTTTCGGATGAATTCCGCATTTTTCCTGGCCGTTACAGGCGGAGAGTAAAGCTTGAGCCAGTCTCCATTTGATCCTGAAAATTCAGTGAGCCAGATGGGCTTGCGGTAACGCTCCCAATTTTCCGTGAGAAGATGGTGCAATTCATCAATGGCTTCAGGAGCGGTAATGTCGCCATACCAATGCAGACAGATAAAATCGACCCGATAATCGCGTGCCTTGGCCTTGCGCATAAATTCGGGCAGCCAGCTATTAGGTGAAGCAGGCGCCGGACTTCCCAGCCGAAGCCCCGTGCTCATAAGCTTTGGCCAAAGTTCCAAGGCTCGATCAACGGACATATTCGCCTGGTCCTTGCGATCGGGTTCGTTAAACCCAAGGAGTGTTTTGCTGCTATTTTTTATCACCGTGAGGAAATTTTGATCGGTGCAGTTTTTCGCACCCCAGATCATCGGAACATATTCGGCGGCTACTTTCCGCTCACTCGAATCGGGCGATGGCTCCCAATCATAATACCAGGAGCATCCGAGTTGATCGATGACTGGCGACAGCCAGTTAAATCGACCTTCCATGGTTGCAAAACCAACGCCTTTTTTATGACTGAAGACCCTGTCATCGCCGGGTGATTGTGCGTCTGTATGGATAAGCCCTGCTGTGAACATAAACGTAAAGGATGAGTAAGGTGGCTCCCCATTTTGTACTTCTTAGAGATACCGGACTGTGCCTACCTTGTCCTTGGTCAAAAATCAATTGAACATATGTCCGATAAGAAAGCTAATCCCGTTCGCCTGCGCACCCAGATTAAACTACTCATAAAATCCTTCCTACGCTGTTTGGGATTGGATATTAAGCGTATTCATAAGGACGGCTACAGTCATGCAAGCGAAACCTCCAAATGCCGATCCAGATTAGCCGTATATTGCGTTGGAAACGGGTTGGATTTGGGACCCGGCGGAGATCCAATAATCCTCTCGGCAGTCCGCGTGGATCTTGCCAGCCCTTATTCTTCTGTTGGAAATTTGCCCGTTCAACTTGCAGGAAGCGCCGCCAACTTGTACTGGTTTGCCGACGAGACTCTCGACTACATATTTTCCTCCCATTTACTGGAAGATTTCAAAGATACGAAAACCGTCCTTCGAGAATGGCTCAGGCCCCTGAAGTCGGGAGGGAAACTCGTTATTTTTTGTCCCGATGAACAAGTCTATCGAGCCCATTGCAAAAAAACCGGGCAACCTTATAACCCGAATCATGTCCATGCTGATTTTTCCCTGGGCAAGGTCAAGGGCATCTTAGCCAGCTTGAATCGCACCAAAATTATTTACGAGCAGGACGGAGTCGATATTTACTCCTGGGAGTTGGTTGCCGAAAAACTTTAAGGCGGGGCTGCGTTAATTATTATAACTCCGCCGTCTCTACTTCGAGCGGTTTTCCTAAACGATTTAAACAGCGTTCGACAGCCTCGAGCACTTCCGGCGGTTGGATCTGATCCATGCATTCGCGGTCGAATTCGCAGGTGTACCAGCGATAACAAGGTGAGCATACCGGCTGACGGACGACATTCTCGTTGCACGGGTATCCGCATTGAAAAGGCAAATGTCTTCCTCCAAAGACAATAACTGACCGGCAATCGACGGATCGGGCCAGATGCATGAGGCCACCTTCGAGTCCTAAAAAAAGACGCGATTGGCGGAAAAGCGCAGCGAGTTGGCGAAGATTGTATTTCCCACGGGCATCGCGCGCTCCCTTGAGATAGGGATCGGTGGGAGCGCCAATCTGGATGACGGTAAATTTGGAAACCAGTGAATCGACCACCTGCTGAAAACGCTTTGGGTACCATTCCTTGAGAGGGATGGGTAAATTAGCCGCCATGCCACTGCTCTGGATGCAGATCACATCACCTTCACAAGGAACCGCCTTAATCTCTTCATCCTTGAGATAAAGGTACGGGCGCAACTCCGCCGATCCGGTGATGCCCACCTTACGCAGCATGATTTTAATAATGTGTTCCTGGGGTGATTCCTGCCGATCCATGGTGATGCGGTTGGCGTAGTAAGGATGGATCGCCGGTTTGCGCAAACGGAGGAGGATACGCAGGGATCGGTGATTGGCGGCTATTTGGTCGAAATCAGGCGAATTTGCAAAAAGTTCCGGACGCCGGGTCAGCATCCAGAGATCCTGTTGTCCCCGTTTTTTAAGTTCATGCGCCAGGCAGGTGCAAAAGAGTTCATCACCAATGCCCGCATCAAACGCCAGGGCCATGCGAGGCAGGCCATGCTTGAAAAGAAATTTTGCACTATCGCTCCAGCACTTGAACTCTTCCGACGCTCGCGATCTTAAATGACCTTGCATGACAGGAATGCGCCGATCTCACTCATAGCTTTTCAATTAGAGCGCGAACGCGCTGGCCGTTAACTTTCCAATTGAGGCGAGAGAGATATTCCCGGCGGGTCGATTCGGCAAAGGCGCGGTATTTTTCGAGGCTGGAGAGCGAATCGATCACATGCTGGGTCAGCCGGGAAGCCAGCGATTCATCAAAAGGTTCGCAAAAGCCATTCAGGCCGTTTCGCACGATGTTGGGAATGCCGCCAACGTCCGTGGTCAGGATGGGAACGCCGAAGGCGTTGGCTTCACAAACGACAATGGGTGAACAGTCGGCGCGGGAAGGCAGCAGCATGAAGTGCGACTCGGCAATCATCTTTTGGATTATTTTTCCGCCTTCCGGATTCCGCTTATCAATAAAGCCCAGGATTTTCACGTTGGGCGGAAGAACCGTACCTGGGGGAGGCTGGCAACCCACGATACTCAACTCACAAGCCACTCCTTGTTGCGTAAGCATTTGTGCAACTTTAATAGCCACGTCAGCGCCTTTACGCATCCAATCGACACTCAGCAACAACAGCCGACACGGTTTCAATGGCCGCGACTGGATCAAGGCGGCCACCTCCTCGTCTGAAGGCTCGTTCTGGATATTGGCGCCAAACGGTACCACCTGGATACGTTGAGGATCACCTTGATATTCACTTATCGCGCTTTCCGCGCCCCACTCGGATGAGTAAATGCCCATGGCCGCATTGTGAATCGCGGCCCGTTCAGTTTCGTGACCGCTTCGCAGGGTCTCCGGCGTCAGATTATCCGGGGAGAAATAATAATCGACCAGATTGGCAAAGGTGGCATCGGTCCAAAAAACAATGGGACGGGAAGATTTCAGATAGGCCATTTGCAGGGTACCCGAACTAAAAATGACGTCGGCCTTGACCTTGGAAAGCTTTTGAGCCATCTGACGCGCATAATCTTGAACAACCCGTTTATCGTACAACCAAAGATGTCGGCGCCTTAAACCCGTCTTATAGGCCAAATGCGTAAGAAAACGTTGAGGCAAGAGCCGCATTGGAACGCGCAGCGTGTGTAAAATTTCCACTTCCAATCCCGCACTGATCAGGCTTTGCGCCATGTAATGCGAAAGCCCGGACCAGGCACGCTGGTCACCCAATTTCGCCGGAGTCAGGTAGGCAATTTTCATGGCCTGTAATCTCCATCATGGGTCAACAAGCAGCTTTGGAACACATACGCCCCTAAGGGGAAAACCTTACCGCAAATAGTATAAGGGGGGCGGGCGCACACTGCACTCAAACAGTACCAAAAAAAAAATGAAATCAAACAGATTTCGTGCAGGTGCCCTAATAATTGCGCTTGCGCCTGAATGAGCTGGGAGAAGACATCAGGGTAAGTTTCCCAATAAATTGATCAGCTTCCGATGGGGTGCAGCAAAAGCAAGCGCAGCCATTTCTCCAGCGGTTAGATAGCATCCCGTTTGACATGCGCGTAATTTCCATCGTGCCGAAACCGTCTTCATGGTGACCGAATACTTGGTGATTCCGTATCTAATCTGCGTGATGATTTGATCTTCCTCCATTCGGGTTGAATCAAAATCGGGAAAGCGCCAAAGCCCGTGCCACGGTTTTCCTGCCGGAACCTGTTCGCAGTAAAAACGCTTCCCTCGTCGCAGAATCGCAACGGTCTCCACACGTTTTACGATCCCTGTGCGCGTCTTTACCGGAAACTCCTCCGCTTGATCACGACCCATGCAGTCCTTTTTCATCGGACAAATCAGGCACCTCGGTTTGCGCGGCAGACAGACAGTGGCGCCAAGTTCCATGATCGCCTGATTATGTGTGGAAGGATCAGCCCGACTCAAAAATTGATCTGCAATCGCCTGTAATTTTATGCGCGTTTGCGGTCGCGCAATATCCTCCCTCAAGGCCAGGAGGCGGGTCAGCACTCTCATTACATTTCCATCGAGCACCGCGAGCGGAAGCCCAAAGGCGATACTTCCCACGGCGGCAGCGGTGTAGGGACCGATTCCAGGCAACTCACGCAACCTCTCCTCGCTGCGGGGCATCGCGCCCCCGTCCTCCACGATAACCTTCGCCAGTGCTTGCAGATTGCGTGCTCGACGATAATAACCAAGCCCTTCCCACGCTTTCATCACGGTTTTTTCTTCAGCCTTGGCCAGTACGTGCCAGGTCGGGAACACCCTCAACCACCGTTCGTAATAAGGAATGACCGTCACGACCTGCGTCTGCTGAAGCATCAACTCGGAAACAGTAATGGCGTAGGGATCAGTCGTGTGACGCCAGGGCAAATCACGTTTCGTGATCTTGTACCAGCCCGCCAATGCCGTCCGCAAACTCCGCAATTTCTTTTCATTCCACGGAGATGAAGCGATTCTTTCGGATCGGGATTGCAAGGATTTCATTTTCATAATGCCCGACATCCTCTAAAAAAATCTGTCATTCCGAGCTTGTCGAGGATGACGGTTGTCAGAAAATTCAAAAAATACCGTGCCTGAATCCAACAGCTTCACCTTTAAAATCAGTCCCGCGCAAGCGGAGAAGCTGCGCGCCATTCTCGAGGAAAAAGGATTCACGTTTCGCGAGGTACCTTACACGCTCTACGGCGCACAGAAACAAAAACTCACCGTAAACGCCTACACCTCCGGCAAACTGCTTGTGCAGGGGCGCGGCGCAAAGGAATTCATCGAGTTCACCATCGAACCGGAAATCATCGGCGAAGCCCGGCTCGGCTACGACGAGGTGCATAACCCCGAAATGTTCCAGCCCCACCTCGGCATCGACGAAAGCGGCAAGGGCGATTTTTTTGGCCCCCTGGTCATCGCGGGTGTTTTTGTCGATGGCGATTTGCCGCATCAGCTTCTTGAACTTGGCGTCAAGGACAGCAAGAAAATCTCCAGCGACAAAAAGGCGCTCGACCTCGCCGAGGAGATCAAGGACCTCATCGGCCCGCGTTGGAATATCGTTACCATCCTGCCCGAACGCTACAACGAGCTTTACATCAAATTTCGCAACCTGAACCGCCTCCTCGCCTGGGGTCATGCAAAGGTAATCGAAAACCTCCTGATCCGCTGGCCCAACTGCCCCCGCGCGCTTTCCGACAAATTCGCCAACGAAAGCCTGATTCAGCGGGCGCTTCAGGAACAGGGTAAAAAAATCATCCTCCAGCAACGAACGAAGGCCGAAAGCGACATTGCCGTGGCCGCCGCCTCGATCCTGGCCCGAGCTACCTTTCTGGATCGCCTCAAGTTCCTCGGCGAAAAAGTAGGAACCACCCTGCCCAAGGGCGCATCGGCACAGGTGAAAGCCGCCGCCAAGGAGATCGTCAAAAAATCGGGGCCGGACGCCTTGAAGTCGGTCTGCAAATTCCACTTTAAAACCTACAATGAGGTCATTGATGGCGATTTGCTTGGTTAAGAAATCCGTCATCCCGAGCCTTTCTCGGCGGCGAAGCCGCTGCTGGCAAAACGTCATTCTGAGCGAGCGAAGCGAAGTCGAAGAATTGTCGAGGGATCAGACACGCTTCCATTTCTCAACAAGTTGAGCGCACACGAAAAGTCATCCATTTCGTAATTCCGTTAATTCCGTCAAAAAATTCTTCACAATTTCTTGAGCTTCACGCCCAAGTCGCAATGATGGTGCCATGAGTTCAGCCCTTCTCGCCCTTGAAGACGGCAGCATCTGGCGCGGCCAGTCGTTCGGCGCACCCCTTACCACAAACGGTGAAGTCTGTTTCAACACCTCGATGACCGGTTATCAGGAAATCCTGACCGACCCGTCCTATCGCGGACAGATCGTCACGATGACCTACCCGCTGATCGGCAACACGGGAATCAACTCCCTCGATGTCGAATCGCATCAGCCCCATGTCTCCGGACTGATCGTGCGCGAGCTTTCCCCCGTGGTCAGCAGTTGGCGCAGCGAAGAGACACTCGATTCGTACCTCAAGCGTTACAATATTCCGGGACTGACCAGCATCGACACGCGCTCACTCACGCTTCGCCTGCGTACCCAGGGTTCCCTGCGCGGCGTGCTGACCTCGGAAAAGATTTCCGATGCCGCTGCGGTCGATCTCGCCAAAAAATGGTTCTACCTGGAACATGATTTCGTCAAGGAAGTCACTTGTCCGAAACCGTACGATTGGGATCCCGAGGACAAGCTCAGCCGCAAGTGGACTCTCATCCAGGGCAAACGTCCGGTGGGCGCGCCTCCCCTCACCGGCGAAGATTATTTTGCGCCCCTGCCTCCGGTGAAGTATCGCATCGCCGCTTTCGATTTCGGATTGAAGACCAATATCCTGCGTCGTTTGCGCCAGCATGGTTTTCAGGTGCGCGTTTTGCCTGCCACCGCAACGGCGGACGAAGCGCTCTCCACCAACCCGGACGGCATCTTCCTCTCCAACGGCCCCGGCGATCCCGCCGTCATCAAGTACGCGCACAAAACGGTGCAAGCCCTCATTGGCAAAAAACCGATCTTTGGCATCTGCCTCGGCCACCAAATCCTCGGCTACGCGCTCGGGGGAAAAACCTTCAAGCTCAAGTTCGGCCATCGCGGCGGAAATCAACCAGTCAAAGACCTCATCACGGGCCGAATCAGCATCACCTCACAAAATCATGGGTTCGCGGTCGATCCCAAGTCATTGCCCGCGGCAGAAGTCGAAACGACCCAGATCAACCTCAACGACCAGACCAGCGAAGGCCTGCGCCACCGTTCCGAGCCTCTTTTCTCCGTGCAATATCACCCCGAAGCCTCACCTGGCCCCCACGACGCCGATTACTTTTTCCGGGAATTCGGAACTCTCATCGAAAAGAGCCGGGGATAAAGTATCCCCCTCGTTCCCAAGTTGCACTTGGGAACGTTTCTTGTTCTCGCGAAATTCCATTTCGCGACGATACAAACTGGCATGATGACATTGATTCCCGTAATGAAATTATCTCGGCATCTGCGTTCCCAAGTACAACTGGGGAACGAGGGGGAAATTTGGTACAAACAATCGGTCATCCTGAGCTTGTCGAAGGATCAGCTTCCGTTACGTTTTCACAACTTCTCTTTGAAGTTTATTTTCCGGGAGCTGATCCTTCGACAAGCTCAGGATGACGGATTGCCTGGAGACCGGGTTTCGCGGAGGTCTCAGTAAAATGATTGATAAAGCCTCTTAAAATTCGTAGCGTTTACAACCTATGCCCCGCTTAGTTGCACAGTCTCCCGAATTTTCCGGAAAAATCTTTGATCTCACCGGCCCCGAAGTCACCGTGGGACGCCTGCCCGATAACCAGATTCAAATCGAGCACGCGAGCGTTTCGGGGCACCACGCCGCGTTTAAACTCAACGATCTTGATTACTCTCTCAAGGACTTGGAATCGACCAACGGCACACGGGTCAATGGCGAAAAAATAACGCTGCAAGATTTGCGACGCAACGACATCGTCCGCTTCGGCAACATCGAATTGCTTTACGATTCCGAACACGCCTCGTCAGGGCAACCGATGCCCATGCCATCGCAGCGGGTGAATCTTCTCGAATGTGCCACGCACGGGCGTCCGGCGAATTTCACCAACAGCTCCCCTCTCGTCAAAAAAGTCCGGGGCGCACAAGGCCGCGCCTGGACAATAACCTTGTCCCTTTTAGCCCTTCTGGCGGTGGTAGCCATCGGGTACCTGATCTGGACGATTTTCGGGGCGACTCCCGTCGTTTCCTGAGAAGCCCGCAGTTTCTTATTTTTTAGCCAACTGGATCATCATCCATTTGCCCCGGCTGACGACCCGGACAAGTTTCATCTTCTGTCGGCGATAAGCGACGACAACCTCCGCCTGTTGCGAACGTAAAACGCCGCTGAGCCAAAGCTGGCCGCCCCGAGACACGCAACCCGCAATGGAAGACGCCGCGTCGCATAAAATTCCGCTGAATAAATTTGCCACGACGAGATCATATTGACGGCTGGTTGCCCGGAGCTTTTTCACATCGGAGCATCTCCAGCCAATCAGCGGCCCGGGAAAATTAAGCGCCTCATTTTGCCGGGCGGTTCTCACCGCCTCGGGATCGATATCCGTCGCTACAATCCTCCGCGCCCCGAACAATCGCGCTGTTAACGCGAGAATACCGCTGCCAGTTCCGAGATCCAATACCGTCGTTTCTCTCCAAGCCTCGTGACGGGTCAAGGCCCGGAGCAGCATTAGGGTCGTGGCATGTTCGCCGCTGCCAAAGGCCACTCCATGCGGGATATGAAGTTGCGGCAAAGCGGGATCATGTTTTCCCGGCGCTGTCTCGTGGACGATTCGCAACCGTCGCCCCATCACGATTGGTTTCGCGTTATTCGGCTTGAGCCATTCGTTTAACTTAACGAGCCTCACCTGTCCGCCATATTTTTTGGCCAGGGAAACCGCGACTGAGCGCGTTTTGGGATAAACCGCAAGCGCTGCACGGGATCGGTCAGGCCTTTCCGTTAAAACCCATGATGCGCGATCCAACCCTCCACCTTGCAATCGCTCAATCCAAAGGTCTTGTTGAGTGGAAACAATCAAGCGACGCCAGCACCATGTCATATCAAACTCAAGGTGATTAATAAGCGCATTGCCATCCCGAACTTGTCGAGGGATCAGACACGCCTTGATTATGAGTGAGTAGAAGAATCACGGAAAAGTAAATCGATCCAAAATTATTCAGCTTATCGATGAATCGGATATGTGTCTGATCCCTCGACAAGCTCGGGATGACAGATACCTATTGCTGCTGTTCATCCGGCGATAAATCGGGACGTAGGATCGCCTTGGTCGAAATAAAACTGGTCGGCTCGACAATCATCTCAAGGGTGGCATTTTTCCTGATATCGAAATGATGGAGGGCCCAGTACTGGCGACCATCGGGACGGGCGGCCCGGGAAAAAATCCAGTAATGATGCGTCTGTTCACCCTCGGCAAAAGGAAAGTCCTTTTCCATGTGACGCCAGCTAAAACGGCCATTGGCGACAAGAGGCAGTCGTCGAATAATATTCGGCTCAGGCAGTGAATAAAGCTGCTTATAGCGCACATCATCGAGACCGGCTTCCGTGGTTTGAGCCTTGGCCAGATCGGCCTGCGCCTGCTGCAACTCAATCTTAAGAGGGTCTTCCTCCGCCTGTGTGCTATCTACCCGGTGCTGCAACTCTTCAATTTGCGTATTCAGTTCGCTCACCTTCGGCGTGGGTGAAAGTTGAATCTGCGCGGCCTGTTCGCGCAATTGCTTCTGACGTTCATCAACCGACTGGGTAAAATCACGCCATTGCTTCACCTGATCTTCCAGCCATTGATGCTCCTTGGTGCTATCGACACCGCTCCCAACCCCGTAGAGAGCAAGTCGGTAGGCATTAGCCCAGACTTCCGGGGAATGATACGTGTCGTCAGGTTCGTATTTAAGCTTGAGAGACTTCGCCCGGTCAGCGATCACCTTCTGAAATTGATCCAGACGCGATTGATATTCATCCTCGAGTTGTTTTCCCGGGCCGTCCCAGATTTGCTGGGCGGCATCACGCGACTGTTTAATGGTCGAAGTAACCTCATCCTTCGCGGCCTGAATTTGCTCTTTGAGAAGCCTTATGCGCTCTTCGCGCGTGGCGACATCAGCCTGGGCCCGCTGAACATGAACCTGGGTCTCCTGAATATCCCGCAGGGCAGGCGTGCGATCTGATGCCAGGTCATCCGCGACACCAGCAGCCAATCCACGGAAATCGAGCACGATCCAAGCCTCGTTGCCAAGGGTCATGCCTGGAGGCGGAATCACTTGGCCTTCGAGCCGTGTCTCGCGGCTAAAATAGAGTCCTCCAAAATAAAGCGAAATGATGGCGACCACAAAAATCGCATAAAACGTAATGGCCTCCATCCTGCGTTTTTTCCTCGCCCGCGTGGCACGCGTCTCAGTGGCTGTCGCGGGAGCAGGAGCAGCCTGAAAGGTTTTTTCCAGTTTCTTGGGAGCCAAAAGCGGTGCCGAAGTCGGGGCATCCGCCTTGGCCGCAGTGCTTGCTCCCGATGATTTGGTCGGCATTCCCGGAATGGGCGGTTTGTCGGAAGAAGCCTTTTCTAAAACCGGTGCAGAAGCCGTGACTGCGGGAACTTTTGCGGCAGGACTTGATGCAGGCGATGGCGTCAAGATATTCGGCGGAATTGTTTTAGCGGAAGAACCCGTGTCCGGGGTGGAGGGTAACGCAGGCGTCGCTGGCTTGGCGGTGGAACTTGCTACCGGGGGCGGTACAGCGGGGAAACTCGTTGCGGAAGATTTTGCGGATTCGCTTACGACTAGCGGCTTGGCAGGCGCTCCCGGAATCTGGGTCGGAGGAATTGGAGTTTTTGGCGCTGGCTCAGTTTTCTCAACTTTAATGGTCGATCCAGAAGGGCCGACCGCCGTGGAGGCAGGCGAAGCGGGCACCGAGGGCGGCGACTTCGATTTTGATGAGAGAAAGGAAAAGAGCGAAGCCTTTTCACTCTTCGCAACGAGTTTGGGTTCACTTTTCTTGGAAACCAGGGGTGGCGGATTTACAGGAGCCTTTGTCGGCTCTTTTACAGGAGACGATTCCTTGGCGATCGGAGGTGGCGCCTTGGTTACCTTGACCGGAGCGCCGGGAATCGGAGGAGCTTCCTTTTTTTGAGCTTCAACCGGAACCGCCGGAACCTGCGGTTTCTCCTTTAACGGAACCTGTGGTTTTTCAATCAAGAGCGAAGTGCGCTTCTCCGAAGGCGGCACCGATTTTTCAGCGGGCTTGCCAAGTGGAAGCGGAGGCGGACGCACCGATTCCCTGGCGGTCTTCGCCGGAATAGCCGGGGCTGACTTTGCATCCTCCGAGGCACGTTGCTGAGGAGGTTGCGCTTTCCCCTCCTCTGGCGATTTCTTATTTTCGGAGGGCTTTTCAATGAGAGCGCTGGCCTTACCGCTTGAAGGAAAAATCGAATCCTCGGAAGCAGTCGGGTTAAGCGGAGGCGTCGCGATCTTGATGAGGTTCGATTTCGCCTCGGTTTTGCCCGGCTCACTTTTCGCAGGTTCAGGAAGTTTGACAGGTAAAGGAGGCGGTGTGGCTTTGCTTACGGGAGCCGGGGTTACTCCGGTGGGGATCGTGCTGATTGGTGGCGCGTCTTTTTTAGGCACCGCTGGCATCGTAATCGGCGTAATGGGATGCAGCGACCGCGCCATCGGCCCCGTATTCATGGCTATCTTCGCATTTGTTTTAACCGTTACCTCAGGCAAAATTCCGCCCGTGGAATGAGGTGCGATGGGCGCAAGATTGATGATGCGCGGCTTTTCCGGCGTTGCCAACTTGGGAGGAAGCGCTGGCGGGCGCGCCTGTTGGAGAACCAGGGGCGGGGGCTGCTTGAGCGCCAGCGGCGGCGGCGAAGCAGGGCTTGAATCCTTCGGATCGCCGGTCGGAGGTGGCTTGGCCACGGACGAAAGCTTCACCAGAAGTTTTCCACTTAGAACTATTTTGTCCTGTGTATCAGGCGAAGGTGATGGTTTAGGAGCCCCTTCCGGCACCGGAGCATTATCCGCCATAATCCTCAAAGCTTGGGTAAACACCTAAAATCGACACGGCCAAACCGGCCGATTGCCGTGCTGCCAGTAATTGACTCGTCGCGCGAATTCCATCCATGGAGTTAGCCGTGGACAAGTAAACGAGTCCCAAAACTGCCCCATTTCGAGCCGATTTGGCGCGCAAGGTAAGCTGTTCGGCACGAATGAAGCAATCTGGCATAGAGTTAAGTAACCTTTTTACCGCATTTTCCGTGGATTTGCACTCGATTAAAATCAAGAGCCGATTCGCCTCCATGGCGGCCCCTTTACCGCGAAGCATCACGATAAAAATACGACGAGCCAGCGGAGCTTTTGCACCGAGGGTGGAGGGGAAATCTCCCACGACGGTAAATCGCTCGAAAAATTGCCTGCGCGTCCTCGGTGCCTGAAGAACCCGGGTGAGATCCTCACCCATCAGCAAAGCCAGGGCCATGACGCCCTTTTCGAGACCGCTGGCCACCGCGCTCCACGTTTTTTTGGGGAGAAAATTGTCGCACGCGCCGAAGCACCATCGACCCGGCAAAAGAATCGCATCCTCACTCGCCTCTAAAAATCCAATCGATCCCTGCCCTTGCGCGGCACGTGAACCGGATAGAATCTCGCGGTAAATGGCGGTGACCGCCCTCGCAGGCAACTTCCCCGCGCTGAGACGCTTCATGCGCGCACGAAGTTCCGACTCCCGCTCCGGCACGTAAATGTCGGCTCCGTGACGGCGCTTGGTCTTGCCGATCTGCGCGGAAAGCTTAGTCCGTTGCTGGAGAAGCTGGAGAATCTTCAGGTCGATCCGATCCACCTGCTGGCGCAGATGGCTCATCTCCCGAAATAAGTCCGACTTCGAGTTGTTGTTGTTGAGGGGCATGAGGGGGTTCCGGGGGCTGTAACCGGCGTAATTCATCGGCATTGGGAAGCTCTTCGAGATTTTTCAACCCGAAAAGCTCCAGGAAAATCGGGGTCGATTCGTAAAGGAGAGGCCGTCCCGGTTGCTCGGAGCGACCCGCAACGCGAATGACCTTGCGTTCCAACAGCGTCGCGAGCACGCCATCGACCGCCACGCCGCGCACCGACTCGATCTCCGCGCGCCCGATGGGTTGGCGATAAGCGATCACGGCCAGCGTCTCCAGCGCGGGCTGGCTGAGCCGTGGCGCACGGGGTTGATCGAAAAGTTTGTTCGTCCACACGGCATACTCGGGCCGTGTCTTCAATTGGTAGCCGCCCGAGATGCCCTGCACCATGAGGCTCGATCCATCCGCTTCCAATTGAACGCGCAATTGCTCGATGGCCGTCTCAACCTCGCCGATGGTTATCTTTTCGTAAGTGGCGGTTTCAGGCGACGGAGAAAACTTCACGGCTTCATGCAGGGCATGGGCAATCGCTTTGGGAGTCAGGGGCCGATCCGTGGCAAAGAGCAACGATTCGACGATACGGGTCAAGTCCATCCCACCATCTTCAAAAAACCACGGCCAAAAGGCAAGAGCCTATCCACTTTTGATTAAAGAACCTCACCGCAAGTAGCCGCCGATGTCCCTATCGGCGGGACCTCCCTCCGTAGTAGCCCTCATACCTTCAGATGTAGCGGCGGTCTATGACCGTCGATCCCAAGGTAGCCGTTGACCGCCGGGCGACGGTGCAGAAAATTCCCGCGCTCGGCGATCACGGGCTACCCATAAGCCGAAGCAAGCTGCGGGGGGGGGGGTATCCAAGGTAGCCGCCGCTGGCCCAGCGGCGGTCAGGTGCAGAGAAAAAGAGGCAGGCACGGAAACATGATTGCAGACCCCAGGAACTTGCTGAAAAGGGCCCGTCATCCCGAGCTTGTCGAGGGATCAGACACATTTTCATTTCCCGAAAAGTTTAACGATCACGGAAAGACCCTGAACTCCAACGATCCAACCTGTTGATTATTCCTAACGCGTCTGATCCCTCGACAAGCTCGGGATGACGGATTTTTTAAAAAGCCTTTTTCTGCAAGCGCCTAGACGAGATTCAAGGCGGCTGCGTGCCTGTTCTCTTTTCTACTTTTTTTGCTATTTCAAAAGCTTAGGGAATTATCTCCTAGGCATACGGTGCATTGGGCGTGACGAGGGAGGGTTAGACGGGCAGACTTCCAAATCATGCATTCGTTGGGGGCCGTGCTTCTCATTTTCCTTGTGGGCATTGTCGGGCCTATCCTCTTGGAGAGACGCTTGAAAAAGGTTCCAGAGTTAGTCTGGAAAATGATCGAGTTAGCCACGATCTTTGGCATTCTTCTGATCGTGGCATTTTATGATCCTGTTTATGATAGGCTTTGGGGCAAAAAAATTTCACCCTTCTGGTCAACCGCGTTTGTTTCCGCGAGTACCGCTACCCTGGCTGGATTTGCTTGGTGGCTTTTTGTTGTATCCGGTGTGAAGGCAGTTTCTTCATCAGTGTCGTCGCCTAAATCGCCGCCCCTGCCAACTGCGCCACAAATTGCGCCCCAGGAGATGATTGTGCCGCCTACTGCAAAAACTGCGCTGGAGCCACAGCCAACTTCTCCTTCATTAGCGGATACAAATACTGCGCCGATTGATTGGCCTTCTGCCGTGCCGATTGTTCGTGATACACAATTGCAAATTAAAGCCAAAGCTGAACTAGAAAAACAACAACGTGAAGAAGCGCAAAAAGCGGCCACACTCGTCTGTTCGTCGGCCTTTGATTATGCCATCACAACCTTAAGAGATAAGCTTAAGTCTATGGCAATGGAGCATGGTGATGATTTCTCATCAGATTATTCGGGCATGCCCGTGGTTATTTCGGAAACTGAAACACTTATAAAAATGAGAGGTAATGTAAACTGGAATTTTAATATTTCCCTTGCTGGGGGTGGAAATATTTCAATGACTATTTCGTATGTAGGGAATGATGAATATCAGCGGCTAGCCTTTTTAGTTTTTACCCCCGATACTCATACTATTTTTTGTATAGTAAATGACTACGAAGGGGGAACTATTTTTAACAAAACATCTTTGATTCAGAATTGTAGGCCGACAATCAACGAGATGTTACGACAATTATATGCAGTACAGATTCTTCACATAAAGAAAGGTTGAGTATGAATCTCAAAGAAGCTCAAAAAAAGAATAAGCTCTCTCATTTTGTGGAAAAAAGGGACAGGCAGGCACCGAGACAGAATCGCAGGCCCTAGGCGAAATTCAAGACTGCTGGGTGCCTGTCCCTTTTGCCATGGTAGGGACGGCGATTCCTGCGCGTAAGCGCAAAAGCTATTCGGGACATCCGATTTGAAAAGACCGAAGAAAAGGGAACAGGCATATTTACGGCGGACATTTTGAATCCTTAGTCAGGGCGATCCGCTTTTCTCGTTCTATTTCTTATTATTCAGCAACAGAACCTTGTTTTCCAACTTTGCAGTTTGAGGTTGATGCCTGTAACCGTTTGGCAAAATCAATGGTTTCCTCGAGCCAGATTAGTTTTTCACGAAAAGGGCGGCTGGCTCCTCGCCGAAGCTGGGCTAATCGGTGGCTCTCCCAATCGCAGGGCCACTGTTCAGAATCGGAAATCATATATTTATCATGAATAGCTTGGAGAAACTTCACGTAGTCGATTCATATCGATTTGGTCTTGATCGCGCCCTGCTTCGGCTTTCATGGCGATCAAGGTGGAAAGCGCTACGATGGGAATTTGTATCTCACTTGAGACATTGTACCATTTTGCCCGGGCATACTCCATGTCAAAGCTAAAGGGTTCTGATGCAAAAAGGTCAATGGGGACATCCGGATATTGATCGCTGATAAGCTGAAACACTTTCATGTTCTTTTCAACTTGCCATTGGTGCCGGGATTCGGGTTTTGCAAAATCCTGAAGTTTGACCGGAACCAGGGGGCGATAGCCGAGTGATTCCAAGGCGCTCAGGGTGCGTGAAACGCATTCAGGCGAAAGATCCAGCACGAGATCCAAATCCTGCGTCAATCGGGTATAACCATGCGCGATAACAGCTATGCCTCCCACGACGAGATAACGCGCCTCCGCTTTTTTCAGCGCAGTAAATATGGCTTCGAGACTGGCTACTTTCATCGGAAGAACGATGCTCTTTTACGCAAGGATTTGGCAAGCATTCTAAAGATAAAAGGGGGCAGGCATGGAGCCAAAATCGCAGGCTATTGGCGCTACGCCTTATACCCGAAAAAGAAATTGTCCTTGATGCAGGCGGCCACCTCGGGAGGGACCATCTGTTCCCAAGTGTGATCGCGATCACGAATCTTGGCCAAAATGGCCCGCGAAAAGATGCCGAGATATTCCTTGTGGAAATTTTCAATCGATTCGATGTAACCGTTTTCCGTCAAATGCTTGAACAAATGGATGAGGTGTTCCGGCAATTCGACATCGTGGATCGTCGTCAATCTGTCCAATGAGGCGTCAAGGAACGGATAGACATAGAGCTTGAGATCGTTCTTAAAGAGCCGCCCGAACGATTCGAGAATGCCCCCCTCGAGCATGTCGTAATACTTCACATCAAAGAGTTCCTTGAGATTTGGAATGCCCAGGACAATTCCGATCCGGCTCTTGGTGTAACGCTGGAGATACGCGGCCAGCTTGTAATATTCCGCATAATTGGAGATCAACACCATCTTGCCCACGGCGGTGATCGTGTCGGCGCGGGCGAGAAAATCGCGGTGATCGATGGAACCAGTCGTGAGCAGGTTGCGCATCGTGATCTCCATCAGCTCGACGATTTCCTCCTGCTTCACTTCGGCATCGCGCAGGAACTGCTGGCGCGCGCCGTCGAGCATGTCGAGATTGACGTTGGTGACGGGACGAAAACTTCCGCGCTCAACCAGGATCGGCTTTTTATGAAAGACCTCCGACGGCTGGAGCACATCGCCGTTCGCGCCGATGAGCGTCGCATTGGAAAGCCCCTTTTCGACGAGTTGCAGGCTCATCAGCCGGTTATCGACGTTGTTGAAGTAGGGCCCGATGAACTTGATCATGTCCACCTCGATGCGCGCAGTGGAGAGGCCGTCGAGCAGCGAAGCGATCAACTTTTGTGGTTCGGCGTGAAGATAAAATGCGCCGTACGTGAGGTTCACCCCGATAATCCCAAGCGCTTCCTGCTGCTGGAGGTTCTCCTTATCGATCATGTTGACGTGAATGATGATCTCGCTCGAATGAGCCTGCGGTTGCAGTTGGAATTTGATGCCCAGCCAGCCGTGACATTCGTTCGTCCCGAGGTAATTGCGGGCGGAGACGGTATCGGCAAACACGAAAAAAGAAGTGGAGGGACCCCGCTTGGCATTGAGCCGCTCGATCAGCAACGCAAATTCGTAATCGAGCATGTTCTGCAACCGCGTCTGGCTGACGTAACGTTCACCCTTGCCGTAGATGGCATCGGAGAACGCCATGTCGTAAGCCGAAATCGTCTTGGCCAATGTGCCGGAAGCTCCGCCCACGACAAAGAACCAGCGCGCCACCTCCTGCCCCGCGCCGATCTCGGCAAAGGTGCCATAAAAGCGTTTATCCAGGTTGATCTGCGAGGCCTTCTCGTGCGTGGTGATCGTGGAGGTATTGAGATTTTCTAATTCCATAAGTATCGTTTACCCGATGGTCAGGCTCCCCGGCAGATAGTCAAGAGTGCCAAAGAATCAGTCCCGGAAGCCAGCCTGAACACGTTAGAACCTATCTCATCCGTAGAAAACTGCTTTTACAATGTTTGTTAGTCCGCATGATACACCTATTCCGGCACTCCCACCATGAGCGACCACCAAATCTCACGAATGGATATTCTCCGGAATATGCCCCTGTACCGATGGGTGCGGAAAAAGACGTGGGCCCAGGAACTGAGAGATGCCTGGCGACTCGCCCAAATGTTTGGCCCGTGGAAAGCCCTGAAACTTTCCCGCGAGCTTTGGCATAATCCGGGCCATTTTGTCGAGGTCAGGCTGCCACATCTTGATCATCCGATTATTCTGCGAACCTGCAGCAGCGATTCGCGGGTATTCTATGAGATATTTGGAGAAAAGGTTTACGATTTTGCTCTGCCGGAAAAAGCATCCTTTATCATCGATGCTGGCGCCAACATAGGCTTGGCCAGCGTCTTTTTTGCCCATCAGTATCCAAACGCAAAAATCATCGCGGTCGAACCCTCGGACAAAAATCTCTCGGTGCTTCGACAAAACATCGCCCATTACCCGCATGTCAGCTCCATCGAAGCCGGGCTTTGGCATCGGAAGGAACCTCTCCGCTTTTTGCATCCCAATGCCGATTTCTGGGGATTGCGCGTCGAAGTATGTCAGCCGGAAGAAGCCAATTTTCCCTCGGTCACCCTCCCGGAACTTCTGGAAAGATCGGGACAAACCCGCATCGACATTCTCAAAATGGACATTGAAGGCTCGGAGCAACAACTACTTTTCGAGGGTGATGCTTCATGGCTGGAACAGGTCGATCTGCTGATCATCGAACTTCATGGAGACCTGGCCAAGTGGCGTTTTGACGAAGTAAAAAAACTCCTCGCCCAACACGGCCTTCGCCTGATTCACGGGAGAGAAAACTGCTTTTTCCGCCGGGAAAAATAATCCGTTTCGATCCCAACCATTCCCTACTGAATAACCAGATCGACCATGCGGGGCGTGGCCCCGTGCATGTAGGTACGGCAGAAATAAATAATGTCGTCGCTGATTCGCACGCAGGTTTGCCGCCAGCGCCCAGCGGCATCGAGAATCTTGGTGCAATCGCGCAAACCTTCGAGCCTGACTCCGGCCACCTGCACCTCCAACGCATCGCCCAATCGCTGCTTGAGCAACGGATAAAACTCAATCTCGTATGGCGCGCGCGCAGCCAGTTCAATGAGCGAAATGGAAACACGCGGTGGAACGATCATGCTTTTCCTGGCGATGTCCCGGTAACCGATGCCTTCCAGCGAGCACCGCACCATCTCCTGAAGATGATCGAGAGAAAGCGCCGGGGCGATCCAGTCATTCTCGAGATAAACGACAATGGCCCGCGCCACTTCCGGCGCCAAGTGCCAGTGGAGAAGCCCCGCCGCTGCCGCCGATTGCTCAATCGACTCGGCCAGCCAGCCTTCGGAAAGAGGTACCAGCCGGTCATTCTTCCAGATCACATGAGGGAGGCGTTGAGGCAGGGCAATCATTATGACTCCAGGGTTAAGCTTTGGACTTCATTCACGAATTCCTTGATGTCGCGGAATTTCCGATAGACCGAGGCAAAGCGCACATAGGCCACTTCATCAAGTCGCCGCAAATGCTGCATGATTTTATCGCCAATCGCCTTGGTTGGAATTTCATCGCCATGCGCCTTGACCAGTTCATCAATCATTTCATTAACCGTCCGCTCAATGGCCTCACGGCTGACCGGACGCTTTTCACACGCTTTATCGATACCGGCTACTAATTTGCGGCGGTCAAAAGCTTCGTAGCGTCCGTCCCGCTTCAGCACACGGAGATCATCTCGTTCAATTTCCTCGTAAGTCGTGAATCGATGCTCGCAGGCGAGGCACTCCCGTCGGCGCCGGATCACGGTCTCATCTTTAATGGCGCGTGAATCAATCACCTTATCATCACGAGCCTGACATTTTGGGCAACGCATCTACCTATTGTGGTGTATCCCGTATGAATATCACAACCGCTGGGGGCGTCAAGCTTATGCGAGCGACTTAAAACTAAACTTTCATCTACCCGCCACCCCCAGAATCTTCTGCGCCTCGGCGTCGATTTCCCAAGCCTGTTCCAGCGTTGGACTCAGAACGCAATAATGCCCCATCTTGCGACCGGGCCGCGCTTCGCTTTTGCCATAAAGGTGTAACCGCAATCCCGGCAAGGCGAGAAGCCGGGGCCAGTCGGGGGTGCCATTGGCCCAGACATCGCCGAGCAAGTTGCGCATCAGCACTGGTGAAAGAAGTCGCGGATCTCCCAGGGGCAGACCACAAACGGCACGCAGTTGCTGCTCGAACTGGCTCGTGACACAAGCGTCAAAGCTGTAGTGCCCCGAGTTGTGAGGACGCGGGGCCAGTTCGTTCACCAACAAGTCCCCTGTCCGCGTCAGAAAAAATTCGACCGCGAGCAATCCGATAACATCCAATCGTGCGGCGATTTCCGACGCGATGGATTGCGCCCGTGCCGCGATACTTGCCGCCAAGGGAGCCGGGGCAACCGACGTGGCAAGAATGTGATTTTCATGCTCGTTGACCGTGGGCGGGAATGCCTGCACCTGATATTCCCCAGCCCCGGCATGTCCCCGCGCCACCACCACGGAAAGTTCCGCCGCAAAAGTGATCCAACTTTCCACCACGCCGATTCTATCGCCATGACGTTGCCAGACGGCAGCAAGGTCGGCATCGACAAGAATCTTTTGCTGGCCCTTGCCGTCGTAACCAAAATCGGCTGTTTTCAGGACACAGGGAACGCCGAGCGCCGCCACCGCTCCACGCAATTCCTCCTCATTCCGAATGACAAGGAAAGGTGCGACGGGAAAACTGTTACGCTGGAGAAATTCCTTTTCGCGTTGCCGATTCTGCGTGATGTAGAGAACGTCCCGCCCCGGCCTTAAAATAACTTTCGACGCAAGCGCATCGAGAGCCGTCACCGGGATGTTTTCAAATTCGTAGGTCACGACATCCACGCCGGCGGCGAATTCGAGCAGGGTCGGAATATTGTCGAAGGAACTGTTGTACTCGCGATCTGAAATTTGCCCCGTGGGACTGTCGCGGGTCGGATCGACCGTGTGCACTCGATATCCCATCTTCCGAGCCGCAAGCGCGAACATGCGCCCAAGCTGGCCGCCGCCGAGGCAACCAATGGTCGAGCCGGGAAGAATCGGATCGGTATTCATTTTTTCCTGGGTAGCCGTCGTGCGCCGCGTGAGGGAACATTCCCCAACTTTTGCGCCAGCACCTTGCGCGTTTGTTCCGCCCGGTACCCTTCCCAAGCTTTCCGCAATTTTTCATCCTGCAAGGCGAGAATCGAGATCGCGAGAAGCGCGGCGTTCTTCGCGCCCGGCTCCCCGATGGCCAAAGTCCCCACCGGCACACCGGCGGGCATCTGCGCGATGGAGAGAAGTGAGTCGAGTCCCTGAAGTGCGCGACTCTCCACCGGCACACCTAGTACTGGCAATGTCGTCAACGCCGCAACCATTCCCGGTAAATGGGCTGCCCCACCCGCGCCCGCAATGATGACCTGCAATCCGCGAACCTTGGCGCTTTCGGCGTAGTCAACCAGGCGAAGCGGAGTCCGATGCGCTGAAACAATGTACTTCTCATAAGCCACGTCGAACTCCTCCAGAATGGCTGCCGTTGCGGAGAGTGTTTTCCAATCCAAGGCGCTGCCCATGATGATTCCAACCTGTGGTCCGAATTTTGCCGTGGCTTTCATCCCCGTATCTCAAAACGACTCTGTTCCGTTGGCGAGACCTTTTACAGGAAAAAATCGCCATCTCGAGCAACCTCCAAGGCAACAAGCCCGTCATCTCGAGCGGAGGCGAACTAAATTGCACATCTAACCGCAAGACTCACCCGAGCCGCAGTCGAGAGATATGGCCCGCCTGCGGAACCGATGATAAATCCAACCATTCCGGGTTGCCCTCGCGAATCAGTGCCACCTTCTTCGCCCGGAAAGATGCCTCGTCATCTCGATCTACATCCAAAGCAACAAGCCCGTCATCTCGAGCGAAGGCGAACCAAATCGCATATCTAACCGCAAGATTCACCCGAGCCGCAGTCGAGAGATATGACCCGCCTGCGGAACCGATGATAAATCCAACCATTCCGGGTTGCCCTCGCGAATCAGTGCCACCTTCTTCGCCCGAGACCAATTTCACACCGAGCCATGATGACGGCTATATCTCTCGACTGCGGTTCGGGCAAGCCTTGGGGTAAAACCTGCTTGCTGACTCACCTCCGCTCGAGATGACATATCTTTATTTTTTTCAAAAAATATTTCCTTCCACCACAACACCTTAAGAAAATGCAGGTCGAATAGGCTTTCTAGAGCTAACGGTCTTTCCTCATTTCATGCAAATTACGTAAATGCTTCGCCTGTTCTTTACCCACAGCCTGCGCTATTTCGCACGACACCCCGCGCTCACCGCGCTGAATGTCATCGGCATTGCGCTGGGGGTAACCGTCTTCCTCAGCATCCAGATCGTCAATCATAGCGCGCTCGAATCGTTCCGCGCATCGGTCGATATCGTCGCAGGCAAAGCCGACCTCGAAGTGATCGGCGACGGCCTTCGCTTCGATGAAGAGGCTTACCCCATCGTAGCCGATCATCCTGACATTGCCGCCGCCACGCCGACCGTCGAGGAGGTCGCCAGCCTCACCGACCATCCCGGTGAATATCTCCAGATTCTCGGCGTCGATATTTTTTCCAACCAGCCGCTCCGCACCTTCGAGCTTCACGACGCGCAAAATCAAAAACCGGATGTCCTCGCATTCCTGCGCGATCCGAAGGTCATCGCCCTCACCCGCAAACTAAGCCAGCGTCTCAACCTCAAGATTGGCGATCCGCTCCGCGTCGAAACCCAAACCGGCACCGAGACGTTCCATGTTGGATTCATCATCGATTTTGGCGAAGACGCGCCCGGAGCCGATGAGCATCTCTCGGTCATGGACATCGCCAATGTGCAGGAAAATTTCCGTCACGTCGGCAAGCTGAGCCGCATCTCGGCGTTGCTGCGACCGGGCGCTGACTTCAACGCAGTCTGCTCCGACCTGCGCGCGAAGCTACCTGCGAGCGTGATCGTCCAGGCGCCTGACCGGCGCAATCGCCAGATCGAACGAATGATCGGCGCGTTTCAACTCAACCTGACCGCGCTTTCGCTTATCTCCCTGCTGGTTGGAATGTTTCTCATCTATAATACCGTGGCCACCGCCGTCGTGCGCCGCCGCCACGAAATCGGCGTTCTTCGCGCGCTTGGACTGAGTGGCCTTCAGATCCAGTTACTTTTCATGGCCGAGGCGCTGGTGCTGGGCGTGGCGGGTTCCCTGCTCGGCCTCGTTCTCGGTGTGATCCTGGCGGGACAACTCGTCGGCGCGGTTTCGCAAACCATCACTTCGCTCTATATTCTCGCCAGCATCCAGAGCCTTTTCATATCGCCGTGGGAGATGCTCATCGCCATGGCTCTTTGTCTCGGCGCAGTTCTTATCGCGGCCTGGTTCCCTGCTCGCGAAGCAGCCCTCATTTCGCCCATCGAGGCGCTCAGTGTTGGACATATCGAGGAAAAAAGCGCACGAAGCACGGGACGCTGGCTGGCCATCGGCATCGGGATGTTGATCGTCTCCGCGTTGCTGGCGCACGTAAGCCTGAACTGGGGGCCAGCATGGCTCAGTTTTGGATCGGCCTTGTTTGCGCTGCTCGGTTTCGCCTTTTTTGTACCGACGGTCAGCCGTCTTTTTTCAAGCTGCGTGAAACCGCGATCCATCATGGCGCGACTGGCATTCGGTCATTTCGCCCAATCGCTTCATCGCAACACAATAGCGATTGCCTCGCTTGTCGTCGCGCTGGCCATGGTGGTCGGCATCTCGACCATGATCTTCAGTTTCCGCACGACGGTAGAAGCGTGGCTAAACCGATCTGTCCAATCCGATCTCGTGGTGGCCCCTGCGGCGAATCTACTGATCGGCAATCGCGAATTAATCCGGCCCGAAGTCGAACAAATCGTGGCTCATTTGCCTCATACGACCTATGACTCGTTTCGCGAATTGCGCGTCCAATGCCAGGGCGAATCGGTCAAGCTCGCCACCGTGCGACTGGCTGTGACTCGCGACATCGAACGCCTCGACTTCGAGCAGGGCGATTCCCGGCAAGCCTTCGACCAAGCCATCGATCACGGGGCCGTTCTGGTTAGCCAACCTTTTTACCGGCGATTTCACCTGGGACTGGGCAATACGATCAATCTCGCCACACCGACGGGACGCCATGATTTCAAAATCGCGGGCGTTTACATCGATTACACGACCGAAGGCGGCGTTATTCTTGTTGACTGGCAGACCTATCGAAAATTCTGGCAGGACGACGGGATCAACGGAATCGGCATCTACATTGATAAGAACTCGGGTTTAACTGCCACGCAAGTGCAGGCGACATTGCGCCCTCAATTAGCGCCTTACGGCGATTATCTGGTCAAATCGAACCAGGAATTGCGCGACCAGATTTTCCGCATCTTCGACCAGACCTTTTCCGTGACCTACATCCTGCAAACCATCGGCATCATCGTCTCGGCGCTCGGGATTTTTCTCAGCCTGACCATTTTGGTCACGGAACGGCGGCGCGAAATCAGCATCCTGCGGGCGGTGGGTGCTTCGCGGCAGCAGATCAAATTACTCGTACTCTGGGAGGCTGGAATCATAGGGCTGCTCGGCTCCTTTCTCGGAATCGCCGCCGGGTTGGTGCTGGCCTATATCCTGAGCTTTGTGATCAACGTCTCCTTCTTCGGCTGGACCATATCCTGGGCGACACCGTGGAGTTTTCTACTCGGTTTGCCAGTTGCAGTCATTATCGCCGCACTGGTGGCCGGTTATTGGCCCGCGCGACAAGCCGCACACCTCGATATCGCCGACGGCGTAAAGATGGAATGATTTTAAACGCAGAACCGTCGCGGCTGGGACTACCTAGGACTTACTCTGAGGGGCTGTCTCGGGTGTCGAATCAGAATCCGCCGGAAGAATTTTCTGAAGAACGGGTTCCATCTGTTCAGCCCACATCTCATATCCCTCGGCGGTGAAGTGAAGATGATCAGGTTTAAGCCCTTTCCAGTTATCCCCTTGTTGCGGCATTTGAGAATAGAGATCGATATAAAAGATGGTTTTATCATCGGCATAGCCCTTTAAAATTTTGTTGGCTTTCAACACCGTCTGGGTTGCCCGCAGGCTGGGCGTGATACTCACGATCAAAAATTTGATGCCGGGGAAAACGGAATTGGTTTTCTTCATCACCGCCTTCACTCCCGCAGCAATATCCCGGGGAGTATCGCTAAAATTATTGAGCCCGATAAAAAGCACCGCCGCTTTCGGGGCTATCGACTTCAGATTCGAGTGCTCCAGCCGCCATAAAACATCCTCTGTCTTATCGCCCGCGACACCAAAATTGAACGCATTGCGGGGCGCATAATATTTATCCCAAACTGCGTGGCCTTCCTTGGCCCAAAAAGCAACATTGGATGCGCCAATAAAAATCAAATCGCAAGGTTGGCCTTTTTTTTCGGCGAGACGAACCAGTACCTCTCCATTTCCGGAAGGATTATTGAGGAAATTTGCATCGCTGGGGCGCACCGTGGCAGGATGCAGCCATTGCAATTCAACGACTACCACATCAAGCATCAAGGTACCCATGAGCAAGGTGCAGCCCAAAATGCGAATCCGTTTACTTACCATATTAGAGAACTTTTAAGATGCCCGTTTTCCATCCACCCCAACGAGGATGTTATTCAGTCCGTCAAATATATTTGACCTTCAAAATATCATTCCCTCGATCAAACGTGTCAATACCTTTCATCCAACAGTATTGCGCTGCAACATCCTCGACTAACTGACATGATCGCGGTCATTGCCCTGCCAGATAAAAACCGCCTAACTTAAGAACACCTCAAATGGCCAAGGTTTCCTTTTCCAAAGACTTGAAATGGCCCTGGCTTCAAGCCGCATCGATTATTGCACTGGGCTTATGGGTATTTTCTCCAGCCTTTCACGGTGGCTGGCTTTGGGATGATGATCTCGCCATCACGGAAAATCTCTCGATTCATAGTCCGTCAGGCCTGTGGATCATCTGGTTCCACTCGACGAATCTCGATTATTTTCCACTTAAAGACACCGTCGAATGGTTCCAGTGGCGCTGGTGGGGGATGGATACGCTTGGCTACCACCTGACCAATGTTGGCCTTCATCTTCTAAGCGCATTTCTCATCTGGCGTCTTCTGGCCCGACTCGGAATTCGTCTGGCCTGGCTCGGCGGTCTTCTCTTTACGATACACCCCCTCGTCGTCGATTCGGTGGCCTGGATCAGCGAATTAAAAAACACCCTTTCGTTGCCACTGCTGTTATTGGCCATGAACGCTTATATCGATTATGAAAGGGGGAAAAAGAGAGATCACTATCTCCTGTCCCTCTTTTTTTTCACCTGCGCGATACTGGCCAAGGCCTCAGTCGTCATGTTTCCCGTGGTTATTTTGCTCTATGCCTGGTGGCGACATGGACGGATTCGCGGCGAGGACTTGAAGGCAAGTCTCCCCTTTTTTTGCATCTCCTTTTTTCTCGGAGTTGTGACCATCTGGTTTCAACATACGCGCACGATGGATGCTCACTTCGTCGCAGGAGAAGCCTTTTTCTCGCGATTGGCCTGCTCCGGGCTGATCATCGCCTTTTATCTTTTCAAGGCTGTCTTTCCAATTGGGCTTGATCCGATTTACCCGCGATGGGAAATCAGGCCGCTCATGCCGTTGGGCTTCTTTTTTCTGCTCCTGTTCTGCCTTCTCATTTATTGGCTGATGACAAAACGTCAAAGCTGGGGACGTCATGCGTTGCTGGGATTCGGTTTTTTCCTCATCAATCTTTTTCCGGTGCTGGGCTTTATCTCCATGACATGGATGCATCTGGCGTGGGTCTCGGATCACCTGGTTTATCTACCGTTCATTGGTTTGATCGGACTTGTGACCGCAGCCGTCAGTAGGATTTATGACCGATCCGCGTCCATGAGACCCTATATCGGAGGAGTTTTTTCGCTGCTCATCATATTTCTGGCCTGTGAAAGCCACAGCTATGCGAAAATTTTCAGGGATAGCCAATCCTACTGGACGTACGTCACCGAGCATAATCCACAACCGTGGCAGGCCTACAATAACCTGGGCATCACACTCATGCAAAAGGGCCAATCATCGGAAGCAATCCAGCAGTTTGAGAATATTTTAAAAATTGATCCGCATAATGTACGAGCTCATCTTAATTGGGGGAATACGCTGGATCAAATGGGGCGCCCCAGCGAAGCGATCCAGCAATTTCAGGAAGCGTTGCAAATCGATCCCAAAAATGAGAAGGCCCATAATGGTTGGGGGGATGCCTTAGCTCACGCTGGCCAGTATGAGCAGGCCATCGAACATTATCGGCTGGCTTTGCAGATCAAACCCGATTACGCGGAAGGTCACAGCAACCTGGGCGTCGCGCTGGCCCAAACCAATCACCTTTCGGAAGCAATAAAACAATACCTCGAAGCTCTCTCCATCGATCCCGATTATGCCGAGGCCCATCACAATCTGGGAAGAGCCTGGGGACTGGCCGGGCGTATGCCCGAAGCAATTGTTCAATTTCATCAAACCCTGCGACTCAATCCCGATAATGCGGAAGCTCATAACGATTTGGGCGTCGCTCTTGTGCTAACCGACCATTTGTCCGAAGGGATCAGCCAGTACAAAGAGGCTCTTCGGATTAATCCCGATTATGCCAAAGCCCATTATAATCTTGGAGCTGCCTTGGGCCAAAGCGGACACGCCCAGGAAGCGATGGAACAATTCCAGGAGGCCTTGCGAATTACTCCCAACGATCCACAGACTCATTATAACCTGGCCGTGGTACTGGCTCAGACCGGGCATACCGAACAAGCGATAGCGCAGTTGGAAGAAGCCGTGCGGCTCAATCCCGAATACACCGCCGCAAAAGACAACCTGGCCAAGTTAAGGACGAAATAAAATGTCATGCACAGCCACCCTCGTTCCCAAGTTGAACTTGGGAACGAGAAAATCTGCGACGGTCATAGACCACCGCTACATTTGATCTTACTTCCGATCAAACGCCGCGTCGAATGCCACTTTGCTCGGGGAAAAATCGAGCTTTCGCACAAAAGCCGCGGCCTCGGTTGCTCCATGCTCACGATCCATTCCGATATCCTCCCACTCCACGGAAAGCGGCCCGGCATATTGAATATCGTTCAAGGCGCGAATGATTTCCTCGAAGTTGACGCTTCCACGCCCGAGTGAACGAAATTCCCAGAAACGGCGGGAGTCGCCAAACTTGGTGTGCCCGCCAAAAACACCCGCCTCGGTAAGTTGCGAAGACCAATGAACATCCTTCATGTGCACATGATAAATGCGATCGGCAAACTTCCGAATGAAGCGGACGTAATCGACACCCTGATAACCGAGGTGGGAGGGGTCGTAGTTGAAGCCAAACTCGGGCCGGTTCTTCAACGCTTTCAGAGCCCGCTCGGCACTGACGATATCGAAGGCGATTTCCGTGGGATGCACCTCGAGGGCAAAGCGAACGCCAGCTTTCTTAAACTCATCGAGAATTGGATTCCAGCGTTTGGCAAAATCGGCAAAGCCATCTTCAATCTGTGCGTCACTGACGGGCGGGAAACTGTAAAGGAACGACCAGATTTTCGAGCCAGTAAAACCATTGACCACTTTAACCCCGAGATTTTTGGCGGCGTAGGCCGTCTTGATCATTTCTTCCGCCGCACGCTTGCGCACTTCTTCCGGTTTGCCGTTGCCCCATACATGCGCCGGGAGAATAGCCTTGTGACGCTCGTCAATGTTGTCGCAAACCGCCTGCCCGACCAAATGATTTGAAATGGCCCAAGTCTTGAGACCATGTTTGGCCAGAAGCGCGTGGCGGTCGTCACAATACTTTTTCTTCTGGGCCTGGGTGACATTGAAATGATCGCCCCAACAGGCCAGTTCCAACCCATCGTAGCCAAAGCTTTTGGCTTTCTTCGCGACAGCATCCAGGGAGAGATCCGCCCACTGGCCGGTAAAAAGGGTAACGTGACGTGACATAATATTATTTTTTTTAGATTTTGATTGGTTTTATAAATGTCATCCTGAGCTTGTCGAAGGACCTCTAACTATTTTATTCGAGCGGTATCGACAGAAGGAATAATTAGAGATCCTTCGACAAGCTCAGGATGACAGAATTTTTTATTAAGCTACTTTGACCCAACGACGTTGCTTGGACGATTTTTCAATCGCTTCCAAGACAATCTGATTTTGCAAGCCGTCGACAAAAGTCGGTTGGACTGATTTTCCTTTCACGACGGCCTGGATGAAATCGAAAATGGTATGCACAAAGGTATGCTCGTAACCGATGATGTGCCCTCCCGGCCACCACGCGCCCACATAGGGATGAGTGGAGTCGGTCACGATGATGTCGCGATAGCCCTGCCGATCCGCCGGGTCGGCCCGGTTGAAATACTTGAGACGATTCATGTCCTCGAAATCAAAGACGAGCGATCCCTTGCTTCCGTTGATCTCAATCTGAATGTGATTTTTCCGGCCCGGCGCGAAACGGCTCGCCTCCAGGTTGGCCATGGCGCCGTTCTTAAACTTGCCCAACGTGATAACGGCATCGTCCACGGTGACCTTTCCCTTCTTGGTCTTTGATCCCGGCAAGGGACGTTGCTTGATGAACGTTTCCATATAACCGCAAACTTCACTGAGTTCGCCCACGAGATAGCGTCCGAGATCGATGATGTGCGCGTTGATGTCTCCATGCGTACCGCTGCCCGCAATCTTGCTTTGCAAACGCCAGACCAGCGGAAATTCCGGATCGACAATCCAATCCTGCAAATAGCGCGCACGGTAATGAAAGATGCGCCCGAGATCACCCGCCGCGATCATCTTCCGGGCCTGGGCTATGGCAGGAATCCGCCGGTAATTGTGACAAACCATGTTAACCACGCCCGCCTTTTTGACCGCCTCCACCATCGCCCATGCCTGGGCAACATTGAGAGCCAGGGGCTTTTCGCAAAGGACATGCTTGCCTGCTTTCGCCGCTGCGATGGCGATTTCCGCATGGGTGTCATTCGCCGTATTGATGTCGATGATATCAATCTCCGGATTATTGACCACGTCCTGCCAGCGCGTGGCGGCGTGATCCCATCCAAATTTTTTGGCTGCCGCCTGCACGGCGGTTTTATTCCGGCCGCAAATGGTGTGAAGTCGTGGCTTGGCGGCAACGGGGAAAAATTTGTCCACCTGCCTCCACGCGTTGGAATGGGTCTTGCCCATAAACTTGTAACCGATCATTCCGACATTGAGAGTTTTCATGATTATTGAAGTGGGCGGAGAATCTACCAAAGGTGCCTCAATACAAGCAAGACGATGGTGGCAATATTGTCGTTCAACGAAATGACATGCCCGTCTGCGAACAGGCAGAGGGCCTACCTTTTCAGGTAGCCGTCATAGAGCCTGCGACGGCTACCAAAATAAACGAAAAACAAACTTCGCGGAATTATATCCGCAAGATTAAAAATTAGCGCACGGGATAATTAGTGCTCGGGTAGTTTGTTGGCGGAGTCGTCGTGGGTGGATAATTTGCCGCCGGTGGAGTGGGGGCGATTGGATAATTCGTCGTGGGTGAAGTGGGAGCACTCGGATAATTGGTTGCGGGAGCCTGGGTGCCCGGATAGTTCGTGGTCGGAAAGTTGGCAGGCGGATAATTCGTGGGAGGCGGATTGTTATTGGGGTTCGTCGGCATGCCGGGCGCGTTAGGCGGAGAAGTCGTGGGCATTCCGGGCGCATTGGGTGGAGGAGTCGTGGGCATTCCGGGCGCATTGGGCGGCGATGTCGTCGGCATTCCAGGGGCTGCGGGAGGAGGCGTCGCACCTCCATTTTCTGCAAACGCAATGGAAACAGCTAAAAAAGCCGTGAGAAGAAGTGCACAAAGAAAATGGGTTGTTGGTTTCATAATGGAATTATTTGCAAGGGACATGCCAGCGTTGGATTTAAATCCAAGTTATTTACTGCGTGGAAATTACGAATTTCGTGCTTTTAGACCTTTTTGTTTTTTGCATCGCTGAAGAACGACCGTCCTGCAACATGCGGCTATTTCGGAATATACCACGCTTTCAACAATCTCCTAATGCCCAACGAAAATCGTGACATTGGAAATCATCTGTCGTCTGGGTATTTCCGGACACGACATCGAGCCTCGTTCCTCTTTTTCGCGAAGAACTTGGGCGCCCGAGTTTATTTGCAGGCTTGCTACTCGCATTGAAAATGCGACAGTTATATTCCGTTCGAGCCGTTTTTCGATGGTTCGCCGGTTGTCAGTCTCCATTTATTCGGGTTGTGGCTCAGCTTGGTAGAGCGCGCCGTTCGGGTCGGCGAGGTCCAGGGTTCAAATCCCTGCAGCCCGATTGGTTCGGAGATAACTGACTCTCCCCTATACCGGCGATTGTCATCTCTCGTAACGCGCCACTTTCCAAAAAGCCGACGCCTAAATATCAATCACATTGCCGGAACGAGGGCCCCGTGGGTGCCGTTCCGTCAACGGTAATTTCCGTCCAGGAATCCAAAAGGCCCATTTATCCAGCAAGATCATGATACTGGGCACAAGCAAGAGACGAATCACGGTCGCATCGAGCAGAACTGCGAACGAAAGGCCAACCCCAAGCTGCTCGATCTCCACGACATCGCCAAAACCGAAGGACAGGAAGACCGAGATCATGATGATGGCCGCAGAGGTGATGATCCCCGCCACGCGCATGAGACCGTCCTGCACCGCGAGCCGCATGTTGTGCTGATCGAGCCAGCTTTCGCGTATGGCGCTGAGAATAAAAACTTCGTAATCCATCGAAAGTCCGAACAAGGCGCAGAAGCAAATGACCAGCACGACCGTGTTCAAGCCGTCCGTGGGGAAGAAATGAAAGAGGTGCGATCCCCAACCATCCTGAAAACAAAGAACCTGAAATCCGTAAGCAGCCATGACACAGATGAGATTGAGCACAATGGCTTTCAGCGCGACCAGCAGTGACCGCATGAAAATGAGCAACAGCACAAACGTGCTACAAAGCGTGACGAAGATCACCTTGGGCAACGCACCGATGATGATGCGGTCGGCGGAGAGAGTCACCGAGGGCAATCCTCCCACAAAATAGCGCGTGTTGTTTGACGTATCGGCTTCGGTCCTGGCCAGCATATCCGTGATCTGATCGAGCCATTCACGGGCTTCCGGTGACTGCGGATCGGAATGACTTAACAGCAGGATCACGCTTTGAGTTGGATCCTGATAACTCGTCAGCATCCCCATTCGCGTTTGCTGTGATCGCCGCGAACCGCTGTTATCCGTCACAGTGACGATCTTTTCGGTATTGGAAAGTTGAGAGAGCTTATCGACCAGGGCTTTTTCCTGAGTGAGACCGTCGGTGGTCATCCATTCACCGGAAGGATGCTGCACAAGGACAATGGCGGGCATCATCCATCCCGCGCCAAGATTTTTTGTCAGGCTTTCATAACCGAGCCTCGAATCCATCTGGGGTGGAATATTTTTCACCTCAACGGAAGCGATGTGCAGGTGATAAGCGGGTATCGCCAGCGCACCGAGCACCACAAGCCCAGCCGCCAGGCAAGTCCATGGGCGATGAACGACCAATCGTCCCCACTTTTCACAAGTCTGGGGACCAAGATGTAATTTTTGCAACGGGCGAAGCAGTTCGGCTCCCCATTCAAGCCGCGAACCGACGAGAAAGATCATCGCTGGCAGAAGTGTCAGCGTGGCCAGCGCGACGCTGGCGATGACAAGGACTCCACCCAAGGCGATTGACGTGAAGAATTCGAGGGGGATGAAAAGTAGGGTAAGAAAACCGCTCATGACCAACACAGCCGAAGCCAGCACGGTTTCACCGGCGGTTCGACGCGTGACCCGCAAGGCTTCCTGCGTCGTGAGATGGTTGGCCCGTTCGCGCCGGTAACGGGCGAGATAGATAAGGCAATAATCGATGCCAACCCCGAGCCCGATCATCGTCACAAGATTCGGGACAAAAAAGGTCACTGACATGGAGTTGGCAAAGAAACTCAGTATTCCGAGCGTGCAGGTAACGCCGAGCGTCGCTACGAGAACCGGTAACAATGCCGCGACAATCGAGCGAAAAACCCAAAGTAAAATAATGAATGTGATCGGCAACGCCCAGATCTCACCGGTGCGCAAGGCCTCGGTAGAAGCGATGTTGAGATCCAAAAAGAGCGCGGGCCCGCCTGTGATCCACGGCTTGTTTTGCCCGGGATAAGTAAGCTTCGCCATGTCGGCGCGCAGGTTGGGAATGATTTTTTCCGCCCCGCCATAAGTCGTCGTATTGACTGCGACAAAGGCAGCGTGCCAATCACTTCTCGGCCAGTTATCGATCATCATGGGGCCATCCGTCACCTCATGCACGGTTGGATCCTGACGCACGGTATCGAGCACGTTTTTCCAGGTCGCATCCGCCACTTCCGGCGCGATGCCCTGCGCATCCCACACGATGGCCGTCGGGAAGGCCAGGGCCGTCGAGAAATTCTTGACCACGTTTTCCCGGACAACTTCTGACGGTGTCCCCGGCATGCCACTGAGGGTACTTTGAATCCGGCTGGAAAACTGATAGGCCAGCGGCGCAAAAAAGATCACCATCAAAAACCAGAAACCTAGGCTGATGATCGCCTGTCGTCGCGAATAGTGCCTGGCGATGGGCAGTTCCCGGGAGGGGGATTCCGGGGCAGAGCCGTTCGTGGCAGCCCCTCGCTGAGAGCGCTCCCGTTCCATACTTCGACGTTGTGATCCTACTTTTGGGTCCAAGTTCCGTCTTCTTTCTGTACCCATTCTCCCGGAAAGGCACGATCTCGCCACAATGGGGCGTTGGCTAAGCAAAGAGGCGATCGCCCGGTATTTTTTGCGGCTGCAACGCCTTGCTCAGCGAAACCGATGATATTTGATCCAAGCCGCGCCAGTCCGAAAATCGGATGGCAAGACAATCCACATTTACTTTTAAGATAGATTCTAAGAAAAGATTTCACGAAAAGCCCCGACAATGTCGTATGCGGGATAGAAATATACATAATATACTTACTGGCTATTGATCTCATTGGCAACCTTGGAAGTCACTTGGAGGTTGTCAAAAAGTTGGTGCGGATCACGTTGAAAGAACTTTGCATGAGGCAAGGAGCGTAACATCGCATCTCTTAACGAATTGACAAGTTACCGTTCCTTCGACATCAAGAGTCATGTCCGCCCTCCCACGCAAAGGTATTATTTTAGCAGGCGGCCGTGGCACCCGCCTCTATCCCCTCACCCGGGCCGTCAGCAAACAGCTCATGCCGGTTTACGACAAACCGATGATCTACTACCCGCTCTCCGTCCTTATGCTGGCTGGAATTCGAGAAATTCTCGTGATCTCCACGCCGGAGGATCTGCCGCTGTACCGACAACTGCTCGAGGACGGTTCGTCCTTCGGCCTTTCCATTTCCTATCAGGAACAGCCGACACCAAACGGCCTCGCGCAAGCCTTCATCCTCGGGGAAAAATTTCTGGCGGGCGCTCCTGCCGCACTCATCCTTGGTGACAATATTTTCTACGGACAGGACTTGAGCCGCCTGGTCTCCGAAGCCAATGCGTTAAAGCGTGGCGCGATGATCTTCGGTTATCGCGTGGTTGATCCCACCCAATATGGCGTCCTCGGCTTTGATGCCGATGGCCGTGTGACCAGCATCGAGGAAAAACCTGAGGCTCCCAAATCTTCCTACGCCATACCGGGTATCTATTTTTACGATGATCGTGTCGTGGAGATAGCGCGGTCATTAAAACCCTCCGCGCGCGGTGAATACGAAATTACAACCCTGAATCAGGCCTATCTCGACATGGGAGAACTTGAAGTGATCCTCCTTGGCCGCGGCATCGCGTGGCTGGACACAGGCAGTCACGACAGTCTGCTTCAAGCTGCAAATTTTGTTCAAACCATCCAGCATCGCCAGGGGCTAAAGATCGCCTGCCTGGAAGAAATCGCTTTCTACAATCGCTGGATCAATACCGCCACCATGGAAGAATCTATTGCCAAACTGGGGGCCACCGACTATGCCCTCTACCTCAAGCAAATCCTAAAGGAAAGCTTGTAAAGACCACTAGCTTAGTACTGTTTCTGTCTTCTTTTTAGGCGAAATTCTATATCGCGCAGGTGCATTGCTGGTACTTTCAGCTTGGCGACGACGTGCCAAGGCTGCGGCATGGGCTAAAGGGCTGAGTTCGTTGGTCAAAGGAATCGGGGCAAATGCGAAAATCGGCGATATACTCATAATTTTTATTCTAATCTGTTGGTGCAGGCTACTGGTAGTTTACTAAATAGTCAAATATTACATTTACGCAACACACACTATTAGTCGTCATGAAAGATTAGACCCTTGGTTTATACAATCGTTGCGAAATTCTTCGATTTTTTTCCAAGCTGTATTTTTCGAACCGATTCCCTTATTCCGATTCAGCCCCGATTGGAACAACAGAACTCCTTTTACGACAACGTAACCGGCGGCGGTTCGACGTACACTTACCTGCGAAATACCTTCCATTACGCATTTGAAACAAAAAATTATCGTGACGTTAGCCAATTAATGCTATGTTGTAGCAACAGCAGCTTACTTAAGCTTTTCCATAAATCCAACATGACCGTTCTTGTCGCCGACGATCACGATGTAAATCGTAAACTGCTCAACGCCATCTTCACCAAAGCGGGTTATGATGTTGTCCAGGCGAGCAATGGACTCGAGGCTCTCGAAATTCTCAAAAGCGCCACAACCCCTGTCGTCGGTCTTATCGACTGGGAAATGCCTGAAATGGAAGGCATCGAGGTATGCCGCCAAGCCCGTGCGCTTAATCCCACGGTTCCACTCTTTCTCATCGTCGTCACAGTCCGGGACAGCAAACAGGACGTCGTCGCGGGTCTTGAAGCCGGAGCCAACGATTACGTCACGAAACCCTTCGACCAGACGGAACTCCTGGCCCGGGTGAAGATCGGCGCCCAGATGGTCGAATTGCAGCAAGCGCTGACCCAACATGTGCAGGAACTCGAGGTGGCGCTGGTAAATGTGAAACAACTCAGCGGCCTTTTGCCTATATGCAGTTACTGCAAAAAAATCCGCGACGATCAAAACTATTGGGAACGAGTGGAGGCCTACGTCACCCGGCATTCCGAGGCGCAATTCAGCCATTCCATTTGCCCGCAATGTTACGAAGAGATCGTAAAGCCGGAAATGCTCCGATTGGGCATCGCGCCCAAATCGTAAGCGGCGGCCCGCCTTCAATTCTATTGCCTCTGTGAAATTGGATCGTTAGTCTTCCTTATGCCGAGTAGTGCCGTCTCGCGCCGACCAGCCTGGCCAAAAAACATCGCCCAACTGCCTATCTTCAAGCAGGTCATCGGGTTTCTGTGGGCGGCGCTCTATATCGTCACCCTCCTGTCCTTGGTCTCTTACGACCCGGCGGATGTCAGCTTTAATGTCTTCCCACCCAACTCCATCCCAACCAACTTCATCGGGTATGTAGGAGCCGGTCTCGCTTGCATGCTCTATTATTGCTTTGGATTTGGAGCTTATCTCTTCCCCCTGCTTTTTTTCTGGTGTTGTCTCGTTAATTTTCTCGGGATCAATATCAACTGGCGTTGGAAACCGCTCTGGCTGGCTCTTTTTTTGGTTAGCGGGTGCTCCCTGCTCAATCTGCAACGTTGGGGTGGCTGGGATCTGATTCAGAGTCTCGCTTTTTTCAATAATCCCGGGGGTATCGTCGGGGAAGCAATCATTCGCTGTACCGTGCCCTATGCCCTCGGGAGCGTCGGGGCAGGAATTCTCTTTGGCTCGATCTTTATCATTTCGACCATCTATCTTTTTAACATCAACCCGGTCATCACCGTTTTGAATGCCTTCTCGTGGTATCGCGAATGGACTGCGCGCCGGGAAGAGGATCGGCTGGCCCGGTTATCTCCCGGAGAACAACTCTCCATGCAGCAGGCCCGGATCAAAAAAGAAATCCAGGAACTGCAAAGGAAAGCCGCAATCGATGCCCTCGAGGAACCGGCAGTCATCGAACCGCCCCGCATCAACATCCGCCGTCCCGACGATGACGATGAGGAGGAAAAAAAAGAAGAACCTGCGCCCACACCCGAACCGATTGCTGCGCCAAAACCGTCCAAGATAGCCCGCACTTCCCCGAGTCCGAGCGCCCCGCCTCTCGTAACTTCAACCTCGTCGGTTCATCCGAATTACGTTCTGCCCTCCATGCAATTGCTCAGCGCGCCTGCTGGCAAGGCCCGCGATGCCGGGTTGAGCGAAGACCAGCTTCGCAAAAACCTCGAACTCATCATCGAAACCCTGCGTCTCTTCGGGGTTCAGGCCGCACCCGGCGACATCACTCCCGGCGCGACCATCACCCGTTACGAGGTCTATCCGGCAGCGGGCGTTCGCGTCGATAAAATCAGCAGTCTGAGCCGCGATCTCTCCCGCGTCCTCTGCGCGGAACGAATCAATATCCTCGCGCCCATCCCCGGCAAGGACAGCGTCGGCATCGAAGTCCCCAACTCGAATAAAGTCGCCGTTTTCCTCCGTGAACTGCTCGAAAGCAAGGATTGGCTCAATACCAACGCCAGGATCCCGATCGCGCTCGGCAAGGATGTTTACGGCAAAACCCTCGTCGCCGATCTCGCCGCCATGCCGCACCTGCTCATCGGCGGCACGACCGGCTCGGGCAAATCGGTCTGCATCAATTGCATCCTGATGAGCTTTCTCTACCGCTTTAGCCCCGACGAAATGCGGCTTATCCTGATTGATCCGAAACAGGTCGAGATGCAGGTCTATAATTCGATCCCACACCTCGTTGTGCCCGTCGTCACCGATCCCAAAAAAGTCATGCTCGCCCTGCGCTGGGTCATCAACGAAATGGAAAAGCGCTACCGCATCCTCGCCAAGGTCGGCGTCCGGAATATCGCCAGCTTCAATTCGCGCACCCGTACAGATGCGGCAACACCCCCGGTAGAATCACCGCAACTCGAACTCAACGTCGATGCCCTGGAACCCGACGAGGAAGAGGACGAGCCTTCCTCGCCGCCGATCCGGGTGCCTCGCGAAGACGACCTCATCATCCCCGACAAACTCCCCTACATCGTTGTCATCGTCGATGAGTTGGCCGATCTCATGCAAACCGCACCCGCCGATGTCGAGAGCGCGGTCGCCCGTCTCACGGCCAAGGCTCGCGCTGCTGGGATCCATCTCATCGTGGCCACGCAAACGCCGCGCCGCGAAGTCGTCACCGGCGTCATCAAGACCAACATCCCGGCGCGAATTGCCTTCCAAGTACCCAGCGGACTCGACTCGCGCGTGATTCTCGACGAGAACGGCGCGGAGAATCTCCTCGGCAAGGGTGATCTTCTCTATCGTCCACCCGGTGTCGGTCGTCTCACCCGCGGCCAGGGCGCATTCGTTTCCGACGAGGAAGTGCAGTCGGTCGTCAAATTCTGTGGCGACCAGGCCGAGGCCGAATTCGTTCCCGAAATCCACAATAAACTCTCGGGGAAAACTCCGACGGAAATGCAGATCAGCGAAGAAGACCGGGAACTCATCATCGAATGCCTCGAAGTCATCCGCCAGGAAAAGCGCGCCAGCACTTCCAATCTCCAGCGTCGCCTGCGGCTCGGTTACAATCGAGCTGCCTATGTCATCGACTATCTTGAACGCACCGGGGTCCTCGGGCCCGGTGAAGGTGCCAAGCCCCGCGAAATTCTCGTTGATCTTGAGACTTACGAGTTGAACTTTTAGCCCGTCCCAAATAAGCCTTAATAACAGGTTTCAAATTCCTGTTCGTGTTTTACTGTTTTTCCCATGATTCATCCCGAATTTCGACGTGACCCGCTTCACAATACCTGGGTTGTCTTCGCCCCGGAACGCCAGCGCCGTCCCAACGACTTCGCGCCCGCCGTCCTCCAGGCAGGCTCGCTTGATCCATTCGTCGAGGGTAACGAACGCCTTACCCCCCTCGAAGTTTACGCCATACGCCAGGAGAAATCTAAGCCCAATGAACCGGGCTGGCAGGTTCGCGTTGTGCCCAATCGTTACCCCGCCATGCGAATCGAGGGAAAGCTCGAAGCCACTCCGGTCGGACTTTACGACCACATGACCGGCATCGGCGCGCACGAAGTCATCATCGAAACTCCCAGGGGCGATATCGCTACCGAGGATCTGCCCGTCCCGGCGATCGCCCAGATTTTTTCCACTTACCGCGAACGGATTCTCGACTTGGAGAAGGATCATCGCTTTCAGCACATCTACATTTTCAAGAATGTCGGCCCGAGCGCGGGGGCGTCGCTCACTCATGCCCACTCGCAACTTGTCGCGCTTCCCCTCGTTCCTCCTTTTGTCGAAGGCAAACTCGCCCGCGCCCGCGAGCATTACATCGTCAAGCAGCGCAGCCTTTTCAGCGACATCCTCCATACCGAATGCACCGACGGTTCGCGTCTTGTCGCCGAAAACGACGGCTATGTCCTCTTCTGTCCCTATGCGAGCCGCTTTCCCTTTGAGATGTCCATCTTTCCCAAGCGCCACCATCCCGACTTTGTTTCCTGCACCCCGAATGAACTCCACGACCTCGCTGAAATCCTTCGCTTTGCCCTTCAGCGTTTGAACGAAGTCCTCGAAAAACCCGGCTACAATCTACTTCTTCACACCGCTCCGTTGCGACGCCCCCACACCGAGCGTTTCGACAGCACGCGCTACGATTATTCGTGGCATCTCGAAATTGCCCCCCGGTTCAACGCCCTCGCCGGTTTTGAAATCGGTCTCGGTTCCTACATCAACACCGTTTATCCAGAGGAGGCCGCGCGGTTCCTGCGCGGGGAAGCGCGCTCATGAATGTCGTTCTCCTCTGGCACATGCACCAGCCCTACTACGTCAATCCCCTGACGAAAAAGGCGATGATGCCGTGGGTGCGTCTCCATGCCGCCAAAGGCTACCTCGACATGATCGACTTGATCTCGGCCCAGCCCGATCTTCGCGTCAACGTCAACTTCACCCCCGTCCTCGTTCGCCAGATTCTCGAGCTTGTGAATCGCGAAGTTCAGGACGAATGGGAAAATCTCAGCCGCAAACCTGCCGCCGATCTCGACCTGCTGGAACGCCGCCATCTTCTCGAAAATTTTTTCAAGATCAACTGGGATACGCTTGTCCGCCCGGTTCCACGCTATGCCGAACTCCTCGCCAAGCGCGGCGCCCATTATACCCTCGGCAAACTCGACTCCGTTGCCCGCACTTTCAGCGAAGGCGATCTTCGCGACCTCCAGACCCTCTACAATTTGCAGTGGTGCGGATTTTCCGCCGCACACCGTTTTCCTGTCCTGAAGGAACTCAAGGCCAAAGGCCGCGACTACACCGAAGCTGAAAAGAGTACCGTCCTCGACATTCACGACAAAATTCTTGGCCTCGTGCTCGGCGAATATCGCGCGGCAGCCGAGCGTGGCCAGATCGAACTGACCACCACGCCCTACTTTCATCCCATCATGCCGCTGGTCTATGACACGAATATCGCGCGACGATGCCAGCCTCACTCCTCCCTTCCGTCCGCATTCTCCGCGCCGGAGGATGTCCGCGCCCAACTTCGCCTCGCCCAGGATCAACATCAGCAAGTCTTTGGCCATCGCTCGCGGGGACTCTGGCCCTCGGAAGGTTCCATCTGCCCTGAAATTGTCCCGCTTATGATCGAAGCTGGCTTCGATTATTTTTGCTCGGATGAAGGCAATCTTTTTAAAAGCCTCAAGCAAGACCCTGCCTGGAATAATCGTCCGGTTAATCATCTCGAACTTTTCCAAGGCTGGCGCATCCATGCCGGGGGAACCTCCATCCAGGCTCTCTTTCGCGAACGCCCCCTCTCCGATTTCATCGGTTTTGATGCCGCTCATAATGAAGCTTCACACGCGGTCGGACACCTCATCAACAACCTGAACAACATCGCCAGGATTGCCCCGGCTGGCCGCGGGGTCGTCTCGCTCATACTCGATGGCGAAAATGCCTGGGAAGCTTTTCCCGACGGCGGAGAAACTTTTCTTACTTCCTTCTACCGCGCGCTCGTCGATGCGCCCGATCTCGAACCCCGCCGCATCGGCGATTATTTTGACGCACATCCCGCCCAGGCGGAAACCTCGCATCTTCATTCCGGGTCATGGATCAGGAGCGATTTTGATATTTGGGTCGGCGATCCCGAGGAAAACAAGGGGTGGGAATGGCTCAAGGAAACCCGCCACTTTCTCGTGGAACGGCTGGCTCTTGAAAACATCCCGCCCGAACGCGCCCAGGAAGCCTGGTGGGAAATTTACGCCGCCGAGGGCAGCGATTGGTTCTGGTGGTACGGCCCCGACTTCACCATCGACACCGATTTCCTCTTCGACGAACTTTTCCGCCTTCATCTCCAGAATGTCTATCGCATCCTCGGCGTCGAGCCACCCGCGCACCTCGACATCCCCATCTGCCTCCCCACCTCCGATCTCGGTTACACCCAACCCCTGCGCCTCCTCGCTCCCGATATTTCGGGCGGAAGCGAACACTATTTCGACTGGCTCGGCGCCGGTGAACTTAACCTCACCCGCCAGCAAACCGCCATGTTTCAGGGCGACCGCATCGGCCAAAAACTCTACTTTGGCTTTGGCACGAACGCGTTCTTTCTTCGCCTCGACCTCAGTCGCCATCCCGAGGCCATTCTCATCCGCTTCCTTCTGCCTCATCCGGCGCGCTTGACCCTTCGCCAACCGAACCCCGGTAAAGTCGAAGCCGTTTTTGAATTGAGCCAGGACGGCGTCACCTTTACGCCCGTTCCCGCCCAGGATGTCCTCACCCATTGGGGGAAATCGTTCATCATTTCGATTCCCCGCCATCTGCTCGCCATCGAAGAAGGCCACGAATTCGCTTTCTTCGTCCAAATCCTGGAGGGCGGCCTCCAGCGGGAACGCTATCCCGAGCACGGCACCATCGAATTGAGGGCTCCCGGCAAAGATTTCGAATCGGAGCAGTGGTTTGTCTAGCCGCTAATCATTTTTCAGGCAGTAGCGCTACAATAAGTTTAGATAAAGAATCCCACCGCAAGCAGCGGGGAATTCAAGGTAGCCGTCGCAGGCCCTTGCGACGGTCGGATGTGCCAAGTTCCGTTGCGCGGCGCGCAACGGCTACCAGTCAGTTGCAAAAGAGAAAAGGGATAGGCACGGAGACAAGGCCGCAGACCCTAGGCGAAATTCAAGACTGCTGCATGCCTGTCACCTTTTTCACTTTCTCTGATGCTTCAAGCGCGATTGTAACTTGTGGGACGGCAACGGTACCCTACAGTGATCGCTCATGGGCCGGAAAACCTGTGAGAGACGACAGATGGAAGCTGCGAAATCATCGCGGAAGATGCTCATTTTATCCGCTGTCTGTATTCTCACGCTAGTCTTTGTCGGTACGGCCTGTGCGGGAATGTGGTACTGGTTTAATGCCAATCCTTCACCCACATCACGTAATCTAACTCTTTCCCAACTTTTCAAGCTTCCCCCTGACCAGTTGGATAAGGTGGATGTCGGCCAGATGGATTTGCTTTGTGCCACCGGGTTGCGTGGTTCCGAAAATCTGGATATTCCCACCTCCCTTCACACATTGGATGAATGGGCGGCCAAGGTGAAAGCCGACGTGGATGCCAATCTTTACAAATTCAATCAGTACCCCGGCGTCTTTCGACATTCAGTCGCTTTCTTTAAGGCGCAAGATTTGGTTACCGTTCTGGACTTGGATTTGGGCTGCCATTATGACCAAGACCGATCTAATGATGAGCCGAATGCAACCTTCTTTGCCTCATCAGGGCCGGTGTTTATCCATGGTCTGCTTGGTTCCCGGCACGCGGGAACGTGCAGTTCAATTCCAGTATTGGTCGTCGCTATTTCGCAACGATTGGGCTGGCCGGTAAAGCTGGTTTGCAACAGTAATCATTTCTTTGCACGGTGGGATGACGGCAAGGATCGCTTCAATATCGAGGCTTCCAATGAAGGCGGCATGGGTTCTCACCCTGATGCTTATTATCGGTACTGGCCCAGGCCTTTGACCGACGCCGAGATTGCGCGGGAAGGATACCTTCAATCCATGGACGGCAGGCATGAATTGGCGGCTCTCCTTGGGAAACGAATCATGTGTTTGGAGGTAAATGGGCAAAAAGACGAGGCAAAGATGATTTGCCAGAAGATGCAGCAACTTGTACCTTCAACCCAACTCGCAGAATTAACCGGAGGCCAATAGCATGAAGAACCTTTTCCTTGGACTTTTACTCGTTGCAGGATGGTTGACCACTTCAACCTCAGGCTCGGCCTATTACGATCCCGAGACAGGCACCTTCCTTACCCGCGATCCTGCCGGATTCATTGATGGCCCAAATGTTTACACTTATGTCCGCCAGAATCCATGGACCAAGTTTGATCCAGAGGGGCTAAATGAGGTGGTCGTAAGCGGAGGCATTGACACAACCTCCCCAAAGACTTGGGGCAGTTTCTTTGCGCGACAACTTCGTAACAGGTTTGATTTCGAGGGAATGGTGCACGACGTCAAGTGGAGTAACTTTATTGATGCCGCCGAGGCCAATATTCAGAATCGCCAAAAAGCGGGCGATACCCAGAAGATTGAATGGGACGTGCAAAAATCGACTTACGAAACGCGAGCTGTAGCCGACGGCTTAAGCAAAGATGCCTACACGAAGCAGATCGAACAGAAAGCCAAAGCCGATAGCGTCGATCTAAGATGGTATAACGATAGCAAAGAACTAATCAAGGACATCAATACCAACGAACAGGGTAAGCCACGGCAAGGCGACGAGAAAATATCCGACTACACTCAATACAGCCACGGTTATCCCGGTAAAATGGCAACAGATTATAACGGTGGAACGGAACAATCCCTAACCACTGGCGACATCAAAGCGGGAGTGCAACGAAGTGCTTTTCAGGACAAATCGACGTCTGAGCTCTATCCGTGCAACAGTGCCTCAATGGTGAACAAGGAATCAGTAAAAGAAATGTGGCAAGCGACCACAGGATCCACTACCGCCGGGGTTGTAGGGCGGATGGACTATGCTTCAGATTCAAGGCATCCTGCTCCCACAGCAGCGGGAGCGCATTGGGATCCAGCACCACCAAACGCTCCACCTCAAAAGAATCTTTAGGCCAACTGTAAAACATGAGAATAACGGTCAAATATGCTGTTATGGTCTGCTTCTTAATTGTGGTGCTTGTTGGCATCTTTATTTACGAATTTCCGCCGTACCCAGCCGCGTATTCGGTTGTTAATGCCAGCATGACGGAAAAACAGATCGATGACCTACTCACGAAGGAAGGCTTTACGAGGATGCAGGATCAAGGTGTTACCGATAATTGGCAAAAACAAACCTTTTTTGGAATGTGGTACGTTGGATGTGGATTTTGGAAGGGAAAGGCTTATTACATTAGTGCCTGTTATCGAGCTAACAACCATACGATCCGAGCAAGAAGCAGAGATTTTAGGATGGGAGAGTAAGTTCCTTCGGATGCGAAAACGAATTACATGGTGGATGGTTAGTGCATTACTAGTAATTACATTGAGAAAAAAGGGGACAGGCATGCAGCAGTCTTGAATTTCGCCTAGGGCATGCGAGCCTGCCTCAGTGCCTGTCCACTATTCTCTCCCTCAACAAGCCTGACTATAGAAATAGCATTAAGCAAAAGCATTTCATGAAGCTATGGCAAATTTTTAAGCTGGTAGTCGTATCTCTCTTAGGAGGAATGCTACTCTCTATAGCGACTTTAGCTCAAGATCCCAAGAGAACCCCGGACGAGCCTATTCCTAACGAGAATTTTTTTGAAATGGAGTATTTTTATGATTCATCTCATAAAAAGATCATAGTTTATTTCTGTGAAGTCAATAGCGGCTTTCAATATACAGGGTTGCGTTTGAATATTGTTAAGGAAACTCCAAAGCTTTCGCTTTATAATTTTTGCATCCTTACCGCAATTGGCGAGGGCGTGAAGTCTGATCCAAGGTTTTTAGGCTGTGAAGATGGAGGCCTGATGATTAGCTTCGATGCGCCTGATTTCAGGCCCGGCCATGATCTAGTTATTTATGAAGCATCGCCAAGTAGGGGGCGCGTAATAAATTGTCTTGGTGGTGCCAAGGAAGCAGCAGCGCGTAAATTACAAAAGCGCTGGCCGGATGGGCAAATGGGGCAGTAAAGTCATCAACTCTGAAAGAGAATAGAACGGGGAAAGCGTTACAAGCACTACCAAGATCACTCATCGGCATGAAGTCGTTTGAGGGCGGCATGCGCGTCTGGATTACCTTCTGAGGCCGCCTGCCGATACCACGCAATGGCTTGGTCTAAGTCTTGGGGAACGCCGCAACCTGTTTCGTTAAGTTGGCCAAGGATAGTCTGGTAACTGTTATCACCCTCAGCCGCCTTTTTTTGAATCAAAGGCACTAATTTTTCTATTAATACGGTTGCCTGTGCTTGATCGCGCGGCACACCCAAACCATTTTCATAAAGAAGTGCAAGTTCCGCTTGTGCTTGAGCTTCATCTTGTGAGGCGGCCTTTTGATACCAACTAGCTGCCTCAGAATAACTTTGTTTACCGCCGTAACCTAACCGATAAAGGTCGCCTAATTCTAACTCGGCCATTGAGCTATTCTGTGTGGCAGCTTTCTCTGCCCACATGCGAGCCTTACTGTAATCTTGGACAACGCCTTTGCCCTCATAAAAACAATAACTCAGGTTGGCCTGAGCCTTTGAGTAGTTCTGATCTGCCGCCTTTTGGAACCAAGAAGCAGACAGAGAATCGTCTTTGGGAACACCCGTGCCTTGAGAATATAGCACCCCAATAATTGATTGAGCGGGAGCAAAGTTCTGGTCAGCAGCTTTCCGAAGCAACGAGGCTCCCTGAGCAATATCTTGAGTAACTCCCTGACCTTGGATGTAAACAACCCCTAAATCAGCCTGAGCTTCTGCATTACCCTGATCGGCAGCGACGTGAAGCCAGGCGATCCCACCGAGAATATCTTTTGGTCCACCCACACCTTGGCAGCACATATCTCCAAGGTAAGTCTGCGCGACAGCATCATTTAAGTCGGCTGCCAGATGGAAAAAATACCGCGCCTTAAGATAGTTTGGTGCAACACCTGCTCCTTTTAGATAAGCTTCTCCCAAACCCACCATCGCGCCTATGTCACCGTCCATTACTTTTTCACGAAGTGCCTTGACCTCCGGGGACATAATAGCGGCGGTGGGATCACTTGGCACAGGTTGAGATTGGCCTGCGAGATTTGTAAATGAGGCGAGTATTGCCAGCCCACCAATAAAAATATGTCGCACATTCACAAATTGAGTAAGAAAAAAGGGCCATGCACAGAGACAGGATTGCAGACCATAGACGAAATTCAAGGCTGCGGCGTACCTGTCCTCTTTTCTCGCGCTTTCCCGGCTGAATTCCTCCCCATTTTCTTATCTGGCCTAAAAGGCTTATAATATTGCGCCAGATAAGCCATTTAAGCGGCCTAGGACTACCGCGTTTCATTCGGGCTGATGTAAAATCGTAGCCTCATGAACTCCCTCCATTCTCATTCTTCTTCCAAAACCAACGAAACCCAACCGGCCACAACTCCGCCGGGTGTTCCGCGGCTCACCTCGCTCCATCACCGCCAACAAACCCAAATCGCCCGCGACCAGTTCAACGACCGCCTCGCCATACCACCTCATACCACCCTGTAACGGAACATCCCCATGCCCCCCTCCCCCCCCGGAGGGAAAAAAAGGAACAGGCACGGAGATAGGATCGCTGACCCTAGGCAAAATTCAAGGCTGCGGCGTATCCGTCCCTTTTTCGGTGTCCCGTCATAAAACATTCCTGCCGACCAGCTAAATTGTAATCAAAATAGCGGTTGCTGACCCATGATTTTTGTGAGATGAAAGGAGCCATATGAAGAACCTTTTGGGAGTTGTAGCCGTGATGGGAGCCTTCCTCGTCGCGGGTTGCGGACACAGTTCGGACAATGCCTCCACGGAACCGCCTGCCCCGGCACCGGATACCAATACCGCGATGAATCCGGCTGCTCCCGAGCCAACGGAGCCCACCACGCCCGCGCCTTCAACACCTGCTCCCACCACACCCGAGGTCACAGCCCCGGTAACTCCCAAACCGGCGACCAAGTATCCGATGGCCACTCCCATCCCGGGCAAAAAAGGCTTCGTTAAAAGCCCTTACGCCCAATATGCGGAACCCGTGGATGTTCGTGGTTATGCTCCAGGCACTCTGGTGCGTTGCCCTTACACCAACAAGATTTTCGTCGTTCCCCAGGATTAAGGGATAGTTCGCCTGTAGCGGTGTTCCATGAATGCCGCCATGGTGGTTTAGACATGAAACAGTATCACGACCTCCTGCGCCTCGTTCTTGAGCAGGGTCGTCGCAAATCCGACCGCACCGGCACGGGTACGCTCTCCGTCTTCGGTGCCCAGGCGCGCTTCCCTTTGCGCGAAAACTTCCCGCTACTCACCACCAAGAAAGTCCACTTCAAGTCGGTCGTTTACGAACTTCTCTGGTTCCTGCGTGGTGAGACCAATGTCCGCTGGCTCCAGGATCACGGGGTCAGTATCTGGAACGAATGGGCTGACGCCGAAGGAAACCTGGGGCGCGTCTATGGCGCACAATGGCGCGACTGGCGCTCCCCGGACGGCGGTTCGGTCGATCAGATCGCGCGCGTCATCGAACAAATCCGCCACAAGCCCGACAGCCGCCGCCATATCGTCACCGCTTGGAATCCTGCCGAAGTCGAAGCGATGGCGCTTCCTCCCTGCCACGCGCTTTTCCAGTTCTTTGTCCTCGATGGTGAACTGAGTTGCCAGCTCTATCAGCGCAGCGCCGATCTCTTCCTGGGCGTTCCTTTCAACATCGCTTCCTACGCGCTTCTCACCTGCATGGTCGCGCAAGTTTGCGATCTCCAGCCCGGCGAATTTGTCCACACCTTCGGCGATCTCCATCTCTACGATAATCATCTCGACCAGGCCCGCGAACAACTCAGCCGCGAAATACGTCCCCTGCCCCGCCTCACGCTCAACCCGAAGATTCGCGAACTGAACGACTTCGCCTACGAGGACATCACCCTCCACGACTACAACCCGCATCCACCCATCAAGGCGCCCATCGCGGTTTAATCTTCTCTTTCCGCCATCTTTTTTATTACCGTCATCCTGAGCTTGTCGAAGGATCAGCTTCCGGTGAGTTCGTGAAAGCTTTATGGTGGCTGATCCTTCGACAAGCTCAGGATGACCGGTTGATTTAGTGAAAATAATTTGGATTAAAAATGCCCATCTTCCACGCCATCGCTGCCATGTCGGAAAATCGCGTCATCGGCGATCATGGCAAAATTCCGTGGCACCTACCGGAAGATTTCCGCTGGTTCAAGCACAAGACGATGGGCGGCATACTGGTCATGGGCCGAAAAACTTTTGAATCGATCGGCAAGCCTTTGCCCGGAAGAAAGACTGCGGTTCTTTCGCGCATAACATCCGGCCTTTCCGGCGTGACCGTTTATAACAACATCGAAACATTCAAGGCGGAGACCACCTCTGATGTTCCGAATTGGATCTGCGGAGGAGCCGAGATTTACAGCCAACTCCTGCCGCAATGCACCGCGCTTTATCTTACCCGCGTCAAACGCACAGTCGATGGAGATGCCTTCTTCCCACCCTTCGAGGAGTCCTTTGCGCTCAATCAGATCATCCACGAAACAGCCGAGTTCCGGGTGGAACGCTGGATGAACAATGCCGATAAATTTGCTTATCCTCCTGAACCCTGGCCCTTCCCAACGCCCTAGAGCTTGTTCACTTGGCGGGAGACCTTTGCAATATCGCAGCCTTTACCTTGGCCAGGTTATATTGCGCTTCGTTATCGTCGGGCTTCAGGCGTAAAGCCTCCTGAAACTGCACCACTGCTTCGTCCATTTGTTCTTTTTGGAAAAAAGCAGCGCCCAGACCGTTGTGTGCCTCGGACATGTCTGGATTAATTTCGAGAGCCTTTTGGTAATGAGAAATCGCCTCATCAACTTGTCCCTTTTTGGAAAGTATATTACCCAGGTTATTATGAGCGTCCGCCTGCCTGGGATTGATTTCCAGGGCCTGCTGGTACTGGGACATCGCTTCATCTATTCGTCCTTTTTTAGAAAAGATGGTGCCTATGTTGTAGTGAGCTTCAGCATTTTCCGGACGGATTTCCAAGGCCTTTTGGTACTGGATAAGCGCTTCGTCCAGATGTCCTTTTTGGGTAAGGTAAGCGCCAAGATTGTAGTGAGCCAGCGAAGAGAGCGGGTTGACTTTAAGGATGTCCGTCCAAAGGGAGAGTTCGTCGGTAAAAACATTTTCACGAGTCACGGTAAGAAAAGTCAGGGGCAGGATCACGCCCATGCAGGGCACCACCGCCATCCAGAATCCGCGATTCGATTTTAATACCATGAGGAACAAGGCCAGCAGTTGCACCGCCATTCCCGCCAGGGGTAAGTAGTAAAAGCGGTCAGCCACCGGGCGATAGAGAGGAACAAAATTGGAAACAGTCGCAAGCCCCAACCAATAGATGGCAACCCCAAGAGCGCCCACCCTGCTTTTGTAAGCCAGCAAAACCTGCAATAAAACCACCACGATCAGAATTACGAGAGCAACGGGCGGAGAGGGGCCGAACATGATTGCCGGTGTATAGTCGGCCGCAAATTGCATCGGCCAAACCAACTTGCCCATCATGAAAACCCATAAGCCCGGTTGGATTAAAAAGACTTGAGAGAATGATCCACCGAGGTAATTCAAAGGAACTCGATCAGGGTTTGAAGGAGCTAAAAGAAATCGAGCCGCCAGAAAGATAACTGTCACCGTCATCGCACTGCCCAAAAACAGAAGCCACGGTAATTTCGCTTCCTTCCGACGAAACACGAACCAGTAAACAATGAGCAGTAAGGCTGTCGCAATTCCCGATTCCTTGCATGTTACCGAGGCGAAGGTGCAAAAAGCGCCGATGCTTCCCATGATCATCGCGATGCGAAAATTGTCCGGACGAAAAGCCATTGCCGCGAGCAAGGCCAGCAAAGTGAAGAACGTCACCAAAAGGCCCGAGCTATAACTCACCTCGGCGACCGACTCTACCGCGATTGGATGCAGGGCGAAAATCAACGTGACCACCACTATCGCAAGTTGAGCTTTCAAAAAAACACTTTTGGTCAGTCCCGTTATTTCCGTCGCGATCAAGCGTTGCAACAACACAAACAACAGCGCGACATTTGCCGCATGAAGCAAATTGCTGCATAAATGATACCCGAACGGTTCCTTGCCGCAGACGGCGGCGATAAGCATCAAATAAAGTAATTGTCCGGGACGAGGACCGAGCATCAGATTCATCCCTAACACTTTCAGCGACAGAACGGCAGGCAGGTTGGAAAGGGAAGTGATAAATCCTTCCTGAATAATCTCGACGCGACCATCGTAAACAAAACCAGATTTGAGTGAGGGCCAGTAGGCCAAAAAAGCCACCACCGCCAGCAGGAGGGCTATCCAGACACTCGGAAACGGCACCTTAGAGTCGTGCGAAGTCGGAGAAGCGTTATCGAACGCCTTCTTTTTCCTGAATCGTTTTGCCATGCGGTCTGGATTGCTAGGATGAACATTTCCGGCCTCCCTAGAAGCAGATTTTGTTCAGCTTACCATTGTCTTCAAACCGGGCGTTTCTAATTCTCCCTTTGTCTGGCCATGGCTTTCGCTTTAAGCAAATTGTTTTGCGCCCCTTCATAGTCGGGCTTTAGCCGTACGACTTCCTGGAACTGGTACACTGCCCCATCCCATTGTCCTTTTTGGATAAGAGCAACGCCGAGATTATTATGAGCTTCAATATTCCTGGGGTCGATTTCCAGGGCTTTCTGATACTGAATAATCGCCTCATCAACCTGCTTTTTTTGGAAAAGAGCAATGCCGAGATTATTGCGGACTTCGGCATTATTTGGATTGATTTCCAGAGCCTTTTGGAACTCGATCATCGCTTCCTCCATCTGTCCTTTTTGAGAAAAACCATTGCCAAGATTATTGTGGGCCTCTGCGTAGTTTGGGCGAATTTCCAGGGCCTTCTGAAACTGGATTATCGCCTCGTCCAACTGTCCTTTTTTCAAAAGATCGAGACCGAGATTGCTATGGGCTTCGGCTATGTTGGGATTGATTTCCAGAGCCTTTTGAAACTGATCCATCGCATCGTCCACCCGCTCTTTTTGGTCAAAGAAAATACCAAGGTTATAGTGGGCTAATGAAGAGCGGGGACTGACTTGCAACGTGTCCGTCCAAAGAGAAATGTCGTTAGCAAAAACATCTTCACGAGTCAGGGTAAGCAGGGACAAAGGCAGAAGCGCGCCAAGGAAGAGCGCTATCACCACCCAAAATATCCGGTTCCATTTTAGTGTCATGAGAAGCAACGCCAGGAGTTGCATCGCCAGTCCCGCCAGCGGCAAATAATAAAACCGGTCAGCCAAAGCATGATAAAGCGGGATGAAATTGGAAACGGGCGCAAGACCAAGCCAATAGACGGCAATCCCAAGGGCACCCAACCGACTTCTGTAAGCCAGCCAGGCTTGCATCAAAATCACAACAACAAGGATAGCCAGCGCAAAGGTCGTTGGAGGACCGATCATGTCCACTGGCACATAATCAGCCGAAAGTTGTGCAGGCCACATTAATTTGCCCATCATGAAAACCCATAAACGGGGTTGGATCGAAAAGACCTGCGAGAATGATATTGATCCTCCAAGATAGCCCATGGAAGCTTGGTCAGGCGGCGCGGAGGGAGCCAGAAGGAATCGAGCCGCCAGAAAGATTGCAGACATCACCGTCGCGGCACCTAAAAATAAAAGCCACGTCAGCTTTGCTTCCCGACGTCGAAACAAAAACCAGTAAACGATGAGGAGAAGTGGCGTGGCAATTCCTGACTCCTTGCACATCACGGAAGCAAAAGCACAAAAAGCACCCACGCTTCCGATTAGCATCGCGGCTCGAAATTTTTCCGGACGAAAGAAAGTCGCCGCGAGCAAAGCCAGCAGCGTGAAAAACACCACCAGAAGGCTTGAGCTATAACTCACCTCAGCGACCGATTCCACCGAGATCGGATGCAGGGCGAAGATTAGGGTGGCTGCTGCTATCGCGAGTTGAACTTTCAAAAAGGTACTTCTGGTCAGTCCCGCTATTTCCGTCGCGATCAAGCGTTGCAACAACACAAACAACAGCGCGACATTTGCCGCATGAAGCAGATTGCTACTCAAATGGTACCCGAACGGCTCCTTGCCCCAGATAGCGGCATTGAGCATGAGATAAAGTAGCTGTCCTGGACGAGGACCGAGCATCAGATTCATGCTCAATACTTTTAGTGAAAGAACGGCAGGCAGGTTGGAAATGGAAGTGATAAATCCTTCCTGAATAATCTCAACGCGAGCGTCGTAAACAAAACCCGATTTGAGCGAAGGCCAGTAGGCCAAAAAAGCCACCACCGCCAGCAGGAGGGCTATCCAGACACCCGAAAACGGCACTTTAGAATCGTGCGAAGACGGAGAAGTGTTATCGAACGCCTTCTTTTTCCTGAATCGTTTTGCCATGCGGTCTTGATTGCTAGGATGAACATTTCCGGCCTCCCTAGAAGCAGATTTTGTTTAGATAAGGGGCTCTCTTCGCTTTTAAGCGAGGCGTTCGCATGTCCCGCTCCAACCTGCCCTCTTATTTGGGGATCAACCTTTGATCTATGATCGCCTGCATTCTAGCCAGGTTATTCTGCGCTTCTTTATTATCGGGATCCAGTCGCACGACTTCCTGAAACTGGATCAACGCCTTATCCACTTGTCCTTTTTTAAATAAAACGAGGCCGAGGCTATAGTGGGCTTGAGCCAGGTTGGGATTAATTTCCAGAGCCTTTTGATACTGGGCCATCGCCTCATCCATTTGCCCCTGCTTGGAAAAGATATTGCCAAGGTTGTAGTGCGCCTCAAGCAGATCGGGATTAATCTCCAGGGCTTTTTGGTAGTGAGCCATCGCCTCGTCCATTTGCCCTTTTTCGAAAAACATATTGCCAAGATTAATATGAGCTTCGATATAGCGGGGATTAATCTCCAGGGTTTTTAGATACTGGGCCATCGCCTCATCCTTTTGTCCTTTTTGGAAAAGAGCAATCCCAAGATTATAGTGAGCTGCGGCCAAGTTAGGGACAATTCTCAAGACCTTTTGATACTGTGCTATCGCTTCGTCCACTTGTCCTTTTTTGGAAAGAGCCGCGCCAAGGTTATTATCAACGTCGGCATTACCGGGTTCGATTTCCAAGGCCTTTTGGTACTGGGCAATCGCGTCGTCCATTTGCCCCCTTTGGAAAAGAGCCATGCCAAGGCAGTTATGAGCCACCGAGGAGAGAGGACTGACCTGAAGTGTGTCTGTCCATAGAGAAAATTCGTCGGCGAAAACTTTCTCACGAACCAGCGTAAGAAAAGTCAGGGGCAGGATCACAGCCATACAGGGTGCCATCGTCATCCAAAATCTTCGGTGCGATCCTAACGTCATAAGAAGCAGCGCCAGTAGCTGCATCGCGAATCCCGCAAGAGACAGATAATAAAAGCGGTCCGCCTCAGGACGATTAAGGGGAATAAAATTGGATACCGTCGCGAGACCCAACCAGTAGATCGCAACTCCCAAGGCTCCAATTCGATTTTTGCAAGCCAGCCAGGCTTGCAGCGAAACCACGATCCCAAGAATCACCAGCGATAGAGCCGCCGAGGGTCCAATTTCATCAACAGGTGCATAATCAGCAGAGAGATCTGTCGGCCAAAGCAATTTGCCCATCATGAAAACCCATAAACGCGGTTGGAGTAAAAAGACCTGCGAGAAGGATCCTCCGAGATAGCTCAAGGGAGCCAGTCCGTGCGGAGCAGGCGGGGCCAAAAGAAATCGAGCCGCCAAAAAAGCTGCGGTCACTGCCCCCGCAACGCTTAAAAACAAAAACCACGGCAGCTTTGCTTCCCGACGACGAAACAAAAACCAGTAAACGAAAAGCAACGGCACCGTCATAACGCCCGATTCTTTTGAGGTCACGGCACCAAAGGCACAGAGAGTGCCGACACCTCCAATCATCATTGCGACTCGAAAATTTTCCGGACGAAAGGCAGTCGCTGCCAGCAACGCCAGCAGCGTGAAGAATGTCACGAGAAGACTGGAACTATAACTTACCTCCGCGACCGATTCCACCGCGATGGGATGCAGGGCGAAAATTGAAACGACGACCGCCGCCGCGAGTTGAACTTTCCACACACCACCTCGGGTCAGTCCCGTTATTTCAGTTGCGATCAAGCGACCTAACAATACGAACAACAGCGCGACATTCGCCGCGTGGAGAAGATTGCTGCTCAAGTGATACCCGAAGGGGTGCCTGCCCCAGATGGCGGCGTTGAGCATCAGGTAGAGCATCTGCCCCGGACGAGAAGCAAGCGTGAGGTTCATTCCCAATACCTTGAGCGAAAGGACGTCCGGCAGGTTGGAAAGGGACGTGATGAATCCTTCCTCGAGGATTTCTATACGCGCATCGTAAACAAAACCGGATTTGAGCGAAGGCCAGTAGGCCAAAAAAGTCACTACTGCCAGCAGGAGTGTCACCCCGATACTCAAAAGCGATACTTTGGAGCTGGTCACAGGCGACGAGACACTGGAATCGAACGCCTTCTTTTTCCTGAATCGTTTTGCCATGCGGTCCTAGTTACCAGAATGAACGCTTTTGCTTTTCCTAGAAGCAGATTTTGCTTTCGGTTGGAGGCATTTTTAATTAGCGACGCTCCCTGTGCATCGCTACAATAATGGCCATGCGCATCCTGGCGATTGATTATGGCAGTGTACGGGTAGGCCTGGCCCTCAGCGATCTGACCGGCACGCTTGCGCGTCCCCTGCCCTTTATTCCTGCAAAAACCGACGCCAAACTCGCGCGCGAAATCACAGCGCTGGTGGAAAAGGAATCGATCGAATTGATCCTTCTCGGATTACCGCGCCACATGAACGGATCGCTTGGGAAAGCCGCAGAGCAGGTACAGGCCTTTGCCGCCATCCTTGGCCAGGCCACGCCGATTCGCATCAAACTCGTCGATGAACGCCTCTCCACGGTGCAGGCAAGCCGCCAATTACAGGAAGCAGGCAAGAACTCCCGCACGCAACGCAGCCAGATCGATAGCGAAGCCGCCGCGGTTTTATTGCAGGGTTATCTCGACACGCAAAACTTTTCCCTCCCACCGGACGCATGACCTCTTCACTTGAACAACGTAAACGCAGGCCACATCGTTTCGATGCAACGTTGCAGGGTCACAAGTTGACGCTGGCCTACCGGGGCACCGATTTCTCCGGCTGGCAACGCCAACCGAATAAGCGAACCGTTCAGGAATGCATCGAAAATGCACTGGAGAAAATCTGGGGCGCGAAAATTATCCTGCAAGGTTCCGGACGAACCGATACCGGCGTTCACGCGCTTGGGCAGGTGGCGTCCTTCAATGCCCCGCGCCTACATGCCGATAGCATTCTGCAACGCGCCTTGAACGCCAATCTTCCCCGCGATGTGCGCGTGGTGAAGTGTCGCCTGGTATCTCCTGCGTTCCACGCACGTTTTGATAGCGTGGAAAAAACTTATCGTTACCTGATCTGGAATCACCTGGTGCAGGATCCGTTTACTTGGGACACCCATTGGCATGTGCCGCGTCCGTTGGATTTAACCGCCATGCGTCGTGCATCCCGCTTTCTCCAGGGCAAACACGATTTCGCTTCCTTCACGAGCAATCCCGGTTATGAGCGCGAAACAACAGTGCGAACCATGCGCCGGGTCTCGCTTGTGCACGACAAGGAGACACTGACATTTCACTTCACTGCCGATGGATTTCTCTATCGCATGGTACGGAATTTGGTCGGCGGACTCGTAAAAGTTGGCCTGGGCAAGATCAGCGTTGCCGATTTCGGAAAAATCCTGCATGCCTGTTCGCGCTCCGAGGCGCCTGCGACCGCTCCCGCATGTGGGCTTTATCTCGTCAGCGTCAAATACCCGCCACGCCCTTCCTGAGCATGTCCCCAAGGCACCAACTGCAAATCGTCCTGGTCGAGCCGGAAATTCCACCCAATACCGGCGCGATTGCCCGGCTTTGCGCCGCCACGCACACCGTACTGCATCTCGTGGAACCGCTTGGGTTCAAGCTCGACGACCGCGCCTTGAAACGCGCTGGCATGGATTACTGGGAGCACGTCACCTGGCAAAGCTGGCCGAACTGGACTGCGCTGCACGAAGCTCATCCCGGCGCGACGTTTTATTTCCTGACGACGAAAACGGATCGGCCTTACACCAAAGCCCCTTTTCAAGCAGGCGATTTTCTGGTTTTCGGGCGGGAAACCAAGGGACTTCCCGAGTCGTTATTGAAGAAAAATGCCGGGACGTGTCTCACCATTCCCATGGCAAACCCCGAGGTGAGAAGCTTGAACCTGGCAACCGCAGCGGCGATTGTTCTCTTTGAGGCCTTGCGGCAAATCGAAACGATTTAACGCCTTATCGCGTCATGCCGCCGAGCTGTCCGGTGGTTTCCCACTGCTCCGGCTTGTTCCACGGGATACTGGAAACAGGTTGACCAGTCGCATCGACATTCCCCGTCGATGGCGACGTGCTGGTACTCGAACATCCGACCTGAACCAAAACCAAAGGCAAGAGAAACAGCGTCAAACGAAGGCGTGTCATGCCCCTAGTTAAGCACATAATCACCGATTTGAATATCACCTTTTGAACTGGGCAGTATATCGGCCACGGAATCATTGGGATCAGCCTTGGTGACCTTAACTTTACCTAAAAAATCATTGCCGCGATAAATAATCAATTCGCCATTGGGTACCACTCCATTGGACAGACCGACATCAAGAACGACAAAATTCCAAGCCCGATTGACGTAAGTCACCCTGCCGCTGATACCTGGAGGCATGGTGCCTGTTTTTGCCCGGTTAATTTCCTCCTTAAGCTGCGCAACTTGTTTGCTGGCAGCATCAAGCTGATCGGCCAAAATCTTTTGTTCGGTTTCGGCTGCGATTTTTTCCGACTTCGCTTTTTCCATGGCAGCCTTCACTTCGTCGGGGGACATGCCGCTAAAAGCATCCTGATAACCCTTTAAATCCGCCGTGGCCTTGTCAACAGCATCCGTAGCTTGTTTAAGGGATGTTTTTAAGTCCGCCTCCGTTTTCATGCCCGCAGTGAGCTTTAAATTCAAATCGTCAATATTGCCCTTGGCTTCGGTCAAGGCGGTATTAGTCGCGTCTTTTTCCTTAATGGCAGCGTCTTTTTCCGCCGTAGCGGCGACAGTAGCCTTTTTGGCCGTTACAGTCTCTGCCTGGCTCGTGGCAAGATTCGTCTTCGTTTCATCGTACTTTTGAACCAGCACCCAAGCTCCATAAATGGCAGCTAGTGCGCCTGCTAAAGCAACGTACAGAAATATTTTTCCAAGTGTGGACATGTGATAAGTTTGCTAGGTCGTTGAGTTAAAACGGTTCAGGGAAGTTTCCTAAAAATGAATCAACTGTCAATTCATTCTTACACTCCAATAATGGAAATGACATTTTTTGATGAAAAAGGCAATAACTTCCTGAAATTTAATCATTTCCAACGAGCGGTGCGATGAATGCGGCTCAGTTCATCGGCAAAGGAACTGCCTTCCTGTTCCAGCATTTTTAGAAGCCATTCCGGGGAGGCACTCGCCGCTCCCAATGACTCGACGGTAAGTTTCTCAACCTCGTCAGCCGTGATGACCAAAATCTCCTGGACCACCCCGGAAGACGCCACCAGACGCTCGATGATGCTGTCCGCTGTTTGATCCGCCGTGGCGTAGGCGATAACCATGTCATAAGGCTTCTTTGACCCCGAAGCGACGGCCGTTCCAAGCTTTCCATCGAGTATCAGGGTTACACGCCAGGAAGTGGTGTCGTGCAGTTGTTGCAAACGATCGGCCAGCACCTTCCGCGCATAGGCACGATTATGGTCATGAAGAGCCCTTAAATCAGGCCATGCAAAAATCACGCTATGGCCATCGACGACCAGATAACGTGCACTCATGTAAAATCGGGACGGTGCCCGGAAGACCTTACGCCTTGGCGGTAGCCGCAGTCGTTTTGGATTTAATCTTTTGCCTCTTCTTGTAATTGAGGCGACGACGACGTTTCTGAACTTTATTCAACTGTTGACCCATAAGAGACTTGTTGCGAGAAACGGACTCTTAGTCAAGCTTGGGCTGCAAACTCATCTCTTATGCTTACCGCAGAAAACTACCGAATCGGCATCATTGCCGACACCCATGACCGTTGGATTCCAGAGGTCGCGACCCTTTTTCGTGACGTGGATGAAATCTGGCACTTGGGCGATGTTTGCGCGGAATCGATCCTGGACGAGCTGCGAGCGATCAATTCCAACCTGACCGTGGTTTTGGGCAATAATGATTTCACGTTGTCTTCGCCCCTGTGTCTCGACCTGGAGCGGGGCGGGGAACGCTTTCACCTGATTCATATCCTGCCCCGGCACATGCCGCCACAGACTGATTGGCTCCTTTTCGGTCATACCCATCGACCTGCCGATGAAATGCATGAAGGCGTACATTTGTTCAATCCGGGTTCGGCAGGCCGGGCCAACAAGGGCGCGCCGGTAAGCGTCGGCTTTCTCATCCGGGAAAACGGCAAAAAATTCCGCGCGGAAATTGCGTTGCTTTGATTTTCTTAATGTAGCGGCGGTCTATTATCGTCGCACTATAAAATCCGTCATCCTGAGCTTGTCGAAGGATCAGCTTCCATAAGGTGTCCGCGTTGCCCGACAAGTAGTGGCTTATCGGGAGCTGATCCTTCGACAAGCTCAGGATGACGGGTTGGGATGGTGGTAAATTAATGCCCTCGCTATCGCTCGATATAAACAGAACCCAAATTAGAACACCACCGATGTGTCTGATCCCTCGACAAGCTCGGGATGACCGCTTATAGAGTAGCCAATGGCCTCTCTTCCCCTTCCCGACGTCACCGACCTTGAAACCCGCCTTGGGCAGCTTCGGAGGTTTCTTTGACCTGCCTGCGCTAAAAACCCAACTGGCCGAGTATGAAGTCAGGATGGCCGCTCCCGCATTTTGGGACAATGCCCAGGCAGCCCAGAAGATCATCGGCGAAGCCAACGCCATTCGCGCCAAGCTCGACCCTCTTAAAGACCTCGAGCAAAAAATTGCCGACCTGACGACCTTGCATGAATTGGTCATCGAGGATGCCAGCGAGCAGGCGGGCAAGGAATTTCAAGCCGAGTACGATGCCGTTGCCAAGTCGCTCAGCGCACTCGAAATGCGCGTCTTGCTCGGCGGCCCGATGGATCGCAACAACGCGATTATCAGTCTCCACGCCGGGGCGGGTGGCACCGAGGCGTGCGACTGGGCGAACATGCTTCTGCGCATGTACCAGCGTTTCGCCGAAAAATCGGGTTATAAGGTCGAGATGCTCGACATTCTCCAGGGAGAGGAAGCCGGGATTAAAACCGCGACGTTGCAGGTCAAAGGCGAATTTGCCTATGGACGGCTCAAGGCGGAGCACGGTGTGCATCGGCTCGTCCGCATCTCACCCTTTAATTCGGCGGGTAAACGCCAGACCTCCTTTGCTTCACTCGACGTGATCGCGGAAGTGGATGACAGCATCGATATCAAGATTGAGGAGAAGGACATTCGCGTTGATGTCTATCGCTCCGGCGGCCCCGGCGGCCAGGGCGTGAATACGACCGATTCCGCAGTGCGCATTACCCACATTCCAAGCGGCCTCGTCGTCACCTGCCAAAACGAGCGGTCGCAGATCAAGAATCGCGCCACGGCCATGAACGTGCTCAAGGCGCGTCTCTATGAACTGGAAATCGACAAGAAGCGGGCCGAGATGGAAAAGCATTATGGCGAGAAGGGCGAAATCGGCTGGGGTCGCCAGATTCGCTCCTATGTGTTTCAGCCTTACCAGATGGTGAAGGATCTCCGTACCGGTGAACAAACCAGCGACGTGCAGGCCGTCATGGATGGCGATCTCAACGCGTTCATCGAGGCGTTCCTGCGCGGTAAAAAACGCTCGGATGCCGATACGGATGAGGAGTAAGGTTAAGCGTTAAATGAACAAACTCGCCGAAATCAATGCCAGCAAGGAAGCCGAATGGAAAAGGCTGGAGCCGCACGCTGCCGAATTGCGCAAGCAGGCGCTTCTGCGAAATGATTTCCGCCCTTTCCGCCCGGCACTCCAGCACGGGAGCGAGGTGGCCATCATCGCCGAGGTAAAAAAGGCGTCGCCCTCGGCGGGAATTATCGCGGAAAATTTCAGCCCCCTCTCCCAGGCTCGCGAATATGCACGAGGCGGCGCGCACGCCCTGAGTGTCTTGACCGATGAAAAGTATTTCGGCGGACATTTGAGCTACCTGAAACAGATTCGCGAGCAAGTCGATCTGCCGTTGCTGCGCAAGGACTTCATCGTTCACGAACTCCAGGTTTACGAGAGCGTGGTCGCGGGTGCGGACGCCATTCTTCTCATCGTTGCCAGCCTCGATGATCCCACTCTCCTATCCCTCTATAACAAGGCCAAGTCGTGCCAGCTTGATGTGCTGGTCGAAGTGCATGACCTTGCTGAAATGGAACGCGCGCTCGATCTTGGGGCCGACATCATTGGAATCAATAACCGCAACCTGAAGACCTTCGAGGTCGACCTGGCGACGACCGAGGCTCTTTCGGAGGAAATCCCGAACGACACGGTGGCGATCAGCGAAAGCGGGATCAAAACGGCGGAGGATGTCCGGCGGGTTCGCGCCTGCGGAATCAACGCGGTGCTCGTCGGCGAGGCGCTCATGCGGGCCAAGAATGTCCCCGAAAAGCTGGCGGAATTATTGTTGAAAAATTGATAGTCGTCCTCTTTTAAAATTCTAAAAGCCTGTCATCCTGAGCTTGTCGAAGGATCAGCCCCCGGTAAGTATTCGCTCACAGGGTGAAGTGCAGGCTTTCTGGAAGCTGATCCTTCGACAAGCTCAGGATGACGGAATTTAAATGTATGCCCCTACGTGTTAAAATTTGCGGTATTACGAACCTGGAAGATGCACAAGCTGCCGTGACGGCGGGTGCGGATGCGCTGGGCTTTATTCTTTACGAGAAGAGCAAACGGTTCATCCCCATCGAGGAAGCGATTAAAATTATCGAGGCGCTGCCACCGTTCGTGCAGACCGTGGCCGTGACGGTAAATGCGAACAAGGAGTTTTCCAACCTGGGCTGGAGGAAGCAGCTCAAGAACTTCGGAGTGGCGCAACTGCACGGCCAGGAATCGCCGGTGCATGTCAAAGCGGTGGGTAAATATCTCTCCGTGATCAAGGTGCTGGCCGCCGACCAGGCCGAGGCAATTACGCCGGAAAGCTACGCCGTTTCCGCATTCCTCCTCGATACACCGTCAAAGGAGCATGGCGGCACGGGGCAAACCTTCGACTGGAGCCTCGCACTCGCCTTCAAAAAAAGGACGACGAAACCCCTTATTTTATCGGGCGGCCTGAACCCCGAAAATGTTGCGAAAGCGATTGAAACGGTGCATCCTTATGCTGTCGATGTGAGCAGCGGCGTCGAGGCCTCCCCCGGTAAGAAAGACCACTCCAAGCTGCGCGATTTCATCCAGATATGCAAAAACTCCTGACTCAGGTGCCGGACGCCACGGGCCACTTTGGCCCGTATGGCGGCATGTTCGTGCCCGAGACGCTCATGGCGCCTTTGCACGAGTTGGCGCAGGAGTACGAGAAAGCCAAGGCGGACAAGGCCTTTCGCAACGAACTCAAATTTCTCCTCGAAGAGTATGCCGGTCGTCCTACGCCGCTTTATCGTGCGGAACGGATGACCCAGCGCCTGGGCGGAGCCAAGATTTATCTCAAGCGGGAAGATCTTCTCCATACCGGGGCGCACAAGATCAATAACGCCCTCGGCCAGGTTTTGCTGGCACGGCGGATGGGCAAAAAACGGGTGATTGCCGAGACCGGGGCGGGGCAGCATGGCGTAGCCACGGCCACTGTCGCGGCGCGGTTCGGACTTGAATGCGTTGTCTATATGGGTGCGGTCGACATGGAACGGCAGGCTTTAAACGTAACGCGTATGCGCCTCCTCGGGGCAACGGTGGTACCCGTGACCGCAGGGCAAAAGACGCTGAAGGAAGCAGTCAACGAAGCGATGCGCGACTGGGTGACGAATATCCGCTCCACGCACTACATTCTTGGCTCGGCGCTCGGTTCACACCCCTATCCGATGATGGTGCGCGATTTTCATCGCGTAATCGGCGACGAGGCGCGCCGCCAGATTCTCGAACGCGAAGAACATCTGCCCGACGTTTTGCTCGCCTGCGTCGGTGGTGGTAGTAATGCCATCGGCCTCTTTTATCCCTTTATTGAGGACAAGCAGGTGCGCTGTATCGGCGTGGAAGCGGGTGGGCACGGCATCCTGGCCGGACAACACGCGGCGCGCTTTCAAGGTGGAAGCCTGGGGGTGCTTCAAGGCGCGCGGACGTTCATTCTTCAGGACAGCAACGGCCAGATCATGAATACCCATTCCATCTCGGCGGGACTCGATTACGCTGCGGTCGGGCCGGAACACGCCTGGTTGCGCGACGAAGGCCGCGTCGAATATACCTTCTGTGTCGATGACGAGGCGTTGAAGGCGTTCCGTTTCCTGAGCGAGACCGAAGGCATCATCCCCGCGATGGAAAGCGCCCACGCGATTGCCGAGGCGATCAAGCTCGCGCCGACAATGCGGCCCGACCAGACGATGATCATTTGTCTCTCTGGACGCGGCGACAAGGACGTGCAGCAGGTGGCGCAGATGCTGGGGTTGTAGAAAAGATTGTCATCCTGAGCTTGTCGAAGGATCAGACGCATGGGAGATAATCAACCCGTCGGACAACTTAAATCCGACGGGTTTTCGTGGTCGTCTGACTTTTGGATAAGAAGGACGCGTCTGATCCCTCGACAAGCTCGGGATGACGGATTAAAAAAGACTATGCGAAGCATGACTGGATATGGGCGGGGCACGGCCACTTTTGATGGACGGCAAATCGCGGTTGAATTGAGTTCGGTCAACCGCAAGCAGGCGGAGATTTCTCTTTCGCTGCCCCGCGCTTTCATGGAACTCGAACCGCGTGTGCGGGATGAGATCAATGCCCATCTTTCGCGGGGACGCCTCACCGTGGCCGTGGGGCTTCATGCCAAGGGCGGAGGTCGCACCGGCGCGATCAATCTTGCCGCAGCCCGGGCCTATCGTGATCAACTGGAATCCATCCGCAAGACACTGAAGCTCGGTGGAGAAATTACCTTGGATCAGATTCTGCGCGGGCCGGGTGTACTCGATTCCGAAAACATGGAAATCGAAGTGGAAACAGCCTGGACTGCCTTGCAGAAGGCGCTCAAGGCCGCACTGGAACAATTCGTCCAGATGCGCAAACGCGAAGGAAAAGCCCTCGCCACCGATTTGCAAAAGCGGACTTTCGCGATACAAAAAAACGTGAAGACGATCAGCGTCCTCGCCCCGAAAGTCATGGAACATCATCGCGGCCTCCTGCTGGAACGCGCCTCCAAGGCCGGGCTGGAGATCGAGGCTTCGGATGAGCGGCTATTGAAGGAAATCGTTTTCTTTGCCGACCGGAGCGATATTTCGGAGGAACTGACCCGCCTGCGGAGCCATCTTGACCAGTTCCTCGGTCACCTGAACAAGGACGAGCCAGTAGGACGCACCCTCGATTTTCTCCTCCAGGAATTGTTCCGGGAGACCAATACCATTGGCAACAAGGCCAATTTCCTCGCCATCAGCCAAATCGTCGTTGGCATGAAAACAGAGTTGGAAAAATTGCGGGAGCAGGTTCAGAATATCGAATGAACCCGACGACCTTCCGACGCCAGGGCATTCTCTTTGTCATCTCCGCCCCGTCGGGCACCGGCAAAACCACGCTGTGCGAAAATCTGCGGGCCACGCCCGATTTCATCTATTCTGTTTCCTGCACGACACGGCCCGCGCGTCCCGGTGAGATCGATGGAACCGATTATCATTTTCTCTCCAAGGAAGAATTTCTCAGCCGCATTCACCATGGCGATATGCTGGAACATGCGCTCGTCCACGGAAATTATTACGGAACGCTGAAGGCGACCGTCAAGGAGGCGCTCACCCAGGGAACCGACGTCCTGCTCGACATCGACGTACAGGGAGCTGCCTCAGTTCGCAAAACGGATGATGTCATGGTGCGCGATTCGCTCGTCGATGTTTTCATCATGCCGCCCACGCTGGAGGAATTGGAAAAGCGTTTACGCAAGCGCGGCACGGAAACCGAGGAGCAGGTTCAGCAGAGGCTCCGCACCGGGCGGGAGGAATCGAAACTGTGGCCTCTCTACAAATATACGATTCTGAGCGGCTCGATGGAGGAAGACCTGATCAAGTTTAGGGCGATCATGCGGGCCGAGCGTTATCTCAGCCGTCGCCTCGAATTGACCGATCTTCCGGCAAGCTAGAGGCCATATTTAGCCCTTCAAAACCTGCTCCGGGCTTAAAACTTAACTCGATTAGTTAAAATTTGGCTTTCTTCATTGCAGAAGGTTGATAGCTCTAACGTGATGCAAATCACCGAACGGACCGAAGACACCATACCCATCGTTTCGATTACGGGCGATATTGACCTGGAAAACTCGCCCAAACTGCGGGAATACCTGAAGCCCAAGGCATCTCAAAAAACGCCCCGGCTGCTGCTCGATTTCACGGGAGTGAGCTATATCGATTCCTCCGGGCTGGCAACGTTGATCGAGTATTTCCAGTCCGTGCAAGGTTTCGGAGGCAAGCTGGCCCTGGCTTCGCTAAGCCCGCGCGTGAAAAATGTCTTCGAGATTGTGCGCCTGGAGCAAATCTTCTCCCTCCATCCCGATATCCCCTCCGCGCTGGCCGCGCTTAAATCTTAACGGAAAAGGGGAGCACAACCATGCTCGCATTCGCACAACTATCCCTTGAAGCCTTTGTCGGTATTTTCTCGCCGATTTTTGGCCAAAAAAGCTGGCGTCTTTCAGCCCTCTTTTCCCAGATGGTCAATATCGGCGTCGCCTCGCTGCCGACGGTCGCGCTGGCTAATTTTCTGCTCGGTCTTGTGCTCGCCATCCAGGGCGCCGGGCAATTCGAGAAATTGGGAGCGACCAACATGGTGGCCAATCTGGTCGCCTTTTCCATTTTGCGGGAAATCGGCCCGCTCATCACGGCGGTCATTGTCATCGGCCGCTCCGGTTCCGCCATCACGGCGGAGCTTGGTACGATGAAAGTCGCGGAGGAAATCGAGGCGCTTAACGTCATGGGCATCGACCCGGTGAAGTACCTCGTGGTACCGCGTCTGCTGGCCATGCTCCTGATGATGCCCGTCCTGACCGTGCTGGGCGAAGGCGTTGGGCTTTTTGCCGGATGGCTGATCAGCGTCGGCAGCCTGCATCTTGATCCATTTTTTTACGTTCAAAATTCGATAGAGGCCGTGGAGCAGAAGGATCTTTTTACCGGCCTGCTCAAGGCGCTCGTTTTCGGCGGCGTGGTGGGTACGGTGGCCTGCTTTTACGGGATGCAGGTCGAGGGTGGCGCTGAAGGCGTGGGCCGCTCCACCACCAAGTCGGTGGTCACCGCCCTCACCTCCATGCTTGCCATGGACGCGATTCTAACCACATTAATTTACTTCACATGAGCGAGCCTCAAACCAAGCATAAATCGCCTTACGCCCTCGAAGTGCGCGGCCTGACCCGCAGCTTCGGTTCGCGCAAAATTCTTTCAGATGTGAGTTTCAAGCTCAAGCGCGGTGAAATCCTTATCATCATGGGCGGGAGCGGTTGCGGTAAGAGCACCCTGTTACGGCACATCATCGGCTCCCTGAAACCGGACGCAGGCGAAATTTACATTGATGGCACGGAGATCACCAAGTTGAACGACCGGGAGTTGTCCAATGTTCGCAAACGCTTCGGAATGTTGTTCCAGACGGGGGCGCTTTTCAATTCCCTGACTGTCGGTGAAAACGTGGCGTTGCCCATCCTCGAATCGAGCGATGTCTCCGCCAGTATCGCCGATCTCGTCGTGAAACTTAAACTGGAACTGGTCGGCCTCACCGGGTTCGAACATCTCAAGCCTGCGCAAATCTCAGGCGGAATGAAAAAGCGGGTCGGCATGGCACGGGCGCTGGCTCTCGATCCTGAACTCCTTTTTTGCGACGAACCGACCGCCGGCCTCGATCCGGTCATGACTGCCGTGATCGACACACTGACGGTGGACCTGACTAAAAAGCTGGGACTTTCCGCCGTGGTGGTGACGCACGATATGACCAGCGCATTTCGGATCGCAACGCAGATGATCTTCCTCTTCGAGGGACGTGTTATCGCTTCCGGCACGCCCGATGAGATCAAAAATAATCCCGATCCGATTCTTCAACAATTTATCAATGGTTATGCGGATGGCCCGATACCGCTGAAACTTTCCAAAGATGACTATCTCAAACGCCTGATGCAGGCTTAAAACGCGAGGAATACGCCGTGAAAGATAATAAAATCAATGCCGTCATAGCCATCATCACGCTGGTCGGCGCTGTCCTGATGGCGCTCGCCCTGAGCTTCGCCATTGGCAAATGGTCCTTCGGCCAGTCCCGCTACCATCTTCTTATTAAGTTTCCCAATGCATCGGGTATCAGCACCAATAGCGCGGTCAAGTATGCCGGGGCCAATGTCGGTCGGGTCTCGGAAATCCGGGTGATCCGCCGTGTTGACCAGACGCAAGACCCCGATACCCTGCTCTATAATGCCGTGGAGGTGGTGGCGGAAATCAACAAAGATGTGGAAGTCGGCAAGGATGTGACCGCCACGATCAAGCAAGACGGCTTGGGCATTGCTGCGATGTATATCCTGCTCAGCCCGGGAGGCGATCACACCAGCAAACTCCTGGCAGATGGTTCCGTTATTCAAGGTCACATGCCTTACGATTTGACCTCGCTGGTTCAACCGGCGGGCGAAGCGCTGGACAAAGCCAAGTCCCTGATCAATGAATTGCAGCCAATCGTGGTTCGCCTCGATTCGATCAGCACAAAAATGGCCACCCAGCTGCCACCTTTGATCGATCATGCCGATAAGTTCCTGGTGGATGGCGATAGCGTCATGGCAAATCTCGATTCGGCAGAAAGCCGCGAGCACATCAACACGATGCTGGCCAGTATGCGCGTGGCTTCGGAGAATCTAAAAGTCGTCAGTTCCAACGCCAAGGCGCTCACGGCGACGCTGGCGGAAAAACCTTGGCGCGTCTTCTGGGGCGGTCCGAGCATCAGACCGCCGTCGGAATCCGATGTGTTGAAATCGAACACCGTCATCCCGCTCACCCCGGATGTGGACGTCAATGGCGCAACGCCTTCTATAAAGAAGAACACCACCTCCACACCGTCGTCAGCCAGGCCAGCCCCACTGATCAATTAGTCGGGCTGAATTCGCGCAGGCGCCCCGTCGCGGCGAGCTTGACCCATTCCCAACGCTTGTTGACCGTCCAGTGGGGTTTGAAGAGAGGCTCAAAGCCGGACATATCCTGGGTCACGGCCGCCTTGTTGGCGCGCGCGACAGCTTCGTTGCATTCCCGGGCAATGCGACCTTCCGTCCACTCGATGGCCTGAAAAGGCTGACCGATTTCAATCAAGACATTGGGACGATTCTCCCGGAAAAACTCGTAACGCATCGAGACGCCGACCAGCAACGCATGAGGAGCATTCTGGGCGAGATAATCAGTGCCCGGTTTTACTTCGACTGGATCGTTGGGCAGGGAGAGTTTTCCCTGGGGGAAAATCCAAATGGCCGTTTCCTTCTTTTGGAGGAGTCGCTGGGCATAGCGAAGCGCCGCCGCCGAACGCAAGGGACTGCTCAGATCGACTGAAAATGCGCCGAGCCAAGTGAAGAAACGGTAATGCTTGAGTTGTTTCTCCTCCATCATGCAATAAACGGCTTTGTGGGACATCTGCCGGGTCAGGAGATAAACCATTAATCCGTCCCACCAATTGGTGTGATTGCAAAAAATAATCGCCGGGCGATCCGGGGGCAAATTACGGAGGTGCTCAAGACCGCGTCCGGCTATGGTGTAAAAGGCTCGCCGGGCAAGCCATCGGAAATAGACAAAAAGCAGCGAGTCGAGAATGTCGTTTTTGTTGGCGGCAATCACAGGATTAATTTAGGGCGTTGCCGCGATAGGGCAAGGCCGCGATGTATTCCTTTTCACATCAAACTATCGCTGAATTTTTTGACGGAATTAACGGACTTTACGAAATCAACCATCCGTCATCCCGAGCGGAGCCGAGTCAACATGCTGGTTTTGATCCGTTGATTTCCCGAGACGCAGTCGAGGGATATGGTTTGAATAATCGAAACTTAAAAGTGGCGTCACAAAATTTCAAAGCACCAGAAGGGATCTAGCTCGTCGCCCATGCTGCAAGCGGGCCGTTGCATGTTGCTTAACAAGCTTCCGGCGCTTTTCATCCTTTACCGCCTGATGGGCCATATCCCTCGACTTCGGTTCGAGTTAATGCCTGCGCTAGAATACACTTTCCGATTCACCTCCGCTCGGGATGATGGTGCTTTAGATTATTTGCTGCCGTCCGCAGGACTTACCGCTGTCCGTACGACTTTACGGCGAGCCAGACCTTGCGAGTAAACAAGACCTTCACGCGACCCCGATAAACCTGATAATCGGCCCACTCAATTTCATCGAGAATGGCGCCATAGATCGTGCTCATCAAGCGCGCGCAAAAACGTGATCCGTCGTCGGGCAATGCCTCGATGCCCTGCTCCGCATAACTGTAGTAGGCACGGGCACGGCCGATTTGGGATCGCATCATGGCGCGAAAGGCATCAGTCACGCGCTCGAGGGCGATGTCTTCCGTATCGATCCCGAATTTTTCCAACTCTTCGAGGGGAAGATAGAGCCGGTCACGCTGCCAGTCCTCGTGAATATCGCGCAGGATGTTGGTCAACTGCATGGCCGTGCCGAGATCGCGCGCCGGTTTCAGCAACTCGGGCGAAGGTTCCGTGAGCACATGCACCATGATCAAGCCGACCACCGACGCGACATGATAACAGTATTTGTCCAGTTCATCCCAGGTTTTGATCCGTACCTGGCCTCGATCCATTTCCACACCGACGAGCAGGTCTTCAAAATAGGTTTTCGGAATGGCACGACGCTGGATCGTTTCACAAAAGGACGTCAACCAGGGTAAGCTGGTGAGGAATGTTTCAAGTTTGTCTGTGGGTGGATAGACAGCATCGAGCAGTTCCCTCAACTCGGTAAAGGCACGCAGACGCGCGGCTTCCTCAGAAGCAAGATCGATTTGATCATCGACGTAGCGGCAAAAGGCATAGACCGCGTAGGCATCCATCCGTTTTTGCCGGGGCAGAACATTGGATGCAAAATAGAAGGTCTTCGCGTGCTTCTTCGTCATCCGACGGCAGGCCTTGCGGGATACGGAAAGAGAGTTGGAATTGGGCATGGCCTTGAGAGAAAATACTTTGTGAAAATCTTAATTAAGAAAAACGTCATCCCGAGCTTGTCGAGGGATCAGACACGCTTTGATTACCACTAAACCTGACCGAATACGGAAAGCTAACTAATCTCAAGCTCTTCAACATATTGTCTATTTGATTGCGCGTCTGATCCCTCGACAAGCTCGGGATGACAAAGAATAAGCGTACACCAACTGCGGACTATTGCGTTCCGGTATGTTGCGTTTGTTGCCGCACCGACGAAAAAGCCTCCCGCAACCCATCACCTTGCTCCGGGGTAAACGACGAGGCTTTCAGCGCAGCCTCGGCTTTTTGGAAAAGCCCTTCCATCCGTTGGGTGAGAAGGCCAACCGCACCCGATTTATCGATAAGCTGCTCGATCTTGCTGATCGAAGCGTCGTTGGAAGCGCGTGTGCTCAAGCAAAGCTGAAGGAAGCTTCGATCCAAATCATCGAGATGATCGTAAGCCACGCGCAGGAGCAGGGTTTTCTTTCCTTCCAAAATATCGGTCTGCCGCAACCGATCGACGCCCTTGAATTGGTGGTACTCGATCAGGTCGTTTTGGATTTGAAAGGCAAGCCCCACGGGTTCGATCAACTCGGCAAGTTCCTGTAAAAGCTCGGCATTCGCCCCCGCCAATAACGCGCCCAAAACGAGGGGTGCCTCAAAAGTGTAACGCGTGGTCTTGAGCGTATACATGCGCGTGATGTCGGCTTCTTCCACCCGGGCGATGTCGCGTGTGCCGAGTAAAATATCATACACCTCCCCTGCCCCCGTATCGGAGATGTAACGCAGGAAATGAGAGAGCGCAGCGTCGCGCAATTCGCGCGGAAAGTCGGTCGAGCGCAGGGTATCGAGCGCCATGGCAAAAAGAATGTCCCCCACCACCACCGCGACATTTCCACCCACGCGGGCAGCGCCGTCGAGCTTGCCGAGCCGCTCTTCAACGAGCTTATGAAAAGTTGGCAATCCCCGGCGGCGTTCCGACTGGTCGATGACGTCGTCGTGAATCAGGATGAAGGCATGCAGCAGTTCCAGGGAGAGAGCTGAACGCAAAAGAGAGGAATCGTCGAAAAGACGCTCTCCACCAAAAATGCGGTAAGAACCGAGAAACAACATCGGACGAATGCGTTTACCGCGTCGCGCCACAAACTCAGTCATGTCCAGATAAAGCGGTTCAAACAATTCGCCGTAAGCGTAGCGCTCGGCATTCTCCTGAAAAAAACGGGCAAGGAATCCCTCGAAAATCGAGGGTGCCTGCTGGAGTTCGGTACGGAGCGTCGGGGACATCGCGCCCACAGGCTAGGTGAAAAACTTTACCGACGCAAATGTGGAAGTAGGAAAAACAATTACGGCAGGGGCAGTTCCACGGCATGACCTCCGCGCGCGCTGAGATTAACGGCTTCGGTAAACTCAAGATATTGCACCCCAGTCTCAAAACTCGGCTCGGGACGCCCGCCCTTGACGACCGCATCGATGAAATCCTTTTCCACGGTCCAGGTTGTTTCAAGCTCCGGGGGAATCGTCAATGAACGCAGTTCCTTGTCGCCACGCCGACCGCCCAGAATTTCATCCCGGGTGAAATTGTAAACCAATGTGCCGTCGCGCCCATAGATGGTCAGGGTTTCATCGGGAGCGAACTGCGCCACGCCGCTCCACTCCAAAAGACCGGCAAGACCATTAGGCCAGTGGCCAAAAACCTGCACCACATCGGGCACATGAACGACATAACCTTCGCGCTTGGGCACGCAGACTTTCATCTGGGCATGCACCCGCCGTGGGGAGCCAATCCAGCGTTGCAACACCTCGGCATAAATACCGACGGTCAGAATATTCAAGCCGCTCAGTTCCCTGCGTTGACGAAAATGCACCGGGGCAAGTGGATCCGAAAACTGGCTGTTGACGGCGCAAAGACGAAAATGCCAAGGCTCGCCCACATAACCATCGTGCAGCAATTTCTGAAAAAATTTTCCGCCACGAAGTCCGTGGGGAGGAGGACAAAGCATCGTGACCAGTTGCGGACGTGCCTGGGCTGCGGTTAGCATTTCGCGTCCCTCGCGCAGATTCATGGCCATCCGCGCCTGGCAAAAAACATGTTTTCCGGCTTCCAATGCCGAGATCGTAATGGGTGCGTGCAGGTAAGGAGGTGTGCCAATCCAGATGATATCGAGATCAGGCCGGTCAAGCATCTCGGCCCAATCGTTCATGACCTCGGGAATGTGGAACTCCTTCGCGATGCTCTGGGCCGTCTCGGTACGCGCATTGCAAACCGCGACCACCTGAACATTGGGCAAAGCCATCAAGCCGGGCAAATGACGTTGCCGGACAATGCCTCCCGCGCCCACGATGCCGATGCGTAATTTTTTAGATGCGTTCCGATTCATGCCAAAGCTTCCTGTCGAACGGGTTCCTGAACTGCTGATGTCCACCTGCGAAGTCCCCGCTGATGACTTACCACCTGTTTGACGCGATTTACGATTTCTTTCAAGTCTTCATCTCGAATTTGCGAACCCATGGAAAAACGAACTGTCGCCGAGGCCCATTCAGGAGGAACGCCCATGGCCGCGAGCACATGCGACGGCTGCACGGAACCAACCATGCAGGCCGAGCCGCTGGAGACAGCCAGTCCGGCGAGATCAAGCGCGATGAGCAGGTCTTCCCCATGCAATCCGAGAAAACTAACGTTGAGCGTATTCGACAATCGCTGCGTCGGATGACCGTTGCGTCGTACTCCGCCAAGGAAATTTAATTCCCGCCACAATTCTTCCGTCCAACGCATTTGCCGTTGTAATTCTGCGGAATCAACCTGGCCATAAAGACGCAATGCCTCGGCCATCCCAACAATCGCCACCGTATTTTCCGTTCCGGGGCGGCGTTCGTTTTCATGCGAGCCGCCTTCCATCAATCGCGTAATAGGCACTCCGGCCTTCAACCACAGAAATCCCGCCCCCATCGGACCGTGGAATTTATGCGCAGCGAGGCTCAACGCACCGACTTGCCATCCCGCAAGATCGAGCGGTTCTTTTCCCGCGCTCTGAATGGCGTCGGTATGAAAAAGAATACCGTGCTGCGCGCAAATGGCCCCGATCTCCCCCATGGGCTGACAAACACCCGTCTCGTTGTTCGCACTCATGATCGAGACAAGAATTGTATCCGGGCAAATGGCCCGCGAAAGATCACCCGGATCGATAAGACCCTCGGCATTCACGTCCAGATAAGTAACCTCAAAATCGTTCTGCTTCTCCATGGCCTGAAAAGCGTGAAGCACCGCGTGGTGCTCTGTTTTTGTCGTGATGAGATGCTTTCCCCTACCCCCGCTTGCGCAGGCAAGTCCCCGAATGGCGAGATTGCAACTTTCCGTGCCGCCGCTGGTGAAAATGATTTCCGAGGGCTTGGCTTTTAATTGGGAGGCAATGCAGTCACGGGCAGAGTCAATTTCGCCACGCGCACGGCGGCCTTCGGCATGGAGGCTCGAAGGATTACCCAGAGTCCCATCAAGAAGCGGCTCCATGACATCGCACACACGCGGGTCGAGATTCGTCGTCGCGTTGTCATCCAGATAAAAACGCTGCATGACATTTCAGATCGGGGTCAGATCACCCAATCCCCTCCCATGCGCTGTCGCGGGTGAATGCTGATTTGCTGTGACTCGAAGAAAACCACCGAGTCGGGCGGAATCGAACGAGTCAGCCAGACGTTACCGCCGATGATGGTGCGATCCCCGATGACCGTATCACCGCCGACAATCGTCGCATTAGCGTAGATGGTGACATCGTCTCCAACGGTGGGGTGCCGTTTGCCGCCAAGAGCGTGCCCCTGCTCATCGCGTTGCACATTCTTGGCAAGGCTGCGGGCAACCAGTCCCACGCCCTGATACAAGCGAACACGGTTGCCAATCTTCGATGTTCCACCGATTACGACGCCGGTGCCGTGATCGATAAAAAAGTGGGAGCCGACATCAGCGCCTGGATGCAGGTCGATGCCAGTGCGACCATGCGCCCACTCGGTCATCATGCGAGGCAGGAAAGCGACGCCCATTTCGTAAAGAACATGCGCGAGGCGAAAGACGGCAACCGCTTCAACTCCCGGGTAAGCGAGAACGACTTCTTCCTTGTTGGCGGCGGCGGGATCGCCCTGGTAGGCGGCTTCGACATCAGTTTGGATAATGCTGCGCACTTCGGGCAGCTTTTGTAAAAAAGCGAGCGCAGCATTCTGGGCGTTCTGGCCTGCGACGGGCACCATCTCAAGACTCTTGGCAATCTCGCGTTCCAACCGCTTTTGCAAACTATTCAATTGAAGCGCCGTCTCTTGCGGTAAATCTTTTTTCGCCACCTGCTGCTCCGCGATAAAACCCGGAAAAATAATGTGGAGCAAATCCTGCGTCAGCGCGGCCACCGCCATTTTTGAGGGCAGATTGGCGCCATTGAGATGCTTGATCCCGCCGCAATGGGCATAGGACTCGAGCAGTTGCGCGACGAGCTTGTCCATTGATTGATCCATGGCATTAAAGCCTATCGGAAAAACGGAGCCGCTGCAAATGCGGGCGCTAGCTCAGATATTCCGTCATCCTGAGCTTGTCGAAGGATCAGCCCCCGATAAATATACGTTTACAGAGTGATGTGTACGCTTTTGGGAAGCTGATCCTTCGACAAGCTCAGGATGACAGAGTGGGGATGTCGATAGATGATTGCTCATTATCTCAATACCATCCTGAAATTAATTAGAGCATTTCCCCGTTGCTTTAAGGTGAATCCGCCAGAACCGCTTCAATATCAGTTTCCGAAAAACGGTCGGTATGTTGGGCCCGGCAAAGCCTGGCGTAGAGACCATTCATGGCGAGCAATTCATCGTGCGAACCACGTTCAAAAATGCGCCCTTTCTGGAGTACAAGAATCAAATCGGCATGGCGTACCGTCGAAAGACGATGCGCGATGACAAACGAAGTCCGACCCGCCAGCAGTCGCTGCAAAGCCTGCTGGATAAGTTGCTCCGTGGCCGTATCGACGCTAGCCGTCGCTTCATCCAGAACCAGCACTGGCGGATTTTTCAAGAGCGCACGCGCGATAGAAATGCGTTGTTTTTCTCCCACGGAAAGTTTCACCCCTCGCTCGCCCACATGTGTGTCATAACCTTCAGGCAACGCTGACACAAAATCGTGGACACAGGCCGCGCGCGCCATTTCTTCGATTTCTTGCCGGGTTGCGTTGGGCCGCCCAAAGCGAAGGTTGTCGAGAATCGTCCCGTTGAAGAGAAAAGTCTCCTGCGAAACGACCCCGATCTGTTCACGCAACTCAAGAAGCGCAATCTCGCTCACGTTCCGGTCATCGAGAAGAATTTCACCGCCGGTGGCTTCATAAAATCGGCTTAGTAATGAGACCATGGTAGATTTGCCCGCGCCCGTGGGCCCAACCAGCGCAATGCATTGGCCCGGTTGAACCGTGAGATTGATTTCATGCAGGGCCGGAACGTCAGCACGGTAGGAAAATGATACGTTACGATATTCAACCTTCCCCTTCGCCCGGGTAAAGGGTTGCGCGCCCGGTTCCCCATATTTTTCAGTCGGTGCATCCAAAATTTCAGCGACGCGCTCGCTGGCGGCACGCCCCGCCTGGTAAAGCTGATTGATCTGGTGAAGCCGTCCGACTGGTTCATAAAACATGCCGACATAAAGGAGAAAGGTGACCAGTCCACCGGCAGTAAATCCTCTCGTGGGGTTGAGAACATCCATGCCGCCGATGTAGAGGACGATGGCGCTGCCAAGCGCGGCCACAAAAGTCATCCCGGGCGAATACCACGCCCAGGTACGCATGATGACCAGTTGCGTTTCGGCCACAAGACGCGCCGAGGCACAAAAACGTTCAAGTTCCGTTTCTTCGCGCGCATACGATTTGATCTGGCGTACGCCTTGCAGATTATCGAGCAGCAACGCGTTCATGGCCGAGGCGGCCCGACGTTGATCGCGGTAACGGAACCGGGCAGTCATGGTGTACCAGGCCGCTCCGCCAATCATAACGGGAACGGGTAAAAGCATCCACGCAGCCAATCGCGGATTCAGATAAAAAAGGACAAAGCCCACACCGATGATTTGCAGCAAAGCAACAATGCCCTGCTCGACGCCGTCGATCAGCACCCGTTCCATATTGGTCACGTCATCGATCACGCGCGTGATGATGTCTCCGGTGGCGCGTTGGTCGTACCAACGAAGCGGGAGACGCTGGAGCGTGGAATAGAGATCGCGTCTCAAGTCAAAAATGACCGCTTGCTCGAACGTATTGTTGAAACGAATACGCAGGGCATTGAGCGCATCCCGAAGAAAAAACGACCCGGCAACGATGAGAACATAACTCAGAAGCAAACCAGGCCGATGGGGCGTGAGAACATTATCAATAACGAGACCCGTGGCTTGGGGAAATACGAATCCGGCCAATGTGCCCAGAATGGCAGCCCCGAAAGTGGCGATAGCCAGTAGTGGATAAACCCGGGCGTAGACCCAGACGCGGCGAAAAGTTTTCATGAGGGAGAAATTTTAAAATGACTGTCATCCCGAGCTTGCCGAGGGATCGGGATGACAACATTACACATTAAAGCGAAATTCGAGCACATCGCCATCCTGCACCACGTATTCCTTGCCCTCGATGCGGAGCCGTCCCGCTTCGCGCGCCTTGGCGAACGAACCGAGCTTCACAAGCTCTTCGTAGGCCGTGCATTCCGCCGCGATGAAACCCCGCTCAAAATCGGAATGGATGACGCCCGCCGCCGCCGGAGCCTTGTCCCCGGCATGAATCGTCCAGGCTCGTGTCTCCTTTTCACCCGTGGTGAAGTAGGTGCGCAAGCCGAGCAAATGATAAGCGGCACGAATCAAGACGCCTACGCCCGATTCCTTGACACCGAGACTGGTGAGATATTCGCGCTGCTCGTCTTCATTGAGATCGACGAGATCCGACTCGATCTGCGCGGAGATGACCACGGCCTCGGTATTGAGATGGGTCTTCACATATTCACGGACAGCCTTGACGTGGGGATTTCCATCGGGATTCGCCAATTCCTTTTCGGCCACGTTGCAGGCGAAGAGCGTCGGCTTACCCGTGAGAAGGAAGAAACTTTTTAGCACGGCTTTTTCGTCAGGCGTCACCTCGAGCATGATCGCGGGCTTTCCCGAATCGAGATGCGGTTCGAGTTTCACGATCAAATCGAGTTCGGCCTTGGCCTGCTTATCGCCGCCACGCGCCGCTTTCACGTTTTTGTCCTTCCGCTTTTGGATGGCGCCGAGATCGGCCAGTACCAGCTCCGTGGTGACGACTTCGATGTCCCGCACCGGATCAACCGTGCCGGAGACGTGATGAATATCGTCATCCTCGAAACAGCGGACGACCTGTATGATGGCATCGACTTCTCGGATGTGGGTCAGGAATTGGTTACCCAGCCCCTCTCCCGTGCTCGCGCCTTTGACCAGGCCGGCAATATCGACAAATTCAAAAACGGCGGGAACCAGTTTCTGCGACTTGGAAATCGCGGAGAGCTTGTCGAGGCGATCATCGGGCACAGTGACGATGCCGTTGTTCGGCTCGATGGTGCAGAACGGATAATTGGCCGCCTGCGCTTTGCGAGTGCGCGTGACCGCGTTAAAGAGCGTGCTTTTCCCGACGTTGGGCAATCCGACAATTCCGGCGCGTAACATAAATTTATTTTTTAATGGCTGTCATCCTGAGCAAGCCGAGCTTGTCTCGGTGCTATCGAAGGAACTCTAATTTTTTATCACATTCCCAATGTGAACTGCGAACGATAGCCGTTGCTCAAGACGATGGCAAGGCAAGCGCAACTAAGGCAGTGCCCTAATTTGATTTCTTTTGCGCTTGATAAGAAAGTTGACTAATAGAAACGCTCCGAGAGTTACGCTAGCTCCCAAACCAATCCATTCCACTGGAATAACTACTTGCGCAACGTCTCTTGCTGCAATGTTTGGGTCGTTATCATCGCTATATCCCTTCGCGGTCAAAGTGCGCAGGATTTGATCAGCCCAAATGGCCGCGATCAAAAGACTGATTAGAAATGGGGTGAGAATGCCCACCAGAAATAGAATTATTTTTGCGAAGGTCTTCATTTTCCTTACGCCACAATAACCTCCTGTATGGTAATTTCGATGGAAATCCCCTCTAAACCATCCGTCATCCTGAGCTTGTCGAAGGATCAGCTCCCGGTAAGCACACATTTATAGAATGAAGTGTACACTTTCTGGAGGCTGATCCTTCGACAAGCTCAGGATGACGGACATTTCCTCGTTCCCAAGTGCAACTTGGGAACGAGGAAGGCACCGCCGTTGGGCCAGCGGCGGCTACCTTGTCGAATGATGATCGTGTGTTTTAAAACTGTGCAGCGTCCGGACATCATGGACGAAGGGATCATCGAGATGAATTTGCTTCCCCTCACCGATGTAAATGAGATCCCAATCAATGACGTAAGAGAGTTTTTTGTGGAGGATGGTGCGCATCGCTTCGCTGCGGAGATTGGCGCGGGTGTTGGGTGGCGGTTTCAAAAAGAAATCGCGCTTGGCCAGGCCGGGCAATCCCTGCTCGATCAACGCCGTTCCGGGTAATCCGGCGAGGAGCGACTTGGCCGGGTTGAGTTGATGATATTCGAGGTCGAGGCTTTCGAGCCACGCATCGCGCCACGTGATGCCCTCCGATTCGATGAACGATTCGAGCAGGAACTGTTTCGTGATCCAGTCGAGCTTTCCGATCAAGGCGTGGGGATCGTGACGGAGTTTGTCGAGCGTCATCTTCCACGCTTCAACCGTCCAGCGACCATCAGCATCGAGGTCGATTTTTCCCGAGCAAGCCGCGGCAAGAAATTCCTCCAGCACATCGAGCGCGGAGCAGTCGCGCCCGTCGGCCAATTCCACTTTCCATGGCCCGTTCGGCTGATGCGAAAGATTCCGCATTGCGCGAACCGCATCGGTCAACGCCAGGGGCGGCAGCGCATCGGCTTCGAGCAGATCGAGGACAAGCGCGGTCGTGCCCACCTTCAGCGCGTTGCAAAACGGAAGCAGGTTCGAGTCGCCCAGCAACAAATGCAACCGCCGGAACCGTCGATAATCGGCCAACGGCTCGTCCCGCGCATTGATCAGCGCGCGATTGAACTGCACCCACTCATAAATATCGGTCTGGATAAAATCGGCGCGCTGGGAAATCTGGTAAGGGACGTATTCGCTATTCTCCATCTTCCCGTAACGGCGCGGCGCAAGAGTCATCCCCACCCGCCCCGCTCCCACCAGCAAAATGCGCGTGGCCAAAAAAGCCAGGAGCGTATCGACATTCCGACGGGTCAACGGCGCATCGCGGCTGAGGAGATAGTTTTCGTGGCAGCCAAACGTGGCGCTCGTGTAGTGATCGATGTTGTTCTTGATAAACGAAACTTCCGAGGCGAGATGCAACTCATGCAAGGCTTGTTGCAGGAGGACTTCACCAACCTGGTCGTAAGCCACGACATCGGCCAGAGAGAGACATTCCGGCGTGCAATACTCGACATGCCCCATGTCGAGATAGAGTCGCCCGCCGTTGAAAAGAAAGCCGCCGTTGCCCGCAGGCTCGTCGTAATCGCGGTCGTGCAAATCAATCAGCCCGAGCTTTTTCTTTTTGAAAATATAATCGCGAACCCGCGTGGGCACTGCCGGAAGTCCGAACGTTTCGGGCGCCATGCACCCATATTCGGTTTCCAAGCCCGCGAGCCGCTTCATGCTTTAACGGTACCGGGCTTTTGCCGACTGCCAACTCACGACCGCAAAAAAAGGACTGGTCTCCCCATGATTTGAAGACTTACGCTTGGCGATGCTGACGACCATCTTCCGGCACCCCATCCTGCTCAGCTTGGGACTGATCTTAATCGTGCTGGCCTTGTACCTGACCTGGCGTAAGCACCAAATTCTTCTCACCGGACATCTGGCGGATGGCGAAGTAGTCCGGCTGGCCCCGCATAGCAGTTCCAAGGGAGGCCCCACCTATAGTTCAGTGGTCGATTACGTGGATCCCAGCGGGAAGAGAACCGAATTTGAGAGCAGCTTTTCGAGTAGTCCGCCGCTTCATCAAGTCGGAGAAAAGGTGCGTGTCGTTTATTATCAGGGCGCGGAAAAGCCGGATATTCTTAATTTTGCCGATCTATACCTTTTCCAATGGGTCTCTCTTTGTACGGGCATCTTTCTCCTGATGATGTATGTCGGTTTTACCTTTGGCCCCGGCGTGGTGAATGCCCTTTACCTACCCACCTTGACGAATCGTTGGTGAATTATCGGCCTCCCCGCATTCCCGGCCCTCAATCCCAAGCTTGACCTGCCCTCCGGTTACCACGCTAAGCTGCTAAGTAACGCGTAACTTTTTACTTTAAAAACGTAAAAAATCCCTTACACTCAACCTATGCATAATCGGAACTGCTATTCCCCGATTCTTATTGCGGTAGCACTCTCCCTCAGCCTCGGGCCATCCCTTCTCGGCGCGACCGATGCATTACCCACTAAAGCAGTTGCTCCAGCCGCGCCGGAGCGGCCTTCGACTTATACCGTTCTGGCGGGTGATACCCTTTGGGATCTCAGCCAAAAATTCAAGTGCACCGTGAAGCAACTGAGGACACTCAACAGCCTCAAGAAAGATGCCCTGAAGCCGGGGCAGGTTCTGAAGATTCCCCCGGTTAAAAGCGTAGCTTCCACCCCTCCCCCGCCCCCACCGAAGGCCAAGCCGGTTATTTCCGTCAAGCCCGCCGCCACTCCGCCTCAACCCAAGACGACCAGTTATCATCCGACGTACCCTCATGCGCAGCCGGTGCAGGACTTCGATATTCCCGCATCGACCTTTGCCTCATGCCCGACGCCACCCGACTCTTCGGCTTCCGAGCCTGAGACGACTCCGGCGACTTCTTCGACACCTGAACCGATGGTCACGGAAACTCCCGCTCCTTCCACAAGGGATACCGCCGCTCTCACGGGTTCCATCGCACCGGTTCCATCGCCTAAACGTTTCGATTCCGAGAGCACGGCAAAATCAGAATCCGTACCGTTGCCGCCTGCATCGAAACTCGCGAATCGTGATCCGCTCATCACATCGCCTTCCAGCGAATGGGCAAATCGTTTCTTCCAGGTGGCGCGCGATCTCGGCAATCGGGGCATCGACTATAACGATTCGTGGAGGCCTCCGGGCGAATCCCATTCCTGGGACATGGATTGCTCCAATACTTCGCGCTACATCTACAAAGCCGCCACCGGCATCCAATTGCCCCGCACCGCCTCGGATCAATATTACTACCTCCATCTGCAAAACAAGGCGTGGGACGTGCCCCAGGCTTCCAACGGCTTCGCCGATTGCAATTTCCTGCGCCAGAATCTCAAGGCGGGCGACCTCCTTTTCTGGGAAAATACCTACAAGCCCGAACGTCAGCCACCCATCACCCACGTGATGGTTTTCCTCGGCAAAAACAACAAGGGCGAATGGGTCATGGCTGGTTCTCAGACAGGCAGGGGCGGCGAGCACAATCGAAGCCATGGCGGCCCCGACATTTACGTTTTTGATCCCACCCGGCCTTGCGGCGGTTACTCGACGTGGATGGGACTGGTGCACCACCAGGGCCGTTTCTGCGCCTACGGACGTCCGCTCGAAGCCGACAAATCAAAGCTCGCCATGGCGGCTAACGATTAGCGGTTGCCTCTCCAGGGACTCGGGAATTTAGCTTTCCCGCAACTCGTTTCCAAGTTTTGCACTTCGGCGACCCTCGTTCCCAAGTTCAACTTGGGAACGAGGTGCAACCGTCACAACGGCTGACGATTTAAAACGCCAGGATTAATCCCCAGCGGCCATACCGGCCTTCACTTCATCAATGGCATTGTCGATGATGCCCATGGCGCGAACGCGATGGCCACCTTTGTCTTCGCGTGCAATCTCGAGTTGATGACGAGCTGCGCGGAGGTTTTCGATGGCGTTGACCATGTGGGGTTGGTTTGCCGCCTGAAGGTGCCCAGCGAGGACGCCGCTAGAGACCATGATTCCAACAGTAAACGCAAGGAGGAGATGAGCTATATTGAATTTCATGCCGCAAATTTGAATAGAAAAAAGAAGGATGCAATCTTAAAATCGGGTGGGGAAAATGGCAGGCACCTTTTCAAAGAGAAGTTTACACATCGAGATTTGACCTATGGGTTTGACCCTGATTTTTCCCAACCAGCGGCACAATTTTGATTCGGCGGCCTTGCCCTATTTTTAAGACACGTCCATTCTGTGCGGCCATGTCCGATCACAAAGTCCAGAAGGGGGGTGTCGCCCTCAATCCAAGCCAGTCGGAAGTCGTTTTTTCCACGGAGAAACATGTGGTCGTCTTGGCAGGCGCGGGAACGGGAAAAACCGCCGCGATCGTGCACAAGGTGGCCCACCTCATCCGCGGCGGCACTCCCCGCCACGAGGTGATGATGATTACATTTACCCGCCGTGCCGCGAGTGAAATGCAAAAGCGAATCGGCGCGCTCATCAACGACATCCCGAAGCATGGCCGCGACGACTCCATGCTCGTCGGCACTTATCACGCGATTGCCAGCCTGCTCCTCCGGCGCGACGCAGCGGGCTTCGGCCTCTCCGGGGCCAATTTTACCACGCTCAATGAGGACGACGCCAACAGCCTGATGAAGTCGGCGTTCCGCGAATGCGACATCCAGCCCGGCGACAAGGTCACCCCGGCCAGTGTCCGGGCGGCGCTCTCCTTCGCCCTGAACAAACGCATCGCGCTTGAGGTTCATTTCCGGGATGAGTTTCGCGAAAACGCCGACCGCGCGCTCACCTTGGTGAAATGGTACCGGAAGCTCAAGCAGACCGCGAACGGCCTCGATTATGATGATCTTCTCGTCCTCTGGGCGCGACGCCTGGGCGAGGACAAGCCTTACGCGGCGCGCCTGCGCTCCGCTTATCGTTACGTCATCTGCGACGAGTTCCAGGATAACAACGCGCTCAATTACGAAATTCTCTCCAAGCTCAATCCGGAGCATCTCACCGTCGTCGGCGATGTAAACCAGTCGATCTTCGGTTTTCGCGGAGCCTCGTGCGGCCTGGTCGATCTTTTCCTCAAGGAACATCCTGATGCGAGGGTTATCCGCCTCGAAAAGAATTACCGCTCCGGCCAAAAGATTCTCGACCTGGCCAATAGCGTCGTCGAGACCTGTCCCCGTGCCCTCGTTTTGACCAGCGCCAAGGGCCACGACAGCAGGACGGAATTGGTTCCGCTTCCCACGACGGTGACCGAATCGGCGTTTATTATGGACTGGATTCGTCAGCGCATCGAACGCGGCACCAGCCCCTCCGAGATCGCCATTCTTTCCCGCTCGTCCCGTTCCATCGAGACCGTGGAACTGGCCCTCAAGTTCCAAAAAATCCCTTACCGCAAATACGGGGGATTGACCCTGGGCGACTCAGCCGAGGTGAAGGATTTCATTGCCTTCATTCGTCTCGCCTTCAACGCCAATGACCGCGTCGCGCTGGTGCGCTGCCTCACGCTTTTCCCCGGCGTGGGTGAGGTCTCAGCGGAAAAATATGCGTCCACGGAGGAAACTTCCGGCGAGCTTTTTGCCGTCGAGCGCTCGCTTCCTAGGGGCGCGGGCACCTTGAACGAGTGGCTTGCTAAATTGCGCACGGTGCGCGGGGTGGCGGAGCAGGCGGAATATCTTCTCCACGTTATTTACCCGTTGATCGAGCGAAACTATCCGACAAATCATGCCGAGCGCATGGCGACGCTCCAGTCGCTCGTCGATTCGATGAAGGCCATGCCGGTCTCCGTGGCCGAGTTTCTCGACGCCTTTTCGCTCGAAAAATCGACGGAGAAGGATCACGACGTATCGGAACTCACCGTGGCGACCATCCATGCCAGCAAGGGACTCGAATACGATTGCGTGATTCTTTGCGGCGCAGGAAGCAACCAGATGCCGCACCCCAAATCAATCGACCCGGAAAGCTTCGAGGAGGAGAGGCGCCTCATGTATGTGGCCATCACCCGCGCCCGCAGCCGCCTCTTGATTACCTATCCCGCAGATGGCGTCTTCGGCTCATCCCAACGCCCCAGCCCGTTCCTCCCGCCCAAATTTCCCTGGGATGAACTGGGAGCTTGAAGAGAAAGTCCCGTCATCCCGAGCGAAGGTGAGCCGGTAAAGCACCTCGTTCCCAAGTTGTACTTGGGAACGAAGTAAGAAATCTGTCATCCCGAGCGGAGGTGAGCCAGAGAATGGTGTTCGAGCACACGGTCAACCCGAACCGCAGTCGAGGGATATGGCTCGCATTCAAAATACGTGCGGGATGCGCCGATAGATTTTTAAGTGGAGTACAACCACCCGCTTTACGAATAAGCAACAAGCGGGATTCCATTTTTGCACTTCAACATCATATGACGCCACTCATACCTTTCGATTAACTTGGCCATATCCTTCGACTTCGCCTCGGGTCAACCGTATGCTTGGCCTTCACTTTTCGCCTCGGCTTCGCTCAGGATGACGATGGGAGCGTTACGTCTATGTTAGTTGTGTGAAAAAAGAGAGAAAAGGAGACAGGGTCGCAGACCATAAACAAAATTCAAGACTGCTGCGTACCCGTCCCCTTTTCTTGGAGTTCACTTCACTTTAGGGTGGAAATTGGCATAGGTTATTCCTACGTAGGTGACTTTCTTGAATTTTAGAAAAACTTCAAAACCAGCATAACTAGAGTTTTTCTCTCTCGCAACACGAGGATCTACAAGATATTCCCATACTTCTACTCCTGGCGTTCCAGTATCAATTAGATTTGGGTGGCCAAATTTTGCCACTACTTGCTTAGCGTCCATTCCTATACTAATGAATGACTTAACATCCTTCTCCTGTGCTTGAGTATATGGAACTAAATTCGGGGAAGCGGCGAATCCAACCCCCTGTAAGTATGTGATCGCTAAAATTAGGAATAGTCTGTTCATGCTCTTACCAGGACAGGAAAACGTGACAGGCACGGAGACAGGATCGCAGACCCTAGGCGAAATTCAAGGCTGCTGCGTTCCTGCCTGCTTTCCCGGCTTTTAGCGCGACTCCGGCTTTCCAATTGTGGCGCGTTTGCACCAGAGCTTGCGCCCCTTGAACTCGATTCCGTTGAGTTTTGAGACCACAAGTTCCGCGTGCTCTTCGGCCACATCGACAAACGTCTGCTTGGTTTGCAGGCGAATGACGCCGACGATCTCCTTGGGCAATTTCGTGATGCCCACAATGACCCCGAGCACATCTCCCGGTTGCACCCCGTGATCGCGCCCCACGCCGAGAGTCAGCCGCACCATGCCCTGCTCATGCGAGACCTCACCCGACTCGCGGTCAGCCTTGAGTCCCGTGCCCATCGGGCTGGGCCTGTGCTCTTGCCGCTCTGGACGTTCCCTGCGCTCCGGGGGTTCTCTACGCTGGGGGTAGGGTGCATCCTCCCGCCGCATCGGCGCAGACCGTTGCTCACGGATAGGTTCGACAGGCTTCACGTCATCATCGCTGAAGAGATGAATCAGCGCGGACGCAATATCGGTCGCGACGTAGCCTTGATCCAACAGACGACCGATGAGCGCGTCCTGGCGTTCATATTTCCCTTCCTCCAAGGTCTTGTGGAGCGTGTCGTAAAAGCTGTTTGCACGTTTCTTCTCCACTTCCTCTTCCGAGGGGATTTTCTCCCGCCGAATCTTGCCTTTCGTGAAGCGGATGATGCTCTGCATCTTGTAAATTTCGCGCCCCGACACGAAAGTAATCGCCCGCCCGCTACGGCCTGCGCGCCCGGTGCGCCCGATCCGGTGGATGTAGTCATCCCCGTCATGCGGCAAATCGTAATTGAAGACCACTTCCACGTCATCGACATCGAGTCCGCGCGCCGCCACGTCAGTGGCGACGAGGAAATCGAGACCGCGCTTGCGGAACTTGGCGATCACCCGTTCCCGCATCGCCTGGGTCATGTCGCCATGCATTTTATCCGCCGCATACCCGCGCGCCGCGAGATGCTCCGTCAATTCATCGACCATCATTTTGGTCGCGCAAAAAATGATTCCGAACGTGATGTCCTGCAGGTCGATCAGGCGACATAAGACATCGAGCTTGGAACGACGATCCACCTCGTAATAGACCTGCTCGATGGCGGGCATGGTCAACGCCTGCGTTTCAATCGTCACGTTCACCGGGTTCTTCGTAAACGTCTTGATCAAATCCTGGATCGGGCGCGGTAATGTCGCCGAAAAGAAAACCGTCTGCCGCTCTTTCGGCGCCTGTTTCAACACCGTTCGTATGTCGTCCAAGAATCCCATGTCGAGCATGCGATCCGCCTCATCAAGAACGACCATCTTCACCTGGTCGAGCTTCAAGGTGCGGCGGTCGAGATGATCCATGACGCGACCGGGCGTTCCGATGATGATTTGCGCGCCGTCCTTCAAGCCGCGCAACTGGCGGTCGTAGGATTGGCCGCCGTAAATCGGAATCTCCCGTACGCCTTTCTTGAAGGAAGCCAGTTTCGCCACCTCCTCGGCCACCTGCACGGCCAGCTCCCGCGTCGGGCACAGAATCAAAACCTGCGGCGCGCGCAGGCGGACATCCACCTTTTCAATCGCGGGCAGGGCAAACGCGGCGGTCTTGCCCGAACCGGTTTGTGATTGCCCCACCACATCCGCCCCGGAAAGCATGGCGGGAATCGCCTGCGATTGGATGTGGGTCGCCTCCTCATAACCCATCTGCACCACGGCCTTGAGCAGTTCCGGCGACAACCCCAGTTCAGTAAATAGTTTCTTCTGCATTCAACCTTGTACGCTGATGTCTCGCCTCTCGCCATGCCTAACTGACATCGTTCTCGCTTTCTCTGTGTATGAGCAAGATAATGAGGTGTGCGTTTTCCTTTACTATTTTCGGTTATCTTTCTGCAAATTTGTGGAGTGAAATTCCTTCAAGGTGCCGATACGCCTACCACAGTGCCACCTCAACCGAAAGAAGCCCAAGCCGTTACTTCTTCCGCATCGCTTGACCCACAAGCCCAGCAGATTCTAGAACACTGCGCCCAATTTTATCAGGGTTTCGAGAGCTTTGAAACTGACATCGCGTCCTCACTTTCCACAACAAGTGATGATCGAGGCCTACAGAATTTACTGAAAACTTCAAATAACTCCGTTCACATTGCGGTTAAAGGGTCAACAGGTTTTGCTCTACTCTCAAATTCGGGCCCCATCAACATAAGTACATTTTACGATGGCAAGACATGCACCCATTATTATGTGAAAGGAAATCAATTTACGCGCGATGAATTTGTCTCTCCTTATAAAAATCTGGATGAAACAGCGTCCGGGTTCTTGACTTCAGGTGCCGGGCTCTCCCCATCATTTGTATTAGCTTCCCTTTTCAAGCACAGCCCACTCTACTTTCTAAGCGATGGATTCGTCACCCAAAGCAGTTATCTTGGTGTGGAAAAAATTGGTGATCTTGAGTGTCATCGCATACGCCTGTGCGATCACGCCTCGCCATTCTTTATTGACCTGTGGATTATGAATGGGAATACCCCCTTCCTTATGCAATCCCAAACCAGCGAAAAAGTACCCTCTGCTTATGGTTTGGCTAACACCTGTAAATATACAAACTGGAGCTTCAATGTGCCGATTGCTTCCGACGTTTTCGTTTTTCATCCACCCGCCAACGCAAAATTCGTTTCTAAATTTCAGTGATCGAAGCTACTGAGTGAACTATCCGCGAAAAGCGGTTCGCATGACTATTCTGATAACTATTCTTTTCCGAATGGCAAAGAGTGGGGAATTAACGGTGCTAGGGATATTTTAAAATTAGTTTTTCGATCCAAAGCTGGACGACCTCTTCGGGGGTCTTTCCTTCTTGCCTAACTTCTCCGGTTTCAATGGCCAGGAAGGCATCGAACGCGTATCCGTGATATCTTCCATATTTTTGAAACAATCCGTTCAGCCGGTTCATGGCAGCATCACACGCTGGCCACGTAAAACGATTCTCTACGTATCCTGCAACTATATAACGAGCGAACCCATCCATAAACACGGCGGGTGTAATTTGTTCCTGCTTACAAAAGGCCTCAACTTCCAGTTTATCGATGTCGTCTACAAAGGCACGTTTTGCGAAGTCCTCTATTGTCATGTTGGAAACTATTGGACAACTAAGCGCACCCGTCGAGATTTGAACTCGAAACCTCTTCCTTCGGAGGGAAGCGCTCTATCCCGTGGTGGAGGGAGTAGACATGTAAAAATGCTGTGGGATGATGCAACCGAAGATGCAGCCCAACCCATCCCCCTACGACCCCATTGAAGAAGCTGCCAAGGGGAAGGCAAATGCGATCAAGGTCATTGATGAGGGTTGTGATGTTGGGGCTGCTTTCAGACATCCTATTCTTGGGCACATTTCTTTGCTCTACGGTGACCGGGAAAAAGGTATCCGGCACATTCTTCATCGAAGAGAACGGGAGATTGCTGATAATGCCAGGCTTATTGGACAAGTACCACGAGATGTGGTTCTAAAATTGATCGAGGTTATCCTTTTTGGGAAAATGACCAGAATAGGGCCGAAGTACAATATCGATCACGACGGCTACCGGGCTGTATTAGCGGCTCCTGCGGGCGACCAAATGAATTACTGGCTGCTGACAGGATTTAAAGTTACCTCAGTAAAGAGGTGAAGCTGCGGTGGTATCGGTGAAATTGGAGGTTCATCCGACCCTATGCATCCTGGACCTACACTAAGGCGTTCCAAGATGGGAGCGCTGAAGCTTCAGAGCTAAATATGGTATCTTTGGGGGCTTAGGTCAAGTGCGATTACGACAAGCTCGGGATGACGGACTCATTCGTAAGTCATTAACAAGGGACAGGCGTTATTTCCATAGCGAGCGTGCACCCGTCGAGATTTGAACTCGAAACCTCTTCCTTCGGAGGGAAGCGCTCTATCCAGTTGAGCTACGGGTGCGATTACTTTTCAGGGGGGAAACTGATCTTTGACTTCAATTTTCATTCCCTGGGCCATCCCTTTCGGAATGAGGATCAAGGCTATCGTCAGCGTGACGGAAATCCATCACAAAACGGTTCTGCTCGGACTCCCCTCTTTCCAGAAAACGGGCATCGCCAACCCCGATTTCTGTGCATATACTCCGAGACCGTGGGTGGCAGACGCTTGGCAGGGTTCCCCTCCCCCTCTTGAATCCTCTCCTTTTCACCCTTGCATGAAAAATATTGCGTTACTGCTCGCGCTTCTGGTTTTGGGCTTCGCTGCGAAGCTCGATGCAGCGACGGTGACCGCTTCCTACTCCTCGGCTGCCGATGTGCCCGTTACGGCGGCAAGTTACACGGCGACGGGAAATACGGTTAACTTTAATCTCAACTATGCGCCCGTTGCAGGGACGATTTTCACCGTGGTCAAGAATACCGGGATTGATTTCATCCAGGGTACATTTGACAATCTGGCTCAAGGGCAGGCCGTGACCCTGTCGTATAACGGAATCAATTACAGTTTCGTGGCCAATTACTACGGCGGCACCGGCAACGATCTCGTGCTTCAATGGGCCAACACCGTACTTGTGGGCTGGGGCCTTAGCTTAAATGGACAGTTAGGCAATAATAGTACGGTCAACCGCAACGTGCCTGCGGCAATCACCGCATCGGGAGTGCTCTCGGGCAAGACGGTCGTCTCCATGTCCGGAGGAGTTTTCTTCGGCCTGGCGTTGTGCTCGGATGGCACGGTGGCAGCCTGGGGATCAAATACCTACGGTCAATTAGGCACCAACAGCACGACCGATAGCCTGGTACCGGTAGCGGTAAACATGTCGGGAGCTCTTTCCGGCAAAACGGTCATCGCCATAACTGCGGGAGATTATTACTCGATGGCACTATGCTCGGATGGCACGGTGTTTGCCTGGGGCTTAAATAATTACGGTCAATTAGGCAATAACAGCACGACCGATAGCTGGGTGCCAGTGGCGGTCACAACCTCGGGAGTGCTTTCCGGCAAAACGGTCGTTGTCATAGCCGCAGGCCAGTACGATAGTCTGGCGCTTTGCTCGGACGGCACCGTGGCTACATGGGGTCGTAACTCGAACGGCCAGTTGGGCAATAACAGCACGACGAATAGCTCGGTACCGGTGGCGGTCACAACCTCAGGAGTGCTTTCGGGCAAAACGGTCGCCGCAATAGCGGCAGGGGGAGTTCACAGCCTGGCTCTCTGCACGGATGGAACGCTTGTCACCTGGGGCCTCAACGCAAATGGCCAGTTGGGCAATAACAGCACGACCGACAGCAGTGTACCGGTGGCTGTTACGACATCGGGAGTACTTTTGGGCAAGACGGTCGTCTCCATGTCCGGGGGAGCTTGGCACAGCCTCGTAATATGCTCGGACGGCACGGTGGCTGCATGGGGCATCAATTCGCTTGGCCAGTTAGGCGTCAACAACAGCTATAGCCTAACCCAAAGCGTCCCGATAACAGTCCCGCTATCGGGAGCTCTTTCGGGCAAGACTGTAGTATCCGTGTCCGGGGGAGTTTATCAAAGCGTGGCGCTTTGCTCCGACGGCACGGTGGCTGCCTGGGGTAGTAACTCTGCTGGCCAGTTGGGTGACGGCACCACCAACAACACAGGCTATGTACCGGAAGCCGTTACCACGACTTCGTTCGGTCCCGGCATACGTTTCGCGCTGGCAGGCACCGATGCATCTTCCTCGTTCAATCTTGCTCTCGTCGCTTCTCTATCAGGGTCGCCGATCATTACCAGCGCACTGGCAGCCAACAACCTGACGGGACTTCCTTTTAGTTATACCGTCACAGCTTCCAGTTCACCCACCACCTATGGAGCCACGAGCCTGCCGGCAGGTTTAACGATCGACACTTCCACGGGTTTGATTTTTGGTACCGTAGTTACGAAGGGCACATATACCGTCCATCTTTCCGCCACAAACCCGGGCGGAACGGGCACCACGAGTGTCGTATTCGATATTGAGCCATTCACGATCACCAGCGCGACGACTGCCACTGCCGTGGGCGGAACTCCTTTTAGTTACGCCATGACGACTTTTGGTCCGGCTGCCAGCTACGGAGCGACAGGGCTGCCTGCGGGTTTAACGATCGATACCTCCACGGGCCTGATTTCAGGCACACCGACAGTATTGGGAACATTCAATGTTACTCTATCAGCCACCAACACAGATGTGGGAACCACGACCGCAAGCCTCACGCTTACGGTGGGGCCATTAGCGATCACCAGTGCGGCGACTGCCAGTGCTGTGATGGGATCTCCCTTTAGTTACACCATCAAGGCTTCCGGTTCGGTCACCAGTTACGGGGCCACAAATCTGCCTGCAGGTTTGACGTTGGATACTTCCAGCGGTGTGATTTCAGGCATGCCGAGCGTGTCGGGCACATTCAATGTTACCCTATCCGCCACCAATCCCATAGCTGGAACCGCGACTAAAACCCTCACGCTCACTGTGACGCCGTTCGTTATCACCAGTGCGACGACTGCCAGTGACGTGGCGGGAACTCCCTTTAGTTATGCCATCGTGGCTACTGGTTCTCCTACCAGCTATGGAGCCACGGGACTGCCAACGGGTTTAACTATCAATACCGCGACCGGAGTGATTTCCGGGACGCCGACTGTATCTGGCACATTCAATATTGCTCTATCCGCCACGAACCCAGGAGCCACCACTACCTCGACTCTTACGCTCACCGTGGCACCCTTCGTGATTACAAGTGCGACAACTGCCAGCGATGCAGTTGGAACCCCTTTTAACTATGCCATCGTAGCTACTGGTTCTCCTACCAGCTATGGAGCCACGAGCCTGCCTGCGGGTTTAACAATCAATACCTCGACCGGCCTGATTTCCGGGACACCAACTGTATCGGGAACATTCAATGTTACTCTATCGGCCACGAACCCAGGAGCCACCGCTACCTCGACGCTTACGCTCACCGTGGCACCTTTCGTGATTACGAGCCCCACGACTGCTAATGGCCTGATCGGATCTGTCATTAACTATGCTATCACGGCTTCCAGCCCCCCCGTCAGCTACGAAGCCACGGGTCTGCCTGCAGGCCTGACGATCAATACCGCGACCGGCTTGATTTCCGGCTTATCGAATGCGACAGGCACCTTTAACATTACTCTATCCGCCACCAACTCCTTGGCTACCACCGTCACCTCACCCCTCACGCTCACCGTGACAGCTTCTTATTTGACGGCTATTTACAATTCGGCCACTGACGTGCCTCTCACCACCAGCAGTGTCAACGCGACAGGCATCTCAATCAACATCACTCTTAACTATGCACCCATCACAGGCACGAATTTGACCGTGGTAAAGAACACGGGCCCCGCGTTTATTCAGGGAGCATTCAGCAATCTGGCTCAAGGGCAGATAGTCCCGTTAAGTTATGGTGGGGTTACCTATAATTTCAGGGCCAACTATTACGGCGGTACGGGTCGTGATCTTGTGCTCCAATGGGCTGATACCCGACCCGTGGCTTGGGGCTTCAACTTTAATGGCCCATTAGGCATCGGCAACGGAGTTCAAAGCAATGTCCCGGCGGCGGTGATAACTTCCGGGGTCCTCTCAGGCAAGACGGTCATCGCCATGGCTGCAGGCGACACCCATAGTCTGGCGCTGTGCTCAGACGGCACGCTGGCCGCTTGGGGATATAATAACGACGGCCAACTAGGTAACAATAGCACGACCAATAGCAATGTCCCGGTTGCGGTTACTATGTCGGGAGCTCTTTCCGGCAAGACCGTCATCGCCGTGTCCGCAGGCCTTTCTTTCAGTCTGGCACTGTGCTCGGACGGTACGGTAGCCGCTTGGGGGTACAATGGCAACGGCCTTGATGGCAGCGGGCAGTTGGGCAATAACAGCACAATTATATATAGCAGTGTACCGGTGGCAGTGACGACTTCCGGAGTCCTCTCAGGCAAGACGGTCGTTGCCATATCCGCAGGAGGGCTTCATTGCTTGGCCTTGTGCTCAGACGGCACGGTAGCTACCTGGGGTAATAACTCTAATGGCCAGTTGGGTAATAACAGCACGACCAACAGCAATGTCCCCGTGTTGGTAACAACTTCAGGAGTGCTTTCCAGTAAGACCGTCATCGCCGTGTCTGGGGGTCAAATACATAGTCTAGCCCTGTGTTCGGACGGTACGGTGGTTGCCTGGGGCTACAACGGTACAGGCCAATTGGGTAACAACAGTACAACCGGTAAAAGTAGCCCAGTAGCAGTAATAACGTCGGGAGCACTTTCTGGTAAAAAGGCCATCGCTGTATCGGCGGGCACAATTGACAGTTTAGCGTTTTGTTCGGACGGTACAATGGTCACTTGGGGTTCTAACGATTCCGGCGCATTGGGTAATGACAGCATAGCCAACGGCACCACAGTGCCCGTGCCTGTAACTGTGACGACATCTGGAGCACTTTCTGGCAAAGCGGTCATTGCCGTGTCCTCAGGCTCGGCTCACGATCTGGCTTTGTGCTCGGACGGCACCGTGGCCGCCTGGGGATCAAACCAGTACGGTCAGTTAGGTAATAACAGCACGACTGATAGCAGTGTACCCGTGGCGGTAACAACGACCTCGCTGGCCTCCGGTGAAAAATTTGCGATGGTAACAAGTGGCTCAGTTGCGCAACATAGCCACGCTCTTGTCGCTGAGCCCGTGCCGGGCATCACCAGTGCGGCGGTCGCCAGTGCATTCACCGGAAACTCCTTTAACTATGCCATCACAGCTTCCGGTCTGCCCACCAGCTTTGGAGCCACGGGACTGCCTGCGGGTCTCACGCTCAACACCACCAGCGGCCTGATTTCGGGTGCGCCGACACAGGCGGGCACGTTTAATGTCACTCTATCCGCTGCGAACCTGGCCGGCACAGCTACTTCAACTCTCACGCTTACCGTAATTACTCCCCAGACTTTCAGCCAATGGGAAACGAGCTATTCCATTACCAGCGATCCCACCGCCACTCCTCAGAATGACGGTGTCTCCAATTTGCTAAAATATCTCTTCGATCTTAATCCCACGGTTCCGATGAGCGCCACTGACCGTGCCGCCCTGCCCGCCACGGCGAAGACCACCATCGGCGGTTCGCAATATCTCACCCTCACCTATCGCCAGAATGCATCCATGACTGGAATCACGGTCAACGTGCAAACCTCGCCAGACCTGCAGAACTGGACGACAGTGACGCCCGACTTCACCAACAATCTCGGATCCGATCCGACGATTCCGGGCGACTCCGATATCCAAGTCGAGGTCAATACAGCCGGGGCAAGCAAGAAGTTCATCCGCCTGAGCGTGACCATGCCTTAAGAGGCGAAAAAAGCGCTCTCCCAGTTTGGAATCGAACCAACACTCTACGGTTTAAGCTTTCTCTGCCATTCACCCTAAATGAGGAGAGAGGGATCATCTAAGGAATATTCCTCTTTCAGGCTTACTCTTTTGACCAAATCCATAGTGGTAGCGTCCTTGTACTTTACATCCAGCTCTCATTTCGCAATAACGTCGCCATGCCGGATGAATTTGAACTACCCGAAACACCCGAGGCGACCGAAAGCCACAAAGAACGCATCGTCGGCTTAATCATTGCCGCCATTGCGGTCGTGCTGGCCATTGTTACGCATCTCGGTAACGAGACGAACAATGAAAAAATCCTCGCTCATGTCGATGCCTCCGATCAATTCGCCTTTTATCAGGCGAAGAAAGGACGACACGCCCAACTCGATCTGCAAACCGACAACCTGCACCTGCAATTCGATAAGCTTTCCCCGGAAGCTCAGGCTCAAGCCACCAAGCTCCTGACCGGCTATGAGGCGGAAATCCAACATCTCGAAGATGACGGCAAGAAGATCAAGGAAAAAGGAGATGAACTTCTCGCCGAGTCTCGCCAGCTTCAAGCCAAAGGCACCTTCATTGAACTTGGTGAAATTGCCCTGCAAATTTCCATCGTATTATGTTCGATTACCATTCTCACGGAGCAAAATCTCTTCGTGCGTATGGGTGTCATCTCGGCAATTCTTGGCGTGCTCATCACCATCTGCGGTATTGTTTTGATGCACTGATTCGGACAAGGTGGAATCCAGTTGTCATTTAGTTGTTAAATTTTCACCATAAACTGCGCGCCTATGTGTGGTCATGTGCGCAAACCGGGTTTTCAGGAAAAGCGGCCTAACTATTTCGGCCCAGGCTCGATAGCTTGATCCCGCTCACTCCACAAGTATCATCCCTGTTTAAGCCCATAACCTCACACTTGTTCTGGACTAACTTTTTGGGCTCGATCACCGCACCGTATCTAAGATGAACATTTTTGTTTTGGATTTGAACCCAATCAAAGCGGCCCACTATCATAACGATCGCCATTGCGTGAAGATGATTTTGGAAACCACACAGCTCCTCTCTACCGCTCTTCCATACCTTGAAAAAGGCAGGCTTGGGCCATACAAAGCCACTCACATCAATCATCCCTGTTCGATCTGGACCAGAAGTTGCAAGGGAAACTATCACTGGTTATGGAAGCTTGGCATTGCCCTCTGTAAAGAATACACCCACCGTTACGGTAGAGTTCACATGTGTGAACTCCGTCTCCAAGATTTGAGGTTATCCAAACATGTTTCTAAAAAAATGACGCCATATGCTCAAGCCATGCCAGAACGATACCGGCAGCCAAACGTTGTAACGGCCTATCGTGCCTATTATCTCGGAGAGAAACGTCACCTCGCAAAGTGGACAAACCGAAAAATACCCTACTGGTGGGACTGATCCCGGCTATAGCCGATTTGTTCGCCACGATGTACAGTGGCATTGGCCGACCCTCGATCCCGCCGGAGTGATTGCTAAAGAGTCTGCTTTTGAGGGCTTTTACAGTGTGCGTAGTGACCGGCTCTTTTGCGAACGAATGGAGTAGGGTCTACTTTTATCCGCTCCATAGGGTGAACACCCCATAGCTCTTACTCGGTCTATACGATTACTATGAATTATGTACATGACCGTTTACGTCAGCTCGGCGGTTGAACTTTTTTCCGAACAAGAATTGACGACTCTGCTCGAGAAGAGCCGCAAGAACAACGGAACATTGGATATAACAGGGATGCTGTTATATAAGGACGGAAACTTCATGCAACTTCTGGAGGGGCCCAAGGAAGCGGTGCTTGCCTTGGTGGCCAAAATCAAATTGGATACAAGGCATCGCGGCGTAATTGTCCTGCTGCACGAGGACCATGCTGAACGTGAATTCAACCAGTGGGCAATGGGATTCAAGAAACTTGATTCCGATGCGTCCCTCGAAGTTTCAGGTTATAGCGATTTTCTCGATCTCCCTTTGACCAGCGAGCAATTCCTGCAGAATCCATCGAAGGCGCTCAAACTCCTTCTGAATTTCAAAAAAATTATGCGTTAGTTTTCAGGCAACTTTACTCCATTGCTCAGCCTGGACATGACGAGACTTCAGTGAGATATGGACACGATGCCTGATCCCAAATTAATCCTAGTCACCGGGGCCACGGGCTATGTGGGCGGACGACTCGTGCCCCGCCTGCTTGCGGCAGGTTATCGGGTGCGTTGCCTGGCACGCGATCCGACAAGGTTGCAGGGGCGAGCGTGGCTCAATCAGGTGGAACTGGCGCAAGGCGACATGCTGCAACCTGATTCACTAGCCGCAGCCATGCGCGATGTTTGGGTCGTCTACTACCTTGTCCATAGCCTGGGCAGCGGAAACGATTTCTCGGAACGGGACTTGGCGGCGGCGCGCAACTGTGCCCAAGCCGCCCGTGCAACCGGCGTGAAACGCATCATCTACCTTGGTGGACTGGGCGACCCGCAGGCGAACCTATCGCCCCACCTTCGCTCCCGGCAGCAGACGGGTGAGGTCTTGTGCGAAGCGGGTGTCCCGGTGACGGAGTTCCGCGCCGCTGTCATCGTCGGCTCGGGCAGTCTCTCCTTTGAAATGATTCGTTATCTGACCGAGCGCCTGCCCGTGATGATCTGTCCGAAGTGGGTGTTCACCAGAACTCAGCCGATTGCCATTCGCAATGTGCTGGATTATCTGGTAGCCGCGCTGGACTGCCCGGAAAGCGCAGGACGAATCCTGGAAATCGGAGGGCGAGATATTCTAACCTATGCGGGTATGATGACCGGCTATGCGCGAGCACGAGAATTAACCCGGCGATTGCTTGCCGTACCCGTGTTGACGCCGAGGCTCTCATCCTATTGGGTGCATCTCGTCACGCCCATTCCCGCCGCAATCGCCCAACCCTTAATCAAAGGTCTGGGCAACGAAGTCATTGTGCGCGACGACACGGCTCTCCGGCTCTTCCCGGACATCGAGCTGCTTGACTTCGAGACTTCCGTGCGCCTCGCCTTGGCGAGGGTGCAGACTCAAGGAGTGGAGACGGCCTGGAGTGATGCCCTGACCTCCAGCCAAGGCGACCGGATACCGGTGACGCTTATCTCTCGGGAGGGACTGATCATTGAGCAGCGGCAGCGAGTGGTGCCTGCCCCGGTTGAGGCGGTATACCGGAGTTTTGCACGACTGGGTGGCCAGCGGGGATGGCTCTATATGGATTGGGCCTGGCAGTTGCGCGGGATGCTCGATCGGCTTTGCGGCGGGGTCGGAATGCGCCGAGGTCGGCGCGATCCGGAGGATTTGCGGGTCGGGGATAGCCTGGACTTTTGGCGCGTGGAAATGGTGGAACCGGGACGACTGGTCCGGTTGCGGGCGGAAATGAAAGTGCCCGGCAGGGCGTGGCTTGAATTCGAGGTCCGGCCCGAGAATAAAGGGAAGACACTCCTCTTGCAGACGGCGTTCTTTGAGCCGAAAGGATTACTTGGTTTGCTTTACTGGTATGCCCTCTATCCGATCCACAGCCTGATCTTCAGCGGTCTCATTCGGAGAATAGCGGAGCAAACAACACTTGAATACCTTAAGGTGGACTGAAGGTAAAAAACAAGGAGCGCTCCCAGTTGGAATCGAACCAACACTCTACGGTTTAGAAGACCGTTGCTTTATCCGTTAAGCTATGGGAGCAGATTCTGGATAACCAAGGCATCATAATGCAAGATGCAGCGCGTCGTCTATTAAGCATTATATTCCGTGTCAGGGCAAAGATCAGATCAATGATTGGCCCTGTCTTATCTCCCCTCTCCGCTTTCTCGCTCGAAAAATTGAGTCCTTTGAATCGTTTCTTGTTCTTTAGACAAGTGGAGTTATGATTGTAATAACACTATGGGAAGAACCAGCGATGCACGGGAGCGGCTGATGGAGGCAGCCTATGATTTGATCTGGGAGCATAGTTACGGTGCCGTGACGATCGACGCTATTTGTGAGCGTGCCGGTGTTAAAAAAGGCAGTTTTTATTATTTTTTTGACTCCAAATCCGAACTTGCGGTGGCTGCCATTGATGCATGGTGGGTCGAACGCAAAGTGCTCATCGATGAAATGTTCCGGCCCGAGGTGCCTCCGTTGGAACGTTTGCGGAATTATCTGGATTTCATTTCGTTACGTCAGGTCAAATCTTATGAGGAGAGTGGCCAGGTGCTTGGTTGTCCGCTTTTTACATTGGGCACCGAAATTTGCACCCAGGACGAACATATCCGGGCACGCATTCATGAAATCCTCGCCTGTCTTGGCCGCTATTTTGAAGGAGCAATCATCGAGGCCCAGGCAGCAGGTGAGATTGAAGGCAGGAATGCCGTGGCCAAGGCCCGATTTCTTGTCGCGTATTCTGCTGGCACCCTGACTCGAGCCCGTATCGAAAATAACGTGGAGCCGCTTCGTAATCTCGCAGCCGATGCTTTCGAGTTGATTGGTGCGCATCCGGCCCCTGTCGCTGCTTAAGAGAAGGCGTTCAAGCTTGCAACGCTTCGCGCATGGCTTGAACTGTTTGTTCTATATCGTGTTCGGTATGCGCGGCGCTGAGGAATCCCGTCTCGAATTGCGAGGGTGCGATATAAATTCCGCGATCCAGCAGCGCATGAAAGAATCGCGCAAAATGTTTCAAGTCGGCTGTTTGGGCATCACTTAATTGATTAACGGAGCGCCCTGTGAAGAAGAGGCAGAACATCGAGCCGTAACGATAAAAGGCATAATCGAGACCGGCAGATTTGAGGGTCGTGCGCACTTCCGCTTCCAATTGCGCGCCTAATTTTTCAAGTTTTGAGAAGACATCCTGCTCTTCCAGAAGTCTTAACTGCGTCAATCCCGCCGCCATCGCCAGCGGATTACCGGAAAGTGTGCCCGCCTGATAGACGGGTCCAAGCGGTGCGAGATAATCCATGATCTCGGCGCGTCCACCGAAAGCGCCCACCGGCAAGCCGCCACCAATCACTTTGCCGAAACAGGAGAGATCGGGCTTAACACTGAGAAGCTCCTGGGCACCACCACGGGCCAATCGGAACCCGGTCATGACTTCATCGAAAATCAAGACGGTATCGTGAGCGGTGCAAAGTTCCCGCATCTTTTCGAGAAATCCCGGCAGCGGAGGAATCAGCCCCGCATTGGCTGGAATCGGTTCGACAATCACCGCAGCGATTTCTCCCCTGTTCTGTTCAAAAGCGAGTCGCAGGGCTTCCACATCATTGAAAGGCAGGGCAAGCGTGAGCTTTGCCAGGGCGGCGGGAATGCCAGCGCTGTCGGGTTGGCCAAACGTCAGGGCACCGGAACCGGCTTTGACGAGAAGTGAATCGACATGGCCATGGTAGCAGCCCTCGAACTTGATGATTTTGTCCCGGCGCGTGAAACCGCGGGCGAGACGAATCGCGCTCATCGTCGCCTCGGTTCCGCTGTTGGTCATGCGCACCTTTTGGACGGAGGGCACCCACTGGCAAATTTTGCGCGCGAGATCGACTTCGAGCGCATTCGGGATACCGAAGCTTGTGCCGCGATCCGCCGCCATCTTGATCGCATTGATCACCTCGGGATGAGCGTGCCCGAGAATCGAAGGTCCCCATGTGCAAACGTAATCGATATAGACGTTGCCATCGACGTCCTCAATGCGTGCACCATGGCCTTTTTGCGCAAAAAACGGGGTTCCCCCGACAGCACGAAAAGCGCGGACGGGCGAATTAACTCCGCCGGGCAGATAGCGGAGTGCTTCCGCAAAAA
>JABDGH010000002.1 GCA_013286145.1 Verrucomicrobiota bacterium
GTCGCTGTTGGGCGTTCCTGTGTGCCGAACATCACGCCGATGCTCGGGCCGTAAATATCGCAATCGCAGAGACCGACCCGGAATTGATTTTTCTCTCCGCGCAAGGCCACGGCGAGATTGGCCGCAACGGTCGATTTGCCGACACCCCCCTTGCCGCTGGCAACCGCAATGACATGCTTGATGCCCTCGATTTTTGTTTGGGGCAGGGAACCGCCTTCAGCCTGAAGGGCCTTGCTTATCGGGGCGCTGACTTCGAGTTGAACCGAGGCTTCGCTTACGCTGGGAATCGATTCAATAACCGACGTGACCGTCTCCTGGATCACCTTGGGAATAGACGCATCCGCCGTGGTCAGGGCAATCCGCACCTCGACGCGCGTTCCGTCGATTTGCACATCCTTGACCAGGCCAAACGAAACGATGTCCCGCGAGTAACCCGGATATTTAACACCACGCAACTGGGCAAGAACAGCTTCGGAGGTCAGGGCGGTGGACATATTTTCAACTATAGCTGCGGTCTATACCCATCGCACTGTAAAAATGTTGTTTATAGATAGGGTGGCCCGGACAACTTGTTGTCCGGGTGGCCGAAGGCCACAGGAGGCAGTGAATAAATTCACTCATTAAGAAAAGATTGCGCATCTTTTTCCAACCGGGATATTCCTTTTTAATGCTCCAGCGTCGGATCATTAATCTGCCTGGACATCGTCATTTCGTTACATTTTCAACTTACCAGAGACGTAGATTTCTTGATTCGGAATACACCCGCGACATTGTCTTGGAAGTCCTTCAGCGGTGTCTCGGGGTACATCAGGTCAGATGCGCTGGATTTGTCATTATGCCTAATCATGTCCATGCGATTCTCTTTGGTGAATCTGAGTTCAAGATAAGCCCTTTCATTCAGGTCTGGAAAAAGACAAGCTCTTATCGACTCAAACGGTTTTATACGCGAGAGATAACGCATTACCGTCGGCTATGCCCTAAGGATTGTCCGATCTGGCAATCCGGTTTCTATGGTTTCAACGTGGAATCGGATGAAAAGCTCAACGAAAAATTGGAATATATGCACAATAACCCTGTCGATGCCCGGCTTGCCCATTCGCCCTCGTCATGGTCTTGGAGTTCTGCGCGGTATTATGAGCGTGGCGAGGCTGTCGGAGTGACCATTACTCCATAAATATAGTCGCTGCCTCCTGTGCGCTTTGCGCACCCGGACAACAAGTTGTCCGGGCCACCCTGAAAGTGACGTGGGGATTAAAATCAATGCGCTGGCTTGCCAGAGATATCAGCCGCGTGTTGGGTGAACGATTTACCGCGCCCCGTCGGCTTGATGACGGAGTCGATAACACCGTCCTCAAATTCCTTCCACATCGGTGACATGTTGCGCAGTTTGTGAACGATCTTCGGGAATGCCTCAATCACGTAATCGACATCCTCGGCCGTGTTGTCCTTGCCGAGGCTCATGATGATGTTGCCCTGGGCGAGGGCGTGATCGAGCTTGATCGCGCTCAACACATGCGAAACCTTGAGCGATTTGCTCACGCAGCTCGAACCGCTGGCCACCGCGATGCCGTTGATATCGAGAAGGAGCAACTGCCCTTCGCCCTCGATAAACTCCGTGCTCAGGTTAAGCTGGTTGCAAATGCGGAGAGGGCCGGGTTCCGGGCCGTTAAGCTTGATGTACTCGATGTTTTTCCAGAGACCCGCGTAGAGTCGTTTTTGCAAGGCGAAGACATGCTCGACTCGTTTGGCCATGTCCCGCACGGCGACTTCCGCCGCCACACCTGCGCCGATGATTGCCGGGACATTCTCCGTGCCCGCGCGCCGTCCGCCCTCCTGCACGCCTCCGTGAATATGGCTGGTGACGCGAGCCTTGCGGTTGCGATAAAGAATCCCCACGCCTTTCGGCCCGTAAAAACGGTGTGGGCTGAAACTGAGAAGTTGAACGCCGAGATCACGAACGTCGATCGGCATCCAGCCAGCGGCGGCAACGGCATCCACATAAAAGGCCACGCCTTTTTCAGCCGTGATGGCCGCGATTTCCTTGATCGGCTGAATCGTGCCGATGTCATGGTTGACCAGGTGCACCGCGACAAGGGCGGTCTTGCTGGTGATCGCCTGGCGGACATCCTCGGGATTGACCCGGCCAAGTATATCGACCGGAACCTGCGTGACCTCGAAGCCATGCTTGGTCAGAAATTCGACAGAATTAAGAACGGAGGGATGTTCGGTGGCGGAGACGACAAAGTGATTCCCTTTTGTGCGCTGATTCGCCTCGGCAAAACCCTTGATCGCCAGATTTGCCGCCTCGGCACCGTTGGAGGTGAAAATCAGGTCTTCTTCGCTCTCGGCATTGATCATGCGGGCGATTTGTTCCCGTGCTTCCTTCAATCCTTCGCGCACTTGAAGCCCGTAACGATGAAGGCTGGAAGGAGAACCGTATGCCTCCCGGAAATAGGGTAGCATCGCCTGCAGCGCTTCCTCCAGAACGGGGGTCGTCGCCTGATGATCGAGATAGACAAAACGCTTATCCATGAAAATTAAAGTATATCATATTCGACTCGTCTGCACAGTGACGCAGAATAACGAGTTCGAGTTCAGGATCGAAACTTCGCCCGATCAGACAGAAGCCGTGACAGGCGATGTGGAGGACTTGCCGGACTGCTTGGCCTCGTAATCCTCAATCGCGGCCTTAAGAGCTTCTTCAGCCAGAACCGAACAATGAATCTTGACGGGGGGGAGACCGCCCAGCGCATCGACGACTTCCTGGTTGGAAAAGTTTTTGGCTTCTTCGAGCGTACGGCCCTTGATCAATTCAGTCGCCATGCTGGAGGAAGCGATGGCGCTTCCACAACCGAAGGTCTTGAAACGGGCATCCTCGATTTTGCCATCACGTATCTTGAGGGATATTTTCATGATGTCGCCGCAAGCCGCCGCACCGACCTCGCCGACGCCGTCAGCCTCCTGCACATCACCCATGTTCCGGGGATTCAGGAAGTGATCCATCACGGTATCGTTATAAAGCGTATATTCTTTTGTCTCTTTCATGATATTCCTCTTTCATTTACTTTACCGTGTTAGCCAGTGATGTAAAGGGGAGACATTGGATGAGGGTCTTGCAGGCTGCTCATTTTTATCGCGGACATAGAGGTAAATCCATTCGCGGGAAATAAATCTGGAATAAGATGTTGTATTTACGCAACTGAATATGTCTTAATGGTTGATTGCAAAAGTGCCCCTCTATCAAAATAAAAATTAAGTACGCTTTGCTGCTTTGGGCACTCGTAACTTCTGTTTCGCAAGCTTTGCCACCACCCAGCCAGGTAACAATCCTGCCCATGGGCGATTCCATTACTTACGGTTATCCCGTGGCGGGCGGTTGGCGCACCCAGCTGTACCAGGATCTTAATCCGACCGGAACAAACTATGCGTTTGTGGGCAGTCAGACGTCGAACCCCTCGACCCTTTTGACTTCCGTCAACGATACCAACCATGATGGATTCCCCGGTATCGTGATAAATAATCTTTTGCCCTCGGTTTCCACCGACGTGGCTACAGGTAGGCCGACGGACATCCTGCTTCAAATTGGAATCAATGACATTCTTGGAAGAACCCCTCTTGTGCAGAATGAAGCCGACATCTCCAATTTGGTGCATCAGATATATATCGCGGATCCCTCCACCCACGTTTTCATTGCCAGCATCCTTCCCAGTATCAATATCTCCTTTCAACCCCAAATTGAAGCCTACAACGCCTATATTGCCGATGCGGTCGTGCCCATTGAGCAAGGATTGGGAATGAACATTACTTTCGTGGATCAGTACGCCAACTTTGTCGATAGCACCGACACGCCGATCATAAGTCTTTATGATTTTAGCAATGGTACGGGTGATATTGTTCACCCCGATTTGGCTGGCTATATCGTGATGGCCAATACGTGGAATGCTGCAATTACCGCTAGCGCCATTCCAGAGCCCAGCCCTGTCAGCCTGATTTTAATCGGTGGCGCGATCTGCGCCGCATTCGTCCAGATTCGGCGACGGATTTGATTTAATCGATCAGCGTGAACTGGCACTTGTAGAGGCCCGATACACGTTCCTGTTCGCGGTGCACACGCACGCCAAGAACATTTTCGATCAGGGCATTTTCAAGTTGTGTCAAAATTTTGAATTGATCCGCGATGACTAATACCGGGGAATTATACTCGATGATCTGGTGCCGCTGAATGTCAGGATTGAAATAATATTCGCTCATGTAGCCATCCTGATCCCGGATGGTGGCAAAGGAGCGTGCGCGTTCTTCAAGTGTTGAACCGGTGATTTTCGATTGCCATTTCGCCGTTTGATTTTGATAAATCTGATAGAGGATTTTTTCCGGTGCAGCGGGACCGTAAACCTGTTCGAGACTCTTCAGGATTTCGCCTGTAAAATTGGTATGTTCAGAGGGGAAAAACTCCTGCGCTTGCGAAGTTAAGCGGTAGGCTTTTTCGGGACGTCCCATCCCTTTGGGACGGCGCCATGTATCGAGATAACCATCTTTTTCGAGAGCCACGCAATGTTGCTTGACCCCCATATACGAGAGATTAATACGCTCGCAAAGTTGGGAAACCGAGAGCCCTTGACTGCGCTTAATTTCAGCCAAAATCAGATATTTCTGACTCTTAGCTAATTTTCTTAAAAGCTTACTTTTCATAAGGTGCTGGCGTCGCGAGCTTTTTAGCCGTTTTTATTGATTGAAATCCGAGAGTCATTTAATTGTGGCAGACTAAGGAGAGGAAAGTTATGGAGCAAGTCTTTTTACCTTTCATAATAAAAAAATACTTAAGGGGAGGCTGCCTTTAAACATCTTAAGGGATGTTTGAGATGGGAAAAGGGATAAAAGATGGATTTAAGGCCATTTCACGCTTTTTATCGTAAAATCAGGTAATTGTGGGGAAAAAGTGTATCTGAAACAATTCTTCGCCTGCACAAGTTGACATTTTCAGCCTCTTACGGGAGAGTCGATGCTGTGACACCCTATCGTATATTAGCCGCTGACGGCGTTTCCCCCAAAGGCATTGCTCTTCTCACCGAGAGTCCTCATTTCGAAGTTCAAACCAGTGGGGGCCTCAAGGAAGAGGAACTCCTCGCCCGTATCGGCGAACTGGATGCGCTGATCGTGCGCAGCCAGACGAAAGTTACGGCCAAGGCACTGGCCGCAGCCACACGCCTCAAGGTGATTGGTCGCGCCGGGGTTGGCGTCGATAATGTCAATGTCGAGGCAGCCACGGAACGAGGCATCGTGGTGATGAACACGCCGGGTGGAAATACCATCTCGACCGCCGAGCACACTTTTTCGCTGCTTCTCTCGCTGGCGCGGAAGATTCCGCAGGCACACGCCTCGATGGCCGCGGGTAAATGGGATCGCAAATCTTTCGAGGGCACGGAACTTTCCCAAAAAACGCTCGGCATTATCGGCATGGGCCGTATCGGCGGCGAAGTTGCGCGCCGTGCCATCGCATTCGGCATGAGCGTCATCGCCTACGATCCTTACCTGGTGCAAAGCCGCGCTCGCAGTCTTCAAGTGGAACTCGCGGATGATCTCGCCACCCTCCTGACGAGGGCTGACTTCATCACCGTCCACATGCCGCTGACTCCGGAAACCAATAAAATTTTAAACGCCAAGACGATTGCCCAATGCAAACCGGGCGTGCGGATTGTCAATTGCGCGCGGGGCGGCCTCGTCGATGAAGCCGCGCTGCTGGAAGCCTTGAAAAGCGGCCATGTGGGTGGCGCTGCGCTCGATGTCTATGAGAAGGAACCGCCCGCCGATGATCTCCCCTTCCGTTCTCTTCCCAATGTCGTATTGACTCCGCATCTCGGAGCCTCGACGGCGGAAGCCCAGGAAAGTGTCGGGATCGAAATCGCCCAGGCCATCTCGGAATATCTCGTCAACGGGATCATCAATAACGCTGTCAACGTCCCGAGCGTCGATCTTCGCACCCTGGAACTTCTTCGGCCCTACCTCAGCCTCGGTGAAAAGCTGGGACGCCTGCTCTCGCAGATTGCGCCGCACCGGCTCGAAACGCTGACCATCCATTACACGGGCAAGGTGAGCGAAGCCGAGACGACTCCCGTCACAAGATCCGTCCTGAAAGGTCTTCTTTCCCAGGCCTCGGAAGTGGCCATCAACGAAGTCAATGCGCCGCGCGCCGCTCAAAATCTTGGGCTAAGCGTGACGGAATCGAAACGCGCCGAGGGAGGCGATTTCACCGATCTCATCACGGTCGAGGCGACCAAGGGAGATTTGCGTTACGAAGTCGGAGCCACCATCGTCGGCGTTCGTCCACGTATCGTCCGGCTCAACGGTCATAATCTTGAAGCCAGTCCCGAGGGTGTTCTCTTGATTGTCGAAAACAAGGATCGTCCCGGCATGGTCGGCTGGATCGGCACGTTGCTGGCCAAACATAAGATTAACATCGCCAGCATGTCGTTGAGCCGTGGTGAAACCGGCGGCAACGCCTTGAGCGTGCTTAACCTCGACAGCATGCCCGCGCCGGAACTCATCAAGGAGATCGAAGCCGACTCGGGGATTCTCTCCGTGCAGGTCGCGAAGCTGTAATGTAGCGGCGGTCTATGACCGTCGCACTTTTACCTCCGTCATCCCGAGCGGAGGTGAGACGGAAAGTCTGTTTAAGCGCATCGTCAACCCGAACCGCAGTCGAGGGATATGGCTCGAACTTGGGCTGAGGTCTGGAGGTGGCAAAAGACTTATTGGCTCGTAAGGCCCCTCGTTTTTCAGAAAAGGAGACAGGCATCTTTTCGGATCTGAATTCTTGCCATCAGCCATCGGCCATCGATCCGGGGAATCTTGCCCCTTAAAGCAAAAGTAAAAACATGCCTGTCCCCTTTTTCCACTCGATAAATTAGGATCCCGAGTACATCGGGATGTCGCCGCCAGGTGCTACCTGAAGGGTGCCCTGAACCGCCGCGTTTCCATTCTTATAGACCACGAAAGCATCAGCCTTGTGCGAGGAATCCGCGCCATTACCCACTTCAAAAAGCGGGTCTGCGGTTACCCAGGCCGTCCTTCCGCTTGATCCCGAGGTATAAGACCCGAGGTTGAATCGACCGATGGAGAAGGAATCGAAGGCATTGGCGATGGTCGTATCGCCGAACGAAGCCGTATTATCGCCGTAAGCCGTCGTGGTATAATTAAAGGCTGCGGAACTGGTTCCATTTGCCGTGGTAACATTATTAAAAGCAGCCGAACAGTCGCCTATGGCACTTGGAAATTCTCCCATCGCAACAGCATTGTTGCCAGTGGCAGTACCCTCAAAAGCAACTGAATTGTCGCCGCCTGCATATGCATCGCCATCCCCCATTCCAAAAGCGAATGAAAAATCTCCATCGGCTACAGCTTCTCCTCCTGCAAATGCGCCGTTAGCATTAGCAGTAGCATAACCCAGAGCCACATTTCCTCCGGTGGCGGTGGCTCCTGTCCCTATCGCTATGCCTTCGTCGCCAGCCGAGCAGGCCGACCCTATTGCCACAGATTGGTATCCATAGGCTATATTGTTTTGACCCAAATTAGTTGACCAGGTTCCTATATTGCCCTCCGTCAGGGTATCGCTCGATGGTGATCCCACGATCAATGCTGCCTTGGCCGGATACCACAAAAAGAGGCTCTCGTCGGTTCCCAGTGTCTTATCTCCAGTCGTCAAGCTGCCTGAGCCGGTATAAACGCCCTTGGAAAGAATGATCCCATCGGTGCGAAATTCAAAATTCGCATCACCTGAGCTTGTTCCCGCTTTTAATCCCTGGGTGATGTCCGCCTTGCCGGTCACCGACAAGTCAGACGCCTGTGCAGGAAAATTCATGGCCAGACCGATGACCACGGCCAGTCCCCATGTTGTTATTGTTGTTTTCATGTTTCTTGCCTCTTAGTTTTGGATGGTTTGAGTTCTTGATGATGATGCCTTTAAATTTTTAGCCAGCGCTTGCATCTGCTGAAATTGCGCTGCGTTCTGCTGCCGCCATTGTGCCACTGCCTCATTCCGCGCTGCTGGCCCGGCGGCCAAATTCTGGTTCCACACCTGCGCCTCTTCCACCAGGAGTTGGTGGCGCAAAGTCAAAAACGCCTGCAATGGTTGGGGCGCACCGGCTGGGAGTGCCAGCGGCCCTGGCACCGGACGCGGGCGTTGCGCCGATTGTGCCGCAAAATCCTTCATCCGCTGTTTCTGCGCTTCAATCTCGGCGCCATTCTGCTCGTGAAATACGGCTTCGGCATTCGCTGTCTTGTCATTGTGCAATTGCGCCCGGTGATTGGCCAGGTCGGCCCGTGTCGTGAGAAAATCGGCCATCTCCTGCGACGCGCCCTCGGGAATTTCGACCTCGCTGATTATCGGCGCAGGATGCGCTGCCGTTCCTGCGGCCATATCCTTCGCCCGTTGTCGCTGCGCCGCCAGACGGGTTGCATTTTGCGTCCGCCACGTTTGTAACTGATCCGGCGTGGCTCCCTGCGCCACCAAGGCGGCTTTCTCCCGGGCCAAAGCCCGCTGCTCTTGCCGGAAAGATGCAAGTTCCGCCGACTGATCAGTAGCACTGACGGGCAAGGCGGATGCGACCGGTTGCGCTGTTGAATTATCCTGCCCGAAGGACGTACTCACATACGCCATGAAAAAAATCACGCCGCCTATCAATCTCCACCATGCCTTGCATGAAGTTGTGTTCATCACTTGCAGGAAAAGATGAAGTCTAAATTTATTATGTCGATCAAATATTTATGATTTTTCAAGAAACTAGACTGGACTGACCCGATAGCCGAAGAGGGTAAAATACCAGGCATAGTTGGCCTGCACCATCTGGATGACATCACTACCCAATATGCCGAGATAATCATTCTGGAGAGGCTTCACCTGCGGTCGAATTTCATGCAGTCCGGGGGTGCCAAATACCTGGTCATCTTCCTGAGGAAAAGGGGACAGGCACACAGCAGCCTTGAAATTCTCGCCATCGCTGCCAACCTGAACTGCGAGTGCAACTCATCGGGCTGCTGGCGCTGATCCAAAACGCAGCCCATTCGCCCGACAACCGGCTGACGGTGGAGGCGGTGACCCGCACGGTTAAGTAGCTCTTATTTCATTGCTTTTGCAGCCATCATAGACCGCCGCACATTAAGTAAAAATCATGTCTGCTCAACATCACATCGCCCTGACGGGAGGCATTGCCTGCGGGAAATCGACGCTGGCGGAAGGCCTTCGCGCACGGGGCTGGCATGTCATCGATACGGACCAGATTGCGCACCGTCTGATGGAGCCGGGCAGCGAGGTCTGGAAAAATGTGGTTGACGCTTTCGGCACTTCCATTCTACAACCGGACAAGTCGATTGACCGAAAGGTCTTGGGTAGACTCGTTTTTGCCGACCCGCCTCTGCGGGCAAAATTAAACGAAATCACCCACCCCGCCATCCGAACCGCCTGGCAACGCGAGCACGAGGAGCGGACTCGAACCTACCCCACACAATCCTTGGCCGTTATGATTCCGCTACTCTTTGAGTGCGAACTCGAAAAGATGTTTTCTGTCGTCTGGTGTGTCGGTGCCTCCCGCACCGTCCAATTCCAGCGACTGATCGCGCGTGGCTTGACGGAAAAGGAAGCCTCCCAGCGCCTGGCCAGCCAGATGCCCGTGGCGGAAAAAATGACCCGCGCCTCGATCGCCTTTTGGGGCGAGGGGACTCCCGCCACTTTACTCCGACAACTCGATTTTATTTGTTCCCCATGAGAATGCGTCGTTCACAAAATAACCGACCCTTTCGCCGTCCCCATAAAGGAGGAGGCGGAGGAGGGCCGCGTCGCATGGAGGGTCTGCCCGCGGATGAACCCGATTTGCCATTACCGGGTACGCCCGGAGCCACCGTTCCGTCGCTGAGAGCGACCCCTGGTGAACAAAATATACCAGGCGCACCCTTTCCGACCGATGCTCAGGTATCTGCACCGGCTGGAGCAACCTCAACCGACCCTTCCGGCTCTCCTGCTCCTGCAACGCCCATCGAGCCGCCTGTGCCTTTGCCTCCCGGGCCTCATCTCGAAGTGGAGGAACTACAGGCCAAGCCGACCCGCGCACTCAAGGTCATTGCGAAGGAATATGAGATTGAGAATGCCCAGTTGCTCAAGAAGCACGAGTTGGTTTGTGAAATTCTCAAGCGCAATGTCGCCAGGAATGGCACAGCCAACGCCGGCGGCGTGATCGATTTATCACCGGAGGGTTATGGTTTTCTCCGCTCGCCTCGCTTCAATTATTTGACCTGCCCCGAGGACATTTACGTTTCGCCCTCGCAGGTGCGCCGGTTCAATCTTCTCAAGGGCGAGGCGCTTTACGGTCCGGTTCGCACACCGAAGGAAAAAGAACGCTACTTTGCCCTGGCCCGCGTCGATAAAATCGAAGGCCAGCCAGCCGAGGAAGGCCGAATCCGCACAGGCTTCGACCTGCTCACGCCGACGTTTCCCAATAGGCGTATTTTCCTCGAAGGTAAACGGGGCGATGTCTCGATGCGCGCGATGGATTTGATCTGTCCGCTCGGCTTTGGCCAGCGCGGACTGATCGTGGCGCCTCCCCGCACGGGTAAGACAATCCTTCTCCAGAAAATTGCCAACGCGATCATGGAGAATAATCCGAAGGCCCATCTCATCATGCTGCTTATCGACGAGCGGCCCGAGGAAGTGACCGACATGCTGCGGACGGTCAAGGGCGAGGTCATTGCCTCGACTTTTGATGAAACTCCCGAGCGTCATGTCGCGGTCGCTGAAATGGTGACGGAACGCGCCAAGCGTCTTGTTGAAAACAAAGTCGATGTGGTGATCCTGCTCGACAGCATCACGCGTCTCTCCCGCGCCTACAACACGATGCAGCCCAGTAGCGGCAAAATCATGAGCGGCGGCGTCGAGTCAAACGCCTTGCAGAAACCGAAACGATTCTTCGGCGCGGCGCGCAACATCCAGGAAGGCGGCAGCCTGACCATCATCGCAACGGCGTTGATCGAAACGGGTAGCCGCATGGACGATGTCATCTTCGAGGAATTCAAGGGCACCGGCAACATGGAGGTGAACCTTGACCGCAATCTTTCCGACCAGCGTATTTTTCCCGCGTTCAACATCTCGCGTTCCGGTACGCGCAAAGAGGAACTGCTTTATCACGCTGACGAATTGCCGCGCATTCATGCCCTGCGGCGCGTGCTCTCCGAGGAATCGCCCGTCGAGGCGATGAACCTGCTCCTCGAAAAAATCAAGAAGACCGAGAACAACATCGAGTTCCTCATGGGGCTTAATGTGAAGAATAAGTAGCCTCTTGTTCTGTTCGGCTAAGCCGAAGACCATTGACTTAATTCGTTAATACAATTAAGTATAGCTTAGGCGTAGAAAGTGAGACATTTCTTATAAAAAAGAGTCTCGATTTTTTTTTAGTTCTTCTTGGAATCCTCTGGATTTCCTTGGTTATAACGGGATTGGTGATCCTGGTTCGGGAAGAATTTACTCCCGTTGAAGCTCTTCCGCCGGTCACAGCTTTTCCACAGGGCTCTGCAATTCACCTTGTCTCGGACAAACCGACGCTATTGTTTTTTGCCCATCCTCTTTGCCCGTGCACTCGGGCAAGTCTTCATGAGTTGGATGGTCTCCTTGCAGATACAGGAAATAAGATTTCTGTGATTATGGTTTTCACCATTCCGGATGGAATTCCTCCTGATTGGGAGCAGGGGGATTTGTGGAAAGCAGCCGCAAATATTCCCGGGCTTCGCATTCTTCGCGATCCGGGAGGACAAGAAGCCCGTCGATTTGATGTCAAGGGATCCGGGCATACCCTTCTGTATTCACCTACGGGCAAATTGCTTTTCAGCGGTGGCATCACCCCTTCACGCGGGCACGAAGGTGATAATCCCGGTCGTTCGGCAATTGTCAGCCTTGTTCTCACCGGACATGCCCTTGTCGATCATACGCCCGTCTTCGGTTGTTCGCTCTTATAACAAACCTCTCTACAATGAATCGATTTGGAAATGGTACCTTTAACAAAATTCCCTTCTCGCGCTGAGTCTTTACTCCATGGAGAAAAAGCGGAACCCGAACGTCTTACCCAGCTCACGCGCGAACATTTCCAAAATCATTGTCAGCGGGTTTGGCGGCGCACCGATTACATTTTTGCCGGATTGATGGTGCTCCAGTGGTTGGCGGGCATTGGCGTAGCCCTGTGGATCACGCCGCGCACTTGGATTGGAGCCACCAGTTCCGTCCACCTCCATGTTCTGGCCGCTATTTTTCTTGGCGGTGTGATCGCCTCTTTCCCGATATTGCTTGTTTTTCTGCGCCCCGGTCGTGCAGGTACCCGCCATGTCATTGCCATTTCCCAGATGTTGATCTCCGCCTTGCTTATCCATCTCACCGGGGGACGAATCGAAACCCACTTTCATGTTTTTGGCTCGCTGGCGTTCCTCGCCTTTTACCGGGACTGGCGCGTCCTCGTCACCGCTACCATTGTTGTCGCCGCCGATCATTTCCTGCGAGGAACCTATTGGCCACAATCCGTTTTTGGAACGATAACCCCCGATTCGTTTCGTTGGATGGAGCACGCGGGATGGGTGCTTTTTGAAGATATTTTCCTTTTTATCATGTGCCGTCAAAGCATCCTGGAAATGCAAGGCATCGCCCGGCGCCAGGCGGAATTGGAGATGACCAACGATAAAATTGAGCTCGCGGTCAAGGAACGTACGAGTGAATTAGACTGCACGAATCACGAATTGCTGAAGGCCAAGGAAGCGGCTGAAACCGCCAATATCGCCAAGTCTTCCTTCCTCGCCAATATGAGTCACGAGATCCGAACGCCCATGAACGGCGTCATGGGCATGACCGGCCTGTTGCTCGATACCAAGCTTGATAGGGAACAGGTGGGTTTTGTTGAAACCATCCGGCAAAGCAGTGATAACCTCCTGACTATCATCAACGAGATTCTCGATTTCTCCAAAATCGAATCCGGCACCTTGGAACTCGAACATCTTACCTTTGACTTGATCCCCTGCCTGGAAGATGTGCTGGATCTCTTCGGTGTGCGATCAGCCGAGAAAAATATCGATCTCGCTTATCTGTATGACTCTCATACGCCCGCAGCCATCATCAGCGATCCCTCGCGTTTGCGTCAGGTATTGGTCAATCTCGTGAGCAATGCCCTTAAGTTCACGGAAAAAGGAGAGGTCGTCATCGAGGTTTTTTCTGAAAGGCTTACTTACAACGATATCCCTCAAGATAACGAGTACCTTCGTTTTTTGAATGAAAAGCCGTTTGCAGAAGAAGAATGGGTTCTTCTCAAGTTCCAAGTCCGCGATACCGGCCCCGGTATTCCTGCGGATCGGATGGATCGTCTCTTCCATCCCTTTAGCCAGGTCGATGCCTCGATAACGCGGCGCTACGGCGGCACAGGTCTCGGGCTGGTGATCGCGAAACGCCTTGTCGAGGCGATGGGAGGAAAGATTTGGGTTGAGAGTTCGCTAAACAAGGGAACTTCGTTCTTTTTTACTCTCTTTGCCAAAGTTACACATTCGCGTCGTCGGGTGAATTTTCTCACTTCGTCCGCCATGTTAAAAGACCAGCGTGTTCTTATCGTGGATGACGGCGAAATTAATCGCCGCATATTGCATATCCAGACTGAGCGCTGGGGAATGATTCCTGAGATTTTTGAGAAACCAGAGGATGCCCTGGCTTGGTTGCAGAAAGAACCGCTATTGGATGTGGCAATTCTGGATTTGCAAATGCCTGCCATGGATGGTTGCCAGCTTGCCCGGAAAATCCACTTGCTCGATAAGTACAAGGATATCCCCCTCATTCTGCTCAGTTCATCTCTTCCATCCAAAGGCACGGATACCAATTCCATTGACGAATTCGCGGTCCGGCTCATGAAACCGATCAAACAAGCGGAACTGTTTAGCGCCCTTACAGCCGCCCTGGGAAAGGTTAAAAATGTGACGAAATCATTGCGTCAAAATAAAACCTTCGATCACACCCTGGCGGCCCGTCTCCCGCTCAAAATTTTAGTCGCCGAGGACAATATCATTAACCAGAAGGTCGCCATGCGTGTCCTGCAACAATTCGGTTATCGAACTGACCTGGCGAGCAACGGCAAGGAGGCCGTGGAAGCGGTTGAGCGCCAACAGTACGACCTTCTTTTCATGGATATGCAGATGCCGGAGATGGATGGTCTCGAGGCAACCCGTCGCATTTGTGCGCGCTTCAATCCTTCCGAAAGACCTTACATTGTCGCCATGACCGCCAACGCATTAAAGGAAGATCACGAACTTTGTCTGGCTGCGGGAATGGATGATTATCTTAGCAAACCGGTGCGTCCCGAGGATATTAAAGGCGCCATTGAAAATGCAGCCATGCGATTTGGCCACACTCTTCCGGAACCAGAAGAATCGTAATTTGTTTGTCGGTGGATGACATGCTTACGCGCTATTCCGCTAAGCACTTTTCGTAGAGCTTCACTTCGGCAGGGCTGCCGAGGGCAATCGCGGTCAATTCGTGGATGGAGTTGTAGGTGAGATGCGAAATACGGGTCGTTCCGTTGGTCGCCAGACCGCCAGCCTGCTCGACGATAAAAGATAATGGCGCGCATTCGTAGAGGAGCCGCAGCTTGCCCTTGGGATGCTTCTTATCGGGCGGATAAATGTAGATGCCGCCTTCGAGCAGAGTGCGATGAACATCGGCGACCATCGCGCCCGAATAACGGAGGGAATAACGCGATTCCCGTTGCTCCGTCGGTTCGGTCAATTTTTGGAAAAAGTATTGCACCTTGGGATTCCAATCCTGGAGGTAGCCCATGTTCGCGCTGTAATAATGGCCGTGTGGCGGAATGCGGATATTGTTGTGCGAGAGAAGAAATTCACCCAGATCGTGGTCGAGCGTAAAACCATAGACGCCCGCCCCGCAGGTGTAGACGAACACAGTGCTGGGGCCGTACATGACATAAATGGCGGCGACCATCGGCGCTGCGCCGCTGGTCAAGTCGGACTCGAGATGAGCGCTGCCGCCATCCGGTTTATGGTAGATGCCGATAATCGAACCGACCGCGCCGTTGACATCGGCATTGGACGAACCATCGAAAGGATCGACGGCGACAATGTAACGCGCCTCAGGAGTATCGGAGATGATTTGCATCTCGGCCATCTCCTCCGAGACCAGTCCGGCGATCAGTCCTGAGTCGGTGATCGCATCGATAAAGACTTCGTTGGCAAAAATATCGAGTTTCTTTTGATCATCGCCAGTGGAATTTTGCTGCCCGACCAGGCCCAGTTCGCCAACCAGGGCGGCGCGGCGCATTTCTCTCGCGACAATCTTCGCGGCGAAAGTCATCTGGGCGAAAACCGTCGCCAGCGACCCAGGCATGTGGGGTGTCAGACGAAGCTGATCAAGGAGATGGCGATTAAGGGTCTTGGAATGTTGAATCATGGGGTAGAGGAGAAGGATCAGGTTCCATGCGCCGCGAACCAAGCAGCGCCTTGAAGCGCGGTCTTGTCGTTAAGGATCACATAAACCGGGATCGTTTTCAGGAGAGGGCTCATGCGTCCCTTGTCGAAAAAGGTATCGAGAAAAATATTGCTTTGCATCTTCGGCAGCATTTTGGGGGCAATTCCGCCTCCGATATAAACTCCGCCCAAAGCCAGCATTTTCAAGGCGAGATTACCTGCTTCCGCGCCATAGTTGCGGGTGAAGCAGTCGAGCGCTTCGATGCAAACGGGATCCTTGCCTGCCAATCCGGCATGGGAGACAACGGCTGCGATATCTCCTTCGCGAATTTGTTCGACCAGCCATGCAGGTTCGGGTTGACCTGAACGCTGGCGGAAAAAGAGATAAAGATTTTTCATGCCCATGCCGGAAAGAACCCGTTCCCAACTGACATGCCCGTGCTCCTTGCGTAAAAAGGAGAGCAGTTCATCACCGGTTGAATCATTGGGTGCGAAACTGGCATGGCCACCCTCCGAGGCAAAAGGACGATGGGTGACTCCATCCCACATCAAGCCCGCTTCACCCAGACCCGTACCGGCTGCAATCAACGCCTGATTTCCGACTTGGCGTGGATCGCCGTGCGGATTGATGGAAAGCAATTCGTCGGGTTGCAGGGTGCGAATTCCGTAGGCGTTGGCTTCGAGATCGTTGAGCAGGCTGACATGCTGAAATTTCAGTTCAGCCTGAAGCGCGGCGGCATCGACAATCCAAGGCAGATTGGTTACGTGCACCACACCATCCTTGACCGGACCCGCCACGCCCATGCAGGCATGAGTGACTATCGGGCCAAAATCAGCAAGAAAGCTGCGGATAATTTCGGCCAGCGTCGCGTGATCCTTACTGGGATAGGAGGCAGATTTTTGTGCGGTCAACCGGTCGTTTTGATAAGCATAAACGGCCAGGTTGGTTTTAGTGCCGCCGATATCGCCCGCGAGGAACATGAAGATGATCTTGGTGGGAAAGAATCGGAATGTGGAGCCGTAAATGAGTCTTATGGAGATTCTTGTGCGAGGATTAACAAGATTTAATACTCACTTTTGAACAAGAAGGCCGCAATCGTGTTATACTCCTTACAACTACCAACCTTCCCATGAAATCATTCTTAAGTTTTGCGTGCGTGTTTGCCCTTGCTCTCTCCGGTTGCAATAAGGTTCCCGCTGTGGCTGCGGAGACCAAAAAAGACACTTCCACCGTAAAAATAGAGACGGTCGCAGTACCTGTAACCCCCGTGGCTTTCACCCCGGAAACCCGGAATCTGGTTTCTCCCGAGGAAATCCCCCTGTTGGAGCAGATTAATCGGGAAAATATCAAGGTGGTCAACGCCGCCAGACCCAGCATCGTTCGCATAACCGCCACCCACGCGGTTGATCCACGCATGCAATTATTCGGCAGCGATATTCCTTTCCAATTCCGCTTTGGTCCCGGTGGCTCTTCTCACCCTTCCATCCCACAAAATGAGCCTTCTTTTGGTTCCGGCGTTATTATCAGCAAAGACGGCTATGTTGTGACCAATAACCATGTGGTGGAAGGTGCCAAGGATGTTCAGGTGCAATTAGAGGATAAAAACTCCTATTCCGCGCGGGTTGTGGCATCCGATGCTCTATTCGACGTGGCGGTTTTAAAGATAGATGCCTCGAATTTACCGGCACTGCCCTGGGGCGATTCGGATAAAGTCCAAGTGGGCGAGCAGGTCTTTGCCATAGGAAATCCTTTCAACCTGGAGGACTCCGTCAGCAAGGGGATCGTCAGCGCAAAAGGGCGCAACCTGCCCGGTTCCGGCAATTATGAGGACTACATCCAAACCGATGCGGCGATCAATCCCGGCAACTCAGGCGGCGCCCTAATTAATATTCACGGTGAGTTGATCGGACTCAACGCCGCCATTGCCTCGATTTCCCGCTTCAACATGGGCGTCGGTTTTGCCATCCCCAGCAATCTGGTGCGCTACGCGGTCGATAGCCTGCTCAAGGACGGCAAATTGGTGCGTGGGTATCTCGGGGTCAAGCTTCCTGAAACGGTTGAGGACGGCGTTATCAATCAATTGGGTCTCAAGAACGATCAGGGCGCGCTGCTCGCTGGTATTCAGGTGGGTTCCCCCGCTGCCATGGCCAAACTTCACGCGGGTGATTTCATCACGGAAGTCGATGGTCACAAGATAAGCAGCGTGGCCGATCTTCGGTTGATCGTGGCGCAAACCGCCATTGGCAAGGAAGTGGAGGTCAAATATATCCGTGATGGCGCATCTCAATCGACAAAGGTCAAAATCGCTGAGGTACCCAAGGATCTTCGAGCGGAGCTTATCCCGGGTGATCAAAATGAGCTTGGGGATCAACTGCCTTTACCCCTGAATTCCAACCAGCCCGCGGTAAGCACCGTTTTGAGTGGTCTTCAGGTGACCGACATAGACGATAAGACGCGGCAGAAGTTGAGCGCTGGTACGGTTAATAGCGGCGTGGTGGTCAGCGGTGTGCAGGAAGGTTCGTTGGCGGATGGGAAAGGACTCCAGAAGGGTGACGTGATCGAGAGTGCTTGCGTGAACCGTGGTTCCACCCAGGAAATTGCGAACGCAAAAGATTTTACCAGCCTGGCGAAGAACCTAAAATCCGACCAGAGTGTGGTTCTGCTAGTCCATCACGGGAAAGCCAGCAGCTTTGTCTATCTCGCTCCGGTGAAATAGAATTACGTTGGCAGGCTTCGACTGCCGGACGACGGTATTTTCCGTGAGTGGCTTTGCAACTGAATCAAGGGGCTTTATTTCCGTCCTTGGCTGCCTTGCGTAGCTGGGTGCGTAGAACCACTCCGACGATACGCCGGATGGGATCAGGAATTTTTTCCAGGGCGGTATCTTCCTTCGAGCGGCGATCAAAAATTTGAGCGCGGCCTTCGTATCGAATCCGGGATTTCAATGGTATGATGCGGCGATTCATGGAATTGACCAGTTAAGGGGATAGCTTTAACTAAGCGAAAGAATGGGATGGGGCAAATAGATAGTTTTGGGCCTGCCTGAACGACATTTCGCGCCCAGGGGTGTTTTACGATTTCGGCGGCTTATCGGTGCGCAATTTTTCCCATGAAGCGAGTCGCACTTTGATTTTGGCTTCGTAGCCCTGGTCGGTTGGCTGAAAAAATCGTCCCGGCTCAATGCCATAGCCTTGAGGCGCAATGGCTTCTGGAAAATCGTGGCTGTACTGGTAGCCCGCACCGTGACCGAGTTGTTTGGCCCCGGGATAATGAGCGTCACGGAGATGCTTGGGAACCTGAACGACCTCGCCTTTTTGTACGGCTTCAAGGGCATTGCTGATGCCCATGACGGATGAATTGCTTTTAGGCGCACAGGCGAGATAAAGCGTGGCTTCGGCGAGGGGAATCTTGCCTTCAGGCATCCCGATAAATTCGACCGCGTGGTGTGCCGCGATGGCGACGACAAGCCCCTGGGGGTCAGCCAGGCCGATATCTTCGCTGGCGAGAATGACAAGGCGACGCGCGATGAATCGGGGGTCTTCTCCAGCCTCGATCATCTTCGCGAGCCAGTAGAGCGCCGCATCAGGATCGCTGCCGCGCACCGATTTGATGAAGGCGGAGATGGTGTCGTAATGTTGATCTTCATCGCGGTCATAAAGGACGCGCTTTTTTTGCACGCATTCCTCAATCGTGACGATGTCAATGTGCACGATGCCATCCGCACCCGGAGGAGTGGTCAAGGCTGCTATCTCAAGACCATTAAGCGCACGGCGGGCATCACCTTCCGAGGTGGAAGTCAGATGGGCGCGGGCTTCCGGGTTCAGGTCGATTTTGAGTTTTCCCAGGCCCCGTTCTGGATCGGCAAGCGCACTGTCGATCAGCGTCGATATTTCGGTTGAACTGAGCGGTTCCAATTGAAAAATTTGCGAACGTGAGACCAGGGGGCCGTTGATGTAAAAGGAGGGATTGTGCGTGGTCGCGCCAATGAGCCGAACGGAACCAGCCTCCACATCTGGAAGAAGGACATCCTGCTGGGCTTTATTGAAGCGATGGATTTCATCGACAAAGAGAACGGTGCGCTGGCCATTGACCTTCAGTCGCGTGACGGCGGCGGCAAGAACGCGGCGCAGATCGGAGACAGAGGATTCGACGCCGTTGAGTCGCTCGAAACGGCAGACGGTGCGGCGGGCGATGACTTCCGCCAGCGAGGTTTTCCCAACGCCGGGCGGGCCGAAAAGAATTAGCGAGGTGAGCCGGTCAGCCTCGATCAGTCGGCGTAAAGGTTTTCCGGGTGCCAGGAGATGGCCCTGGCCGATGTACTCCTCAAGCGTCCGGGGGCGGAACCGGGCTGCGAGCGGGGCGTTGGGAGAAATTTTTTCGCCAGCATGTCCCGGTGGTGTCGGGGAATCGGCGGTAAACAAATCGTCCATGCGCTCTTAACGTACCCGGCCCACGGGAGAGCGAAAGCGGGAAGTGACGCCATGCTTGAAGAAGCGGCGTTATCGCGCTTCCAAAACGAAGACAAGCTGGCCCTGTTTGAAGTCGGGGCCATTGATAAAAAGAGGAGTGCCTTCCCGGGGCTCGTACTTGCCCTTGACGACGCTAAAACCGTCCTTATAGAGCTCGTAATCGAGCATGGGAGCCTGGTCGGCTGTCCGGGGCAGGGGCTCCAGGCGGATGAAAAAATCTTTTCGCGGAAGAACCCACTGTTGCCAATGGCTGGCCAAATCAATCTCCTCCGTTTTCAACAATTCGTAATGTTTGAAGCCAAAAACTTCGTGGAGGCGATGACTCAGTTTTTCCGGCGCGTGTCGGGTTTCCGGCGGCAGTGGCGTATTCTGGGCCAGATAGAGGGAGACCGATACTTTATCGTCGCCAAGGCTGGCAACGGTTCCAAGACAGGAAAGAACCATGAGTAAAGCGACGATCTTGAGATGCATGGTTCTTGATTTTACTGCTCAAGCTGTCGAGCTTGAATTTTTTAATCCACGATTAGAGGCTGTTCGGATCATTCGTGGATTGCGAAGTCTCCGAGGTCGATCCGTCGTTAATTACTGTGGTTGGATCCAAATAGGAAAGCTTGTCCGAGGCAGGTCCAAGTCCATTCAGCCAGACCACCTGGGCCTGGGCGGAGTGAGAATAAAAGGCGGTGGCGTAAATTACCGGCGATTGACTGGTTGCGGACGCAAAGGGAATCTGGTGAAAGCGTAGAGGTATAACGACGCCAATGGCCAGGATGACTCCGATTATCAGGCAGGTCGTGAACGCACCGCTCCAGCTTAAAAAAAACGAATTTTGATTCGATTGACTGGCTGGGGAGAGGCGGGTTTTTAGCAGGGACCAAGCACGTTCCTCCTGCCCCGGGCGAACCGGGTGGGTTTTAAGCAGGAGATCTTTAAGTTCAGTGTCGTGCATCGAAGTAGTCTATTGTCTTTGGAGGCAGGGCTCCATTCCTATGACGATGGCCAAATTCAAATAATTCATCTTTTCTTCTCTTTTTCTTCTTTTGGGTTTTAAGGGCTAGGGCGTGCTGGTTTTCAATTTAACGAGTTTTCGACGCAGATGTTCGCACGCATAATGGAGTCTCGAATTGACGGTTCCGGGCCTGCAGCGCAAAAAGTGTGCCGTTTCTTCCAGGCTCATTTCGTCGATCAGGCGCAATTGAATCACCGCGCGATGTTCGGAACTTAATTCATCCATGGCATGGAGAATGGTTTCCCTGAGGTCGGCATTTTCGAGCCCAAGGCTGGCTCGTGACGGCACCTCACCCTCGGGCATGGCGGGCTTGCCTTCTTCGTCAGCCATCGGAGAGAGAAAGGAGAGCCACCGTTCCGTCCGTTGTTTCTTGCGCATCGTGTCGAGCGCCTGGTTGATGGCGATGCGATAGAGCCATGTGCCAAGCTGGGATTGCCCCTCAAATCGCCGGATGTCCCGGTGCGCCTTGATAAAGGCTTCCTGGACGACGTCATCCGCCACCGTGGGATTATTCAGGATACGCTGGACGCTGCTCCAAAGACGTGGGTAATGATCCCGGTGCAATTCACCCCAGGCTGCTTCCTCGCCGTTCCGCAGGCGTTGCAGATGATCTTGGGGAGTCTCCATTAGCTGTTTTGTACGTGGTGATGTGCCAAAAACCGAGAACTCTTTGGAAAATGAGGCACGAAACACATGGCAGATAAGCCTATCAGAGAAAGAGAATTGGGAAAAAGGGATTCACGTCGCGCCTTTTTTACGGTCAGATAGGCGCTTATCCGGGCGATGTCCGCCTGCTTTCCAAATTGCCGTGACGTTAATCCATAATTACCTCTACAAGGAGATCATCCTGCTGACCGCCGCCATCATCGGCGTGCTGACCTTCCTGCTGGTTGCGCTGGATTTGTTTCGCGTGATCCAGTTGATCATGTACACCGATCTGCCTCTCGGGATTACGATCAAGTTTGTCTTGCTGCTCATCCCGTTCGTACTGACGCTCACCATCCCGACCGGGCTGCTTGCGGCGGTCATGATCGTTTTTGGCCGCATGTCCTCCGACCGGGAATTGCTCGCGCTCAAGGGCGCCGGAATCGGCCTCGCCCCGATTGTCGCCCCGGTCATTGTCGTTGCCGTCATTTTCATGGTGTTCAATTTCTGGCTGGTTGCCTCCGTTAATCCCGAGTGTCGCAAGGAATACAATGAAATGAAGCACACCATTGTGACGAATAATCCGCTGGCGCTTTTCAGCCCGGAAGTGGTTCTCGACAAGATTCCCGGTTGGCGCATTTATTTTGCAAAGAAAGAAGGATCGGAATTGCAGGACATTATCCTCTGGAAATTCGACGATCAAAATCACCTGCAGGCGTCCATGCGGGCTGACCGGGCCACGATCAATCTCGACCTGGAGCACCAGCAATTGCTCATGACTCTCATCAATGAGCGTTCCGAACAATATGGAAGCGATGGCGACCCGACAAAAGTCCAGATCGGCGGTCACGGTGACCAGATCGTTGAAGGCGTTTCCTTGAATAGTTTTTATGAAAAAGTACAGCGTCGGCTTGCCTGGATGACGTTGCCGGAAATTCAGGAAGTCATTTTCGCAATGCAAAGCGCGCCTACCGGGGAAGAGGCCTCGCCCTACCTCACCGAGCTTCAAGCGCGCGTCGCATTTTCAATTTCCTGCCTGACCTTTGTCATTGTCGGCATTCCGCTTGCCATCCAGACGCAGCGTCGGGAAACCTCGTTCGGCACCCTGATCGCCATCGGTATCGTCGCGCTCTACATGCTCCTCGATGCCGTGGGGAAGGCCTTGAAGGCGAAGGCAGGCCTTTATCCTGAACTCATCATCTGGACGCCGAACATTCTTTTTCAGGCAGTTGGCTTCTGGCTTTTTTATCGCGCCAACCGCAAATAAATTAATGTGACATAAGCATGATGGTAGTCATTTGGAATCGTTAATGATGACTGCCTTCTTCCTCTTTCTAACGCCCATGCATCGGCATTTCAAAAAAATTTGGATCATCACAATGGTCCTGGCTGTCTTCGCGCAGCCGGTTCGGGCTGAAAAAATCATCCTTGAGTATTGGGATAAGTGGGCCGGTCTCGATGGCCCGGCGATGGAGAACGCCGTCAAGGGGTTCAACGCCTCACAGGATCGGATCGAGGTCCGCTATACCGCCATCAGCCAGATCGACGTCAAGCTCATGCTCGCCATTGCGGGACGTCATCCGCCCGATATTGCGGGCCTCTTCACCTCGCGCCTCTACCCCTACATCGACAACAACGCGCTGTTGCCGCTCGATGTGCTGGCCGAAAAGGCGGGGATTAAAAAAGAGGATTACCTGCCCATCATCTGGGATATGTGCCATTACCGCGGCCATCTCTGGGCATTGCCGACCACCCCGCTCGATGAGGCTTTGTGCTGGAACAAACGTCTTTTCCGCGAAGCCGGACTCGATCCGAATAAGGCACCGCGCACCATCGCCGAATTCGAGGAGTACAACGAAAAAATAAGCAAACCCAATCCGGACGGCAAATCGTACAAAATCTTCGGGCACCTCCCTTCACGACCCTGGTGGCATTCGCAATGGGGCTTCTGGTTCGGAGGCCGCCTCTGGGACGGCGAAAGCCGGATCACGGCGACGGACGAGGGCAATCGACTCGCGTTGGAATGGATCGCAAGTTATCCGAAGCGATTTGGTCTTCATCAAATCTTGGCTTTCACGGAAGGGGGCAGTAACGCCGGTACTTCCACGGCCACGATTGATCCCTTCCTTCAGGAACGGGTGGCCATGGAGATGTGCGGCCCCTGGATCGCGGACAGCATTCTTAAGTATGCGAGCAAGCAGTTCGAATTGGGCGTCGCGCCTTTTCCCACGCTCACCGGGCAGGGGCCACCGGTAACGGCGGTCGAGTCGGACATCATCACGATTCCGGTCGGCTCGAAGCACGTTCGCGAAGCTTTTGAATTTATCTGCTACGTGAACCAGCAGAAGGTCATGGAGAAGCTTTGCTCCGAGCACTGCCAGTTCAGTCCCCTGAGCAAAGTCAGCGATGCCTTTTGGAAAAATCATCCCAATCCCTACATTCGCACTTTTTATGACCTGGCGAGCAGCCCCGGTGCCCAACCCTTACCGCAAACCACGGTCTGGTATGAGTATGACAAGGAATTCAACCAGGCCATTCAGGAAGTCTGGGCCTTGCGCCTGGCTCCTGATGTCGCGCTGAAGCAGGTGCAGGAGCGCATCCAGCCCAAGCTCGATCAGCGCGTTGACCGCTGGAAGAACCTCCAGGGAAAGCTCGATAAAATCTGGACCGAAGAGGAAAACAACCCATGAAAAACCACCGTCTCTGGCTTGGCCTCTACTGAAAATGTGTCTGCCGTCTTGTCCCTTTTTCCTCGCATAGGTTGAAACTCTGGGAGGAGATTTCTTTGAGGTGTCCGTCATCCTGAGCTTGTCGAAGGATCAGCTCCCGAAAAGCGTACACTATCTCGATATTTGCTGACTTACCGGAAGCTGATCCTTCGACAAGCTCAGGATGACGGATGGTTTAGAGAGTGAGAGAAAAGGGGACAGGCACGCCGCAGTCTTGAATTTCCCCCATGGTTTGCAATCCTGTCTCCGTGCCTGTCCCTTTTCTTGTCCCCCGGGGACAGTTGGAACGAGGAGGCTTGCGGAAGCGGTATGACCGATTTAATCTGTGGGTATGAAATTCACTGCCACCTTGGAACGGGATGAAGACGGCGTATGGGTTGCTGAATGTCCCGCTATCCCTGGGTGCGTGAGCCAGGGAAAGACCCGCGAAGAAGCTTTGGCCCATGTCAAGGAAGCCATTGCATTGTGCTTGGAAGTGCGAGCCGAGCGGGGAATGCCCCTTACGGTCGAAACGCAGCAGGTTGAGGTTACGGTGTAATGGCTTCCCTGCCGGTGTTAAGCGGGCGTGAGGCAGTTAAAGCTTTTTGCCGCGACGGATGGCAGGAGGCGCGCCAGCGCGGCAGCCATGTGATCCTCGTCAAGCCTGGCAGCATGGTTACCCTCTCCGTGCCCGACCATCGGGAAATAGCCAAGGGTACGTTGCGCAGCCTCATCCGATCCAGCGGTTTGACGATGGATGAATTCGTGGCGTTGACTCGTAAGTAATCCATCGCGAAGAAGGTGATAGTCCCAATCAACGATTCAAAATGACTACTGAAAATGTGCCTGTCACCTTTAACACATGCAGATAATCTCTCCGCTGTATGCATAACGGCATTCAATCCAACTTGAACTTCGATTTTGAAGGGTATTGGATTTACTACATCATCGATAACTCACTATTTCATTTGGTTCTCTTTATAACTATTTTAATAGTAGCCTATGCTAAGGATCGTTTTCATAAAAAACGATTTAACTTCATAGGGAAATCCTTGAAAATAGGGGCATTTGTTTTAGCTCTATTGTTTGTCGGAGGTTTTTTTAATTCTTTGTGGAACCTATTCGTTCTGGACAAAATATATACTAGCAACGACGTAGACGCAGATTCTCAGTTCTCTACGATGGTTCCGTTTAGCCAGAGAATGCTCATCGAGGGCAGGGGTTCCATTTTGACGGGCAGCTTTGGTCACCTCCAATTAATATGGTTCTCTTTTGCGACAATGTCTTGGATGATGGCTTTTGGGCTATACCGATTAGGGCTGTTTGTAATGCGTTCTCTTTGTGGAGAAAAAAAGGTGAACTCCACGCGCCAACCATAGCACTCAAGGTCTCAAAAGAAAAGGGACAGGCACATTTTCATGTTAGGGCGGCAGGAATTGGCTGGGCAGCGGGAGAGAAAACGGGAAAGCTTGAAAAATCTGGACTGAAGAGGAAAACAACCCATGAAAAATCGCCGTCTCTGGCTTGGCCTGGCTTTTATCTCGCCCTGGGTGGTGAACTTCTGTGTGTTCACGATCTACCCGCTGATTAGCGCCATTTACTATTCGCTTTGCGATTATTGCGTCCTCACGCCCGCCTATTTTGTCGGGATGCGAAATTACACGGACATGGCGTCGGATCATCTTTTCTGGCTGGCGTTGGTCAATACGCTCATTTTCGCCGTGATTTATCTCCCGCTGAGCATCGGCGCGGCTCTTTTTCTGGCGCTTCTGCTCAATCTGCGGATTCCCGCCCAGGGTCTTTTACGCACCATTTATTTCCTGCCCACCATCGTGCCAGCGGTCTGCCTGGCGGTCGTCTGGCAGTGGCTGCTGCACGGCGATGGCGGGCTGGTCAACATCCTGATCGATCCCGTGCTGCAAACGTGCAACGGAATTTTCGGCACACATCTTGAGCCGCCCAATTGGCTGGCCCAACCCGGTTCGGCGCGGGTGGCGCTGGTTTTTGCCAGCTTATGGACGCTCGGCAATACCGTGCTTATTTTCCTGGCGGCTCTCCGCGATGTCCCCACCCACCTCTACGAAGCGGCCGAGATCGACGGCGCCTCCCACTTGCAGAAATATCTGCATATCACGCTGCCCAGCATCTCGCCCGTCATTTTCTTCATCATCATCAGCGGGCTGATCGGCGTGATGCAGACTTTTGCCGTGCCCTACGTGTTGGCGAATGGAACCGATGGCCCGGGCCGATCGCTCCTTTTTCTCAGCACCTACATTTTCCAAAATGCTTTTCAATACTGGAGCATGGGTTACGCCTGCGCGCTCTCCCTCGTGCTGTTTTTACTCATCCTCATTTTAAGTCTCACCATGATGCGCCTTTCGGCCAAGCGCATCTATAGCGCCGCCGATTAATCCATCTCTATTTATATGCGTTGCGAACCTGGTGACACCCCCCTTATCCGTACAACGGGCTTCCTTGTGCTGGTCGCCGGGGCGCTTCTCTCTTTTCTCCCTTTTTTCTGGATGGTCGGCACATCGCTGAAGCAACTCAGCGAGACAACGGCGTCGCCTCCCATCTGGTGGCCCTCTTCACCCCAATGGCACAATTATCCCCAGGCTATCAACGATATGCGGCATTTCTGGCTCTATCTCGCCAATACCCTCGTGATTTGCGCCTTGACGGTCACGGGATCAGTTCTCAGCAGCGCCGTGGTCGCCTATGGATTTTCCCGGATTAACTGGCCCGGGCGCGACAAGGTATTCCTGGTGCTCCTTGCCGGGATGATGATACCCGGGGCCGTGAGCATCGTGCCGCTTTACAGCCTCTATCGCCATCTCGACTGGATCGGCACCTTCAAGCCGCTCTGGGTGCATTCCTTTCTGGCACCCGCTTTCTTTGTGTTTCTCCTGCGACAATTTTTCCTCACCCTGCCCAAGGATCTCAACGAGGCGGCGCGAATCGATGGTTGCAGCGAATGGCGTATTTTCTGGCAGATCATCCTCCCCCTTTCCAGGCCTGCGCTCGCCGTGGTGGCCCTCTTCCAGTTCATGGGCAGTTGGAACGATTTTTTCGGGCCGCTTATCTATCTCAACGATCCCAAGACATTCACCCTTTCGCTCGGGCTTCAAAACTTTCAAAGCCAGCACGGCGGCACACAATGGAACTACCTCATGGCGGCAGCGGTCCTGGTCACGATGCCCGTGGTCATCCTATTCTTCCTCTGCCAGAAAACATTTACGGAAGGCATCGCCACCACCGGCACGAAGAATTGACGGTAGGGGCGTGTTTCCACCCGTTGCTGCAAATTGTAAGCTTCTGTAATCAAGGTATTAACGATAAATAAAATCCTGCCTAAGATAGCGTGGGAGAAGAAAGATTTTGATGCGGCAGGAGGCAGTTTAATCGTATTTAATCACGACACATTTGACATCCTGGGCATGGCCGATACCCTGACGGTGCCGATGGCGACCACCGAAACGCTTAATTTTGAAAATGCGCGCGCTGCGCAGGCTCTCTACGTCAACGATTCCCAGAATTTACGACGTCTTGAAGATCGGTTTGGCGTGAAGATCACCACCCGGGATGGCTGGATCAAGGTTGATGGCGCGCTGGAGGCAGTCGAGAAGGCCCGCGATGTTTTTCAGCAGCTTCACCTTGCGCGCGAAAAGGGTCTTTATATCCGCAAGACCGAGTTTAATTTCGCGATGGAATCGGTCGCCAAGGGCACCGAAATCAAGCTCCCCGACCTCCACGCAGCGCGTATTCAAATCTCGGCCAAAAAGCCGCCGATTATACCCAAGTCCCTCCAGCAGAAGAAGTACGTGGAGGCGGTCAAGGATCATGACCTTATTTTTGGAGTGGGTCCGGCGGGTACAGGGAAGACCTTTCTTGCCATGGCGATGGCCGTGGCCGCGTTGAAAAACGAGGAAGTTACGCGTATTGTGCTTACACGACCTGCGGTGGAGGCTGGCGAAGCCCTCGGCTTTTTGCCCGGTGATTTGCAGGAAAAAATCTTCCCCTACTTGCGCCCCCTTTACGATGCCCTGAACGACATGCTCGAGAACGAAGAAATCCAGCGCTACATGGACAAGGGCATCATCGAGATCGCTCCGCTGGCCTACATGCGCGGACGCACCTTGAGCCGCAGTTTTATCATTCTCGATGAAGCCCAGAATACGACTACCGAGCAGATGTTCATGTTCCTGACCCGCCTGGGGCAGGATTCCAAATGCGTGGTCACGGGCGATCCTTCCCAGGTCGATCTTCCCCATAACCGTAAGTCGGGTTTGATTGAATCGCTGCAGGCGCTCAACGGTACGGAAGGCATCAGTTTCATCAAGTTCGACGAAGTGGATGTTATTCGTCACGAGCTTGTTCAACGTATCATCCGCGCTTACAAGGCGCATCGTGGTGAAAAAACCACCAGTCTGACTCTGTAACGGCACTTCCATGATCCTCGATTGGCTTGAACGTCGTCGTCTGGTTCGCAAGGGTTTGGCTTGCGACAAGACGCGCCTGAGTCATTCCGGGGATAACCTTCAGGGGCGCATGGAGGGCAACTGGGCGTTGCGCTTGCTCATCCTGGCCGTCTTCATCGTTCTGCTTCATTTGGGCGTGGCCTGGGGCAACCCGGGAAATAATACGGAACGGCAGATTCTGGCATTTATCGTTTTTGTCAGCGGGTTGATGCTGCTGGAACTCGACTCACCAGACGTGTGGCGTTCCAATTCGCGACTGGTGCTTATTTTCGGTGCTGTCTGGTTTAATCTCGTCATGGTGAAGGACATGTTCCTGGCGTGGCCTCCGCAGAATCCGGCCTCGATGGATCAACTCTATTTCCTGAGACCCTGCACGTTTGCTCCCTTCCTGATCACGCTGCTCCTGGGAACCCGCGCCGGACTCTTTACGGTCATCCAGGTCAGCATGCTGGCCTCTCTGCTTAACCAGCAGAATTTCACTTTTCTATTGGTGAGCCTGATTTCGGGTTTTACCGCAGTTTATTTCACCCAGAACGTCCGCAAACGTGTTGATCTGCTCAAGGCGGGTGTCGCCGTTGGATCAATGAATCTGCTTTGCGCCGTTGTCTTGGGCTTGGTGGTGGGACGCAACTGGATTGATCTCGGCTGGCAGGCGCTTTGCGGTATCGGGGCTGGCATCGTGACGGCCATGGTCGTCAGCGCCATTCTCCCCCTTGTCGAAGGCGCGTTCCAGATTACGACGACCATTTCGTGGCTCGAATTGGCGGATTTAAACCATCCGCTTTTGCAACAGATGACGATGGAAGCGCCGGGCACTTATCATCACAGCCTTCTCGTGGCGAACATCGCGGAGTCAGGTGCGAAAGCAATCGGTCTGGATGCCACCGCCTGCCGGGTCATGGCCTATTTCCACGACATCGGCAAAATCATCAAGCCAGAATATTTCACGGAAAACATCCCGCGTGGCGCGAATCCGCATGAGAATCTTTCGCCCAGTATGAGCGCACTGGTCATCATCGCGCATGTCAAGGAAGGCATCGACCTCGCGCTCAAGTACCGACTGAAGCAACAAATCCTCGACGCCATTCAACAGCATCACGGCGATTCGGTGGTAACCTATTTTCATCAGCGCGCCCTCCAGCAACAACGCGATGCCCGCGAAGGAGGCAAGATCATGAACATGCGGGAGGAGGATGTGCCCGATGTCTCGGAAAATTCATTCCGTTACCCCGGGCCACGTCCGCAAACCAAGGAGATCGCCCTGTTGAGCATCGCCGATGCGGTGGAGGCGGCTTCACGTTCGCTCGAAAAGCCGACCGCACAACGAATCGAGGATTTGGTGAATGAAATTGTCGAGCACAAGATCATCGATCATCAACTTGATGAGTGCCATCTCACGATGAACGAGATACGTGCGGCGGCGGAGGCCATGTCTGTCACCGTGAAAAACATGATGCATACCCGCATCGCCTACGCTAAGAAGGACAGAACGAGTGCGAGTACGGTTGTCCAACCAACAAAAAGAAGTTCAAGTACGGGTTCGTCCGCTTCTGCGGCGGCTTAAGTCGGCGCTTCCGCTTTTACCCCGGTCATTGCCGGGGCATCTCACCACAATTCAATTTGTCTTGGTTGATCGTGCAACGATGGCGCAGGTGCACGAATCTTTCCTCGGTGATCCGACTGAAACGGATGTGATCACATTTCCCTATGGGGAAATTTTGATCTGTCCTGCCGTGGCGCGGGAACAGGCACCCGGTTATGGACTGGAGATCGAGCAGGAGGTGCTGCTTTACGCTCTGCACGGATTGCTCCATCTTGCAGGTTATGATGACACGACGCCCGCTGAGGCGAAGCAGATGGCAACGGTGCAATCAACTCTGTTAAGGCGGGTGCTCGCAGTCGGCGGCAACGCTTCATGAGCGTTGAAATCCAAGGGGCGGCTGACTTTAAAGTTGTGGGTTGGTTCCGCGTCGGCCATCCCAAATCCTTCGGATGACAATTCGTCCAGGCTCCGCCCGGTAGAAAATCTTATGTGGCCCGACGACGATTTTTCTTATTTCAGGATGATACGGGTGACGTTTGCCCATCCCGGGAGCCGAGCATATTTCCTCGCACTTGTCCTGAATCCTTTGTCCAACACGATGAGCAATCTCCCGGCTGCCTTCTTGCGCCAGGTAACTCAATATCCCGTCCAAATCCCGTTTGGCCCGGAGCGAAAAGTCAAGCCGCATGCCGGCCAAACTTGGCCTCCATTTCAGCAAAAACCTGTTCTGCGGGAATCGTGGGCGATGGATCGTTCATCTCTTCATCCAGCGCGGCGTTCATGGCGCGCAGTTCCTCGACCGACACGCCCTCTTCCAAGGCGTCGAGGCTTTCCTGAAGGGCTTTGCGCTCCTCCGGGGTGAGGGAGGGAAGGGCGGATTGGATTTCGGCGAGGCTCACAAAACAAAAGCTAGCCGGAGATGGGCGAGATTTCAAGCGGCTAGGAATTCGCGCAACTCTTTTCGCACGTCTTGAGGGTATATTAACGGTTTTTTAACCGTAACTCTTCGTGAACTTCTTCTTGTTCTCGGACTCGGACGGTGCGGGAGGAGTGGCGGCGGGAGTCTCGCTGGGCTTCGGCTTTTCCGTGGCGCGTGGCGGCGGTTTGGTAAAGTCCTGATCATCCTCCTCGTCGAGCGGGAAGTCGGCCAGGGGAGACTTGGGCATCATGCTGGCGGGAGTTCCCCCGCTCGACTCGACAAAAGCGAGGCGAACATTTTTGAGCGCATCGTCGATAATCGACGATTCCTGGACGGAGAGATTGCCACGGGTCTTTTCCTGGATCATCTCGAGTTGGTCGATGAGGATCTTGGCCGCTTCGAGATTCGGCGGGATGGGGCGTCCATCCGGGGAGGGGATGCGTCCAAGGACGTAATAAATATTTTGAGCCTGCATCATCACGAACTGGACGAAGCGTTGGGCCAACTCGGCGTTGCCGATTGCGGATTTTTGTTTTTCAATTTCAGCCATGGGAATTTACCTCACTGAGAAACTAACACGCGAATGGGCGCGTTGTCTAATGATTGCATGGTGTTCCAAGTTCGAGATGACAGGGTTTTAACAAAAAATGTCGGGATTGATTGGTGCATCTGATCGGCTACCTTGGCTTTCTCGTGCGATGAAAAAAGAACCCCTTTTCTATATCGCGAGAACAGAAGAGATCGTGGCTGGCCCTTACGACTTGGTTCAGATGGCGGGACTCCTTCGCAAAAAGATCATCACCGTGGATACCCTGACTCGCCTCGAAGGTGAGGAGGAGTGGCAACCATTCGGATGGCAATCCCACTTCAGTGTTGTCCGGGAAATTCCTGCCGATGCAGTCTCCATGCGGGTGGATACTTTGGATGAGGAAGCCACCGCTCCAAATTCGCCAATTCCGCTTCCGTCGCGTGAAACTCTCACAAAGCTGGGAATGACGGCCATTCTGCTCCTTGTCATGGGAGGTCTTTCCTACCTTCTTGCGAAATTAGATCCGACTATGGGGATGATTCTGGAAATTGTGGGTGCGGGAATAGGTTTGGTGGCCCAGTGTCTGATCCTGGCGCGATTACTCGATGAGGATGCTCTGACTATCGTGATGGTATTTTTTATTCCCTTGTTCGATATCTTTTATTTTCTCAGCAATATCTGGGAATATTTCCCCTACTTTTGTGCGAAATATGGAGGCATCGTTGTGGCGATGGCTGCTGCTGCTGCAATGGCTACCGGTTCCTCACATTAGCAGAAACATCTCTGGGACAAGCTTACTTCGGCGAGACGGTCGCGATCACGTAATTGGGCGAGGAAAAATATTTACGAGCGATGGCATTAACTTCGTCGAGCGTGATGGAGGCGATTCGGCTGCGACGGGTATCGCCATAAGCGTAGCCGAGGCCAAAGAGTTCATCGAGCGAGGCAGCATAAGTAATCTGCGATGGATTCTGCTGCTCGAGTTTGTCCTGGCTTTGCATCTTGGCCCGGGCGCGCGCGAATTCCTGCGAGGTAATGCCAGTTTGAGCCAGCAGGGCAACTTCCTTCATAAGCTCGATTTCGATTTCGTGGCGCTTGGCCGGATCGGTACCGAGATAAAAGAAGAAGTGGCCCGCTTCGAGTCCGAGGAATTGAGAAGTGCCGACAAAATAGGCGAGACCCAGTTCCTCGCGAATGCGAATGAAGAGGCGTGAGCCGAGATCGGAAAGCGCTTCATCCAAAATCGAAAGGGGAATCTGATCGGGATGAGTGACCGGGACGGTTGGAAAAGCGACGTGAATAACGGCCTGTTCTTTCGGAACGATTTTCTCTTTGCGGATGACTTCGCGCAAAACGGGGAGAGCAATCTTGTTCTTTGGAGTGGAATCGCTGGATGTAAGCGATGCGATGGCTTGAGCCGCGAGGTCGCGCCATTCTTCGGGAGCCGTAGGGCCGGTCACGTTGAAGATCAAGTCCTGGGTCAGGAGCCTCGAAGCCTGATAGGTGAGAACGTCTTTGAGAGTGATCGATTCGATGCTTTCCTCGGTGCCTAAATTTTTTCCGCCATACGGATGGCCGGGATAAAGCGCGGCCCGAATCAGATCGCGCGCCGCCGCCATGGGGTAGTCGTGCTCGGCCTGGAGAAGGGAAAGCTGTTTGCGTTTCTCGGTCTGTAACTCGACTTCAGTGGGAGCCGTTTCGGTCAGCATTTCGAGAAAGAGATCGAGGCCCGGTTTCCAGTCGGGGCTGAGAAGTTCGAGCGAGAGCGTGGCGCTGTTGTTTCCCGCATCGGCGTGGAGCGCGCCGCCGAGTTGTTCTACGTCGCTGGCTAATTTTTCCGCATTGCGATGCTTGGTACCTTTGATGAGCAGATTGGCGGCAAGGCGTGAAATGCCAGCCTTGCCTTCGGTCTCGGTCAGCAAGCCGCCGGGAAGAACCGCGCGCAGGGAGAGAAGCGGCAGCGTGTGCTGTGGCATGTAGAGAGAGCGACGTTGCTTGCCGAGCGAAACCAATTGCGGAATGGGGCGATCCTTGGCTTGAGCCGAGATCGTCGAGTCAGTCGTCTTTTCCGTTTTGGGCACGAGCGAAATCAGGTTCTCGCGGTCAGGATGGAAATAATGCCGGGCCACAGCGAGAATCTCTTCCGGTGTGACGGCCTGCACACGTTCGTGGTAGCGAATGCTGAAATGAGGGTCTCGCTGGAAGAGCCATCCGCGCCCAAGCGATGAGGCCTTGCCGGACATTGTTTTTTGGTTGTGAACCTGATGGAGAAGGCTTTGGCGTTTGGCGCGATTAAGTTCGTTGAGGTGCGGCGGCACCTGCTGAAGTTCCTGAATCTGGCGACTGATTTCAGAGAGGAGAGCCGCTTCCTTATCCGGCGCGCAGCGGGCTTCGACACCCCAAAGTCCATGATCAGCGGGCGCATAAGCAAAAGCTTCGATTTGCTCGGCCAGCCCGAGTTTCTCGACGCAATTTTGGTTGAGGCGAGAACTGCGTCCACCTCCGGCAAGCGTGGCCAGGACATCAAGCGCGGGTGTATCGGCATCATCGAGTCCTCCCATCGGCCAAACGAGGGCGATGCGGCTCAGCTGAGTTGGAAATTCCCGCCGAAGTGTGCGTCGATGAAGTTGCACGGGTTCTTTCGGGATATAAATATCGGCCATGGGACGACGCGGCTTTTTTTCGAGAAGTTCGGTGGCCCGCGTAAAAATCGTTTCTGGCAGGACGGCTCCACAGACGATGAGGGTGAGATTTTGCGGTGCGTAACGTTCGTGGTAATAAGCGAGCACCACATCGCGGGTCACCTGGTTGAAGAGATCGAGATAGCCGATGACCGGAAGGCGATAGGGATGCCGGGTGAAGGCGGTCTCGAAGATCAACTTGCCGAGTTCGGAATCGGGATTGTCGCGGCCCATGGCGAATTCGCGCCGGATGACTTCCATTTCCTTCTCGTATTCTTCAGCGGGAATCGTGGAGTTAAAAACGGCATCACCAAGAATTTCGAGCGCGACCAGCGCGTTATCCGAGGGGAGATCGACATGATAAACGGTACGGTCAAACGAGGTGTAGGCGTTGAGATGACCGCCGAGATCCTGGATTTGCTGGGCCAATTGGCTGTTGCCGCGACTCGGTGTGCCTTTGAACATGAGATGTTCGAGGAGATGGGAGAGTCCCGCGCCGAGCCAGGGCGTTTCGTGAATGCTGCCCGTGGCGCACCAAAATTGGATGGAGACGACAGGCGCGGTGAAGTCGGGTTGGACGAGGACGTTCAGCCCGTTCTGAAGTTGGCGTAGTTCTACCGTGGGTGTCGGAAGGAAGGGACGATCAAAACTCATATAACTCTGAAAAGCTTGTTGTTACAAAATAGGGTGAAATTTACTTTATTCTTTCGGAGGTTCGCCACGAGCAAAATAATTGGAAATCCCGTGCAGGCCGGGATGGCGATCCCTTAAAGAAGTCGCTTCGGCGACAGGAAATCGGAAGCCACTAAAGGGAACCGGCCTTTTTCTTTTTGGTGCCGGTGGAAGTGCGCTTCTTGGCTTTCGTGCTGGAACTTTTACGCACGGATGTCATGAGATTGCGGGGTTCGAACGGTCTGACAAAAGCATCGTCAAACGTGAAGACGTTCTTGAAATCGTTCGGCGAGTCAGTTTCGTTTTTGCCGAGAACGCCGGAACTGACGAGGTTGAAAACGATCTGGCCGAAATCATCGGTGGCCTTGATGCCCCATTCGTTGAGAACGGCTTTGCTCATCGGGCCATATTCCTTCAAGGCGAATTCGCGTAGGCCGTGGAGCAGTTCCTGGCCCGAGACGTGGCGATGGGCGTGTTGCCCGCCGCGCTTGAGCGACTTGAGCGTATGGTTGAGTCCTTCCTGGACAAAATGGTAGGCGTCGGAGGAATAACGCAGATCCTTCTCACAGATCTGTTCGACAACTTCAGCGAAATTGATTTTAGCCATGAGTTCTGATCACGGTTTCTGCACCGTCACGGAAGGGTTCACGTGCAAATCCGTTCTCAATTTACGCACGATGCCACCGATGATGAGAAGAGCAAGTAGAAAGGCGAGTAGCGTTTGCTCTTTTCGCGTGAGAAGCGGCTTTCGCGGATGGGCGGAAGGAGTTACTTTTTCAGGCATGATGTGTGACGCATTCTGCCATGTTGATGGCGAAGGGTCAATTTTTTGAATCTGTTTCTAAATAAAATGGTAGCGTGAAAACTGAGTGTAAAGTTACTTGAGCGGATACTCGATCCGCCCGCTATGGGCGCAAACGCGGTAGGAGCCGTTGGCTTTTCGCTCGGCTTCAACGACCCCGCCAGCTTCTTCGATGAGGATATGGCCCGCAGCGATGTCCCACAAGTTGACGCCCTGTTCGATGTAGGCGTCGAGGCGTCCGCAGGCGACGTAGGCCATGTCGAGCGCAGCCGAGCCCATCGCGCGTAGTTTGCGGGCCTGGTTGCCATAGACCTGATAGAGCTTCAGGCAATGATCAATGGAGTCCTGACTTTTCGCGAACCCAACGGCGAGCACCGCGTGCGAAAGCTGATCGCGCGTGCTGACTTTTTGGCGGATGCCGTTGAGATAAGTTCCCGTTCCGCGCTCAGCCGTGAAAAGTTCCTGGCGCATCGGATCGTAAATAACACCGAGAATAATTCGCTGGGTGGCGGCTTCACGTGCGGCGATGGAGACGCAGAAGTGGGGGATGTTGTGCGCGAGATTCATCGTGCCGTCGATGGGATCGACGATCCATTCGATTTCGCCCTTCGGATCGCCCAGGTCGCCCGAATCACCTTCTTCGCCGATACAGCGCGTCTTTGGAAAATGATCGAGGAGAATCTGGTAAATGAGATCCTGGCATTCCTTGTCGGCGGCGATTTTGATGTCGTGCGCAAATTCCTTGGTGACCTGGATGTTTTGTCCGAAAGCCTGGCGCAGGCGTTTCCCGGCGGCTTGCGCGGCGGTGATGGCGGCATAAATCATCCCCGGAACATAAAGGAATTTGGCCATCGTGGCGAGAGATGCTCGCTCGAATTCTTTGACGATTCACGCGAGATACGCAAAACTTCGTGATATGGCTATACCTTTGGAAGATTCGGCGACGGACATCGTGGGCAAAGCTCAGCGCGGTTTGGGCCTGGGTGACGACGCACTGGCTGAAAAACTGGGCGTTAAACCCGGCGAACTCGACGCGATCAAGCAAGTGCGCGGCGTGGAGCCTGCTCTTGTGGAAAAATTGGCGAAGGCGCTGGAACTTGATGCGAAGAATCTGAGCGAACTGGCCGAAGGCAAATACGCGCCAATGGCAACGCCGCCCAATCCCGGCTTTTTTCAAGCCACCACGGTGTACTCCGATGATGGTGCGACGGTGAATGCCTATCTTGTGTGGGATACTGAAACCCGGCTCGCTGCCGTTTTTGATACGGGCGCGGATGCCACGCCGCTGCTCGATGAACTCAAGAAGCACAAGCTCACGCTTCAGGACATTTTTCTCACGCACACGCATGGCGACCATGTCATGGAGTTGGATCGGCTGCGGGAAAAGGCCGGAGGCTCAATAGGCGTTCACGTTTCGGAAGCCGAACCGTTCGACGGAGCGGCTCCCTTCAAACCCGGCGTGACTTTTGCCCTTGGACGTCTGCACATCGAGACGCGCAAGACCTCCGGGCATTCGCCGGGTGGAACGACTTACCACGTCCATGGTCTCAATGCGCCGCTGGCCATTGTGGGCGACGCACTGTTTGCCGGATCAGCCGGAGGCATCAAAGCCGACTACCACGCCTCACTCCGTCTCATCCGCGATAACATTCTTTCCGCTCAGGACAATACCGTGATCGCCCCAGGGCACGGCCCGCTGACCACTGTGAAGGAAGAGAAGGCGCATAATGTCTTCTTCCCCGAATTTCGTCAGTCGGTCGCGCAGGATATTTAACACCCTGTCATCCCTCGATAAGCTTGGGATGACGGATGGCTACTCCCCGATGATCTTTACCAGGACGCGCTTGCGGCGCATGCCGTCGAATTCGCCATAGAAGATTTGTTCCCAGGGGCCGAAGTCGAGCTTGCCTTCGGTGATGGCAACGACCACCTCGCGGCCCATGATCGTGCGCTTGAGATGCGCGTCGGCGTTGTCTTCGCCGGTGTCGTTATGACGGTACTGGTTATGAGGCTTTTCGGGGGCCAGTTTTTCGAGCCACCGTTCCCAGTCTTCGAGCAGGCCACTCTCATGATCGTTGATGAAAATGCTCGAACTGATGTGCATCGAGTTGCAAAGGACAATGCCTTCCCGCACGCCGCTTTCGCGAATGCAGTCCTGCACCTTGGAGGTGATATTCACGAATCCGCGACGCGAGGGCAGGTTGAAGGTCAATTCGTGGCGATAGGTTTTCATGGTTTGGTTGGGATATTAAATCAAATAAAGGCAATCTGTCATCCCGAGCTTGTCGAGGGATCAGACGCGTAAACAACTAAGCAATAAATTGAAAAGCTTGAGGATGAGTTAACTTTTTGTGTTTGCTCTGACTTGTTGGATAATTAATACGTGTCTGATCCCTCGACAAGCTCGGGATGACGGATTTTTTTAGAAAAGCTGCTGCTGCGAGCCGGTCGGTTTCAGTCCCAGTTTTTCGTAAGCCCGCTTTGAGGCGACCCGTCCTTGTGGCGTCCGCTTGAGAAAGCCTTCCATGATGAGATAAGGCTCGTGGACTTCCTCGAGCGTGCCGGCCTCTTCGCCAATCGAGACGGCAAGTGAATTAAGCCCGACAGGGCCGCCGTCAAATTTGTGAATGAGCGCTTCGAGCAGACGCTTGTCCATTTCGTCGAGGCCGTCCTGGTCGATTTCGAGCATGGCGAGCGCGGCGTCGGCGGATTCGACCGTGACGGGCGGCTTCGAGCGGACGAGGACGTAATCGCGCACCCAGCGCAGGAGATTATTGGCGATGCGGGGTGTGCCGCGCGAACGGCGGGCGATTTCAAACGCAGCTGTCGTTTCGATTTCCAATTCGAGCAGTCGCGCCGAACGAAGGATGACCTGCTGCAAATCGTCAGCGGGATAGTAGTCGAGGCGGTTGACGAGGCCAAAGCGGGAGCGGAGCGGTGCGCTGATCATCCCCGCGCGAGTGGTTGCACCGATGAGCGTAAAACGGGGCAGGTTGAGCCGGACACTGCGCGCGTTCGGCCCCTGGTCGATAATGATGTCGAGCCGGAAATCCTCCATCGCGGGGTAGAGATATTCCTCGATGTTTTTATTGAGGCGATGGATTTCGTCGATGAAGAGAACGTCGCCTTTGCCAAGAGTGGTCAATAGCCCGGCGAGGTCGCCCGCCTTTTCGATCACGGGTCCCGAGGTGGTGACGATGGCTGCGCCCATCGCCTTCGCAACGATGTGGGCGAGCGAAGTCTTGCCGAGGCCGGGCGGGCCGCAAAAAAGAAGATGTTCGAGCGAGTCATCGCGATGCTTGGCGGCGTCGATGAGGATGTTGAGCCGTTCCTTGATTCGCACTTGCCCGACGAACTGGTCAAGCAGCGCGGGCCGGAGGGTCATTTCCAGGCGCGGGTCAGGCGGGATGGCGTCAAGCGGGGTTTTGCCACTCATGATGGGAAATTAGCGACGGTCATAGACCGCCGCTACATTAATTTCAACGCCTCTTTGACGAGTTCTTCCACGGTGGCCTTGGGCTGTTGATCTCGAATGGCGCGAACCGTCTTGTGCGCTTCGGCCTGCTTGTAGCCGAGGGAAATGAGCGCGAGCACCGCATCGTTGACGTGTTGTTCGTCGGGCGAAAGTCCCTGCCGGGCTGAGGCGGCTTCCCATGCAGCGGAGACGCCGACTTTATCGCGAAGCTCGACGATGATCCGTTCCGCTGTTTTTTTGCCGACGCCCTTGATTCGGCTAAGACCCGCGATGTCGCCTGCCACGACGAGGCCACGAAACATAACGGGCGTGATGCCATTAAGAACGGCCAGGGCCAATTTCGGGCCGACACCGCTGACGTTGTTGACGAGGAGAAGAAAAAGATCGCGTTCCTCGGACGTGGCAAAGCCGTAGAGCACATGGGCGTCTTCGCGAACCTGGAGGTGGGTCAGGATTTTTGTTTCCGTGCCGGGCTGGGGAAGTTTGTCGTAGGTGGAGAGGGGAATATGGAGGTCGTAGCCGACGCCGCCAGCCTCAATGGTGAGGCGCATGGGCAGGACTTCGATTACGGTGCCGCGCAGGAAGGAGATCATCTTTAAAAAGTGTAGCGGCGGTCAGTGACCGTCGCACTTTAAATTTCTTTCGGCTTGGAGCGCAGGCCGGTGTTCTGTGCGTGGGTCAGTGCAATGGCGAGCGCATCGGCGGCATCGGGTGGCGGATTTTCAGTCAGGCCAAGCAGCGCGCGCATCATGAAGGAAACCTGCGCCTTTTGTGCGCCACCCCGACCCGTTGCGGCGGCTTTGACGCGGCGAGGGGCATACTCATAAATGGGAAGACCCGCTTCGGCCAGCGCAAGCAATGCGGCTCCGCGCGCCGAGCCAAGCGTGATCGCCGTCTGATAATTTTGCAGATAAATAATGCCTTCGACCGCCGCCATGTCGGGTTTGTATTGCTGCAGCAGATCGGTGACCTGTTGATGAATCGCGACCAGACAACGCGACGGAATAATCTTATCAGGATTTTTGATCACGCCGTAGGCGAGCGCACGAAGTTGGCGTCCTTCCACCTCAATGATGCCGTAGCCAGTGCTGCGCAGGGAGGGGTCGAGGCCAAAGATAACGGCCATGGTTTTGTCCTAGTGCCTGAAATGACGCTGACCAGTGAAGATCATGGCGAGACCGCGTTCATCGGCAGCGGCGATGACTTCCGCATCGCGCACACTACCACCGGGTTGAATCGCAGCGGTGGCTCCGGCTTCGGCGGCGGCGATGAGGCCGTCGGGGAAGGGGAAGAAGGCATCCGACGCGACAATGCTGCCCTTGAGATCGAGCTTGGCTTCGGAAGCTTTCCAGATCGCGATGCGCGAGGAATCGATGCGCGACATCTGTCCCGCGCCGATGCCGAGAGTGCGGTCACGCGCGGCATAAACGATGGCGTTGGACTTGACGTGCTTGACGACGCGCCAGCCGAAGAGAAGCGCTTCGCGTTCGGCATCGGTGGGGGGACGCTTGGTCACCACTTTCCACGCGGCGGTCGAAACGATATCGGCATCACCGCCTTGAAGCAGGAAGGAATTGCCGACGCACGAGCGAATTTCCAAGCCCGGAGCAGGCGCGGACGTTTCGCTATTGAGCATCAGGCGCAGGTTTTTCTTTTTGGAGAGGAGCGCTAGTGCCTCGGGTTCAAAAGCCGGGGCGATGATGACTTCACTGAAAATTTCCGCGATGGCTTGTGCGGTGGGTAAGTCGAGAGGGCGATTCACGACGATGATGCCGCCGAACGGTGCCTGGCGATCCGTCGCGTAAGCCTTGTCCCAGGCTTCGGCGAGGGTGGCCGCATTGCCGATGCCGCACGGATTGGTGTGCTTGAGAATCGCTACGGTCGGAACTTCCGTGAATTCGCGAATAAGCCTCACCGCCGCGTTGATATCGATGAGGTTATTATAGGAGAGTTCCTTGCCGTGAAGCTGCTGGTAGTGTTGCGGGAATTGACCGTAAAGCGCGGCGACCTGATGCGGATTTTCCCCGTAGCGCAAGGCTTGCGCGCGGCGGAGCGGCAGGGCGAAGGTTTCCGGAAATGACTCCGGTTCCGGCAGACGTTGTGCGAGATAATTAGCAATCAGCGCGTCGTAATAGCCCGTCGTGCGGAAGACTTTTGCCGCGAGCCGTTCGCGTGTCGCAAAAGTCGTGTCTCCCTTCGCGGCGAGTTCCCCGGCCACAACGGCGTAGTCGGCTGGATCGGTGATGACAGTGACGCTGCGATAATTTTTGGCGGCGCTGCGGAGCATGGAAGGGCCACCGATGTCGATGTTCTCAATCGCATGTTCAAGGGTCACGCCCGGTTTGCTGATGGTCTGCTCGAAGGGGTAGAGATTGACGACGACGAGATCGATCGGCTCGATTTCATGCGCTTTCGCCTGGGCGCGATGTTCCTCGTTGTCGCGCAGAAAAAGCAATCCGCCGTGGACTTTCGGATGAAGCGTTTTCACGCGGCCATCAAGCATCTCGGGAAACCCGGTTATTTCGGAAATATCACGAACGGACAGTCCCGCGCTGCGCAGGGCGGTTGCGGTACCGCCGGTGGAAATTAAATCATAACCAGCTGTTACGAGATTTTTGGCGAAATCGACCAGGCCGGTTTTATCGGAGACGGAGAGAAGAGCGCGTTTGGGCATATTTGGAATGTTGTCATCCCGAGCTTGTCGAGGGACCTCTAACTATTTTTCCTTCTGATAACTTTTGAGAAAATAATAAGAGGTCCCTCGACAAGCTCGGGATGACGGGCTTTTTTTAATTAAGATTTCTTTTTCGATTCTTTCAAGACAACCCGGCGGCTGCCCTTGACGATCCGGCCAATCAGTTTACCACGGGTAAGCTTGATCGTTTCAGCGGCATCTTTTTCCGCGACGATGAGAACCATCCCAATGCCCATGTTGAAGACTTGGTGAAGTTCCTCATTATCGACTCGCGCAGCCGAGGCGAGCAGCTTGAAGAGAGGGGAAATGGTCCAACTGCCGAGTTGGATTTCGGCATCGACCTTTTCGGGCAGGATGCGCGGGATATTGTCGATAAGCCCGCCCCCGGTGATGTGGGCGATGCCTTTGATCTTGAGCTTCTCGCGCACTTTCCTGATCTGGGGCAGGTAGAGGGTATGGACGCGCATAAGTTCATCGCCGAGCATACCGCCTCCGCTGATTCGGGCATCGAGCCGGTAACCGAGTTGGTTGAAGAGGATTTCGCGCGCCAGCGAAAAGCCGTTGGTGTGAAGGCCGGAGGAGGGGAGGCCGATGATCGCATCGCCGGGGCGGATCGATTTACCGTCGATAATTTTGGCTCGATCAACCACCCCCACGATCGTGCCCACCAAATCGTAATCGGCACCGTGGTAGATGCCGGGCATCTGGGCGGTTTCGCCACCGATCAACGCGCAGCCAGCCTTTCTGCAACCGCGGATCATCCCGGCAATCAACTGGCGGAAGCGATCCGGGTCAAGCCGCTCCGAGGCCATGTAATCGAGGAAGAAAAGCGGCTCGGCCCCGAGAACGGCGATATCGTTGACGCAATGATTAACGAGATCCTCGCCGATGGTTTCGTGACGATGCAGGAGCACGGCCACCTTGATCTTGGTGCCGACGCCATCGATGCTCGCGACCAGGACGGGGTCGCGCATCTTGGGGAAATTTCCACGAAAGAGACCGCCAAAGCCGCCGATTTTACCCAGAACCTCGGGACGATGGGCGGTTTTGAGCAGGGCAGGCAGGCCGGCTTTGACCTTGTTTCCAAGGTCAACATCGACTCCGGCGCGGGCATAGGCTTTCAGGCGGTCACTCATGGGGGTGTAATGGACTGGAAGGTTGTACTAAAAGGAAGGCTTTGTGCAAAAGGGTTTTAGCGTTTTTTGAAAAAAAGTCCGATTGGAGCCATTTGAGGAGCCTCCTTCAAATAAGCGAGGAGATGAACGCCTGATATGTCCAAAGGACACACACAGGGAGTACGATGGAGCCTATCGCGAAAAAAGCCTGTTATTTCTCTACAATCTGCGGATTTTGATTTGGCGTCGTAAACTCATTGTGTTTTATCCAATAGTCCTTCAAGGACACCATGAGGTCAGAAAGCATCGATTGGGTTGGCGGCTTCACCAGGAAGGATCTTGCACCCAGGCGGTAGGTTTCCTTGATGTCCCGGTCTTCCGATGAGGATGTCAGTACGACGACTAACGTGGAATCCAACGACGGCTGGCTGCGAATCCATTTTAAAACCTCAAATCCACTTTTGTAAGGCAGTTTTAAATCGAGAAAAATCAGGCTAGGGATTGGAAACGCTGACCGATTTGCAAATTGCTCCGTTCCGGACAGGTAATCAATCGCCTGCTGGCCGTCTTCAGCAATTTTTAATGGGTTGGTAATTTCAGCGCTCTTCAGGGCACGTTTCATTAAAAAAACGTCGTTGGGATCATCTTCCACCAGCAGAATGGTGGCATTCGGATTCATTTTCATGATTGGTTGTTCGTAATCAAATCAACTGCCCGGGAGCTGAATCCAAAACTTGCTTCCCGTAACACCATCTGACACGACTCCCATTGTGCCATTCATTTTTTCAATTGTCTTGCGAACAATGGCCAAGCCAATCCCCGTACCCTCAAATTTAGTTTGTGGGTGGATCTTCTCGAACATTCTCCAGATGCGTTTTTGGTGTTCAGGTTTTATTCCAATTCCGTTGTCTTCCACCCACAGCCTTACCTGGCCCTGGTTGGGTTCTGTCCAAATACGAACCTGCGGTGTTTTCTCAGGAAGAGTAAACTTGACGGCATTATCGACCAGGTTGGAGATGGCTTGGATCAAAAATGACTCGTTCCCCATGACGGGCAATAATGGAACTTCGACGGATATGTCCACCCCTTTCGATTTGATTTGAAGGTATTGCTGAGCGATGCCGGAGACGATTGTGTCCAAGGCGATGCGTTGGAGATGCAACTTGGAGCGAGGTATTTTGCTGTAAACCAGCACATCACGGGTCAGTCGATCCATTCTTGCTCCGGCAGTGACAATTCGCTGAAGATATTCCTCGGCCTCGCTGTCGAGGACTTTACCCCGGTAGTCGTCCAGTAGCACCGACGCATAGCCCTGCATGGCTCGAAGGGGCGCGCGCAGGTCATGAGAAACGCTGTAGGAGAATTCTTCCATCTGGGTGATTGCCTCCTGCAAGGAGGCGGTACGCTCGCTCACCAATTGCTCCAGATCTTTCCTGCTATTGGCCAACGTTTGTTTTGCCTGAACACTTTCGGTGATGTCCACGCAAGCGCCAATGTAGCCCTGAAATGTTCCGTTAGGACCAAATCGCGGAGTTCCTTTAACCAAAATCCACCGATACTCGCCTGTTCGATGGCGGAGACGATATTCCATCTCAAAAGGAATGTGCGCATCGAGGGAGGTGGTATAAAGCTGGCGGTAGCGATCTGAATCCTCGGGATGGAGGCCGTCTGTCCAGCCCGTACCCAACTCCTGTTCCATGGTGCGACCGACAAAATTAAGCCAGGTCTGGTTGAAGTAGTTGCAAAGCTTGTCCACCCCCGACTCCCAAATCAGGATCGGAGCCGAATCGGCCATGGTTCGGAATCGCACCTCGCTTTCACGCAAAGCTTCCTGCCGCTTTTTATCTTCCGTAATATCCCGTGCGATCTTTGATGCCCCGATGACCTTTCCGTTCCTGTCTTTTATCGGGGAAACAGTCAAAGAAATATTTATCGGGAGTCCTTCCTTGGTCAGGCGAACAGTTTCATAATGTTCGATTCTCTCCCCTTTTTTGAGTCGACTTATGATTGCAGGCTCTTCGTGCTGCAATTCAGGAGGAATGAGAACGAGAATCGACTTTCCGATGATCTCCTCTGGGGCGTACCCGAATATCCTCCGCGCGCCGTTGTTCCATGAGAGGATGATTCCATCCAGAGACTTGCTGATAATCGCGTCATCCGAAGACTCTACGACTGCCGCCAACCGGGCCAGGGCTTCGAGTAAACTGTTTTCAATTTGGGAAAAATGGGTAGGCACGCTTTATCATAGCATAAGATATCCTGTTCCGAAATCGAAAGAGGCCGATCCCTTTTCCACCTCTTTCTATTTTCAGGTAAATCGCTACCTATTTGGCTGCCTTGTGGCGTTCAGCGTTAAAATTCTTAATAATGGTTTTCAAGGTATCAACCTTGATGGGTTTTGGGATGTAGTCGTCCATGCCTATTTCCAGGCATCTCTCACGTTCGCCCGTAAGAACATCCGCCGTTAGGGCGATGATTCTCGGTCTCTGGCCAACAGGTGGTTTTTCGCGGAGGATGCGCGTAGCCTCCATGCCATCCATTTCGGGCATATGAATGTCCATGAAAATGATGTCGTAAGTTTTTTTCTCCACTGCGGCAAGGGCCTCAATCCCGTTATTGGCGAGATCAATGTCATAACCGATCCGTTTCAGAATCTGTTGCGCCACTTTCTGGTTCGTCAAACTATCCTCAACCACAAGAATATTGAGAGGGGGCTGTTCAGCCGCTTTTTTGGCGGCGTCGTCATCCAGCAGGGAAATGGTTTTGTTGCGACTTTCAAATATTTCACGCAAGGCTGAACGAAGAAGATTCTGGCGAACGGGTTTGGCCAAAATGGCGGAAAACCCCGCCCGGTGAAGTTCCTCGATGCTGACGTCGCCAGCCTGTGAAGAGACCAGGAGCAGGGGGAAGTTATCCTGGGTGGCCCGGCGTATTTCGCGGGCAAGCATGATACCGTCGGTATGGGGCATCTGAAAGTCGATGAGAGCGGCGTCAAACTTCTCACCTCTGTGTAAAAGTGCCATGGCTTCCTCTCCGCTCGAAGCTTCTATCGACGTTATCCCGCAACGCTTCATTTGCAGGATGAGCATCTGCCGGTTGACCTTGATATCGTCAACAATCATCACATGGTGCCCGGCCAGACCCATCTTCATGTTCAGTTCAGCGGTCAGGCTCAATTGGTGGGCGAGACGCAGGGGAAGTTCAAAGCTAAAAATCGATCCCTTATCCTTGATCGTTTCGACATGGATCGTTCCGCCCATAAGTTCGACAAGTCTTTGACAAATCGCCAGCCCCAGGCCGCTACCCCCATACTGGCGTGTCGTTGAAGCATCGACCTGGCTAAAAACCTTGAATAACCGGTCGAGTCGCTCGGCGGGTATTCCAATGCCGGTATCGCTGACATGAAAAAGTAACCAGCGCATATCATCCTTGTCGCCAGGCCTTGGCGTACCTGCATCAATCTCTATCCTGACTTCACCGTACTCGGTGAACTTGATCGCATTGGCGACCAGGTTGATCAAAACCTGGCGTATCCGTGTCGCGTCTCCCAAGTAATCAATCGGCAGGTCGAGATCGAGATCGTATTTCAGTTCAAGGTTCTTGTGGGTTGCCCGAAAGTTTAACAAACCGACAACGTCATGAATCAAATCCATGAGGCTGAAGGCATGGTAATCGAGTTCGAGTTTGCCAAATTCAATTTTGGAGAAATCCAGGACATCGTTGATAATCGCGAGCAGATTTTCCCCGCTGGAATGGATCGTCTCGAGGAAGTCCTTCTGCTCGGAGTTAAGAGGTGTGCCTCGCATCAGATCTGTCATGCCGATGATGCCGTTGAGGGGTGTGCGAATCTCATGGCTCATATTGGCCAGGAATTCGGTCTTGGCCCGATTGGAGTATTCCGCTGCATCCTTGGCCTTCTTTATTTCTATCTCCACGGATTTATGAACCGTGATATCACGCGAAATTCCAAATGTCCCCACGATCTCCCCCAGTTGGTTCCGCAAAGGCATCTTCGTGGTGGATATCCAAAAAACTGTTCCATCTCCCCAGGTTTTTTTCTCTTCCCTGTCCACGAGCGGATTACCCGTTCGCATGATTTCCTGCTCATCGGCGTAGTAGCCCTCTGCTTCTTCGCGCGGGGAAAAATCAAAATCAGTTTTTCCAACTGCATCTTTAGGCGACATTAATCCGTAATGCTTCGCCAGAGCCGGATTTATCTTAATAAACCGGCAATCCCGATCTTTGAAATAAATCAAATCAGGCAGGTTCTCCAACAAATTAGGCAACAAAAATGCAGGGGCCAGGGATGCTGTAGTTGAAGGCTCGGAATCCATAATTTTTTTGGATTATTTTGCTTTAACGTGCGGTGCAATTCATGGGTAATTTTATTCTGAAGCTACCAATTGCAACAATGCCTCTGACGGAAAGACTACACGCCAGACATTAGAATACTCTTTTAATAAAAAACACAAAAATATTTCTCTGGATAAATACTTGGCAATTGCAATCGCGAGGGTTTCAGGGCCTTCAGGTATTTTGGGTCTCAAAATTTATGACTCTTTTACGGGAAGGTGGCTAAAAAGGGATTCGCATTATCGCGTATTCCCGCTTGTCGTCGGGCATTTGGCTTAGCATGATGTCGCGATTATGTTTTCTCCCTTCGTCCCCTTTAGGAGCTTGAGCGCGTTATGATGAGATTTCTTCGCAGCCAATCGCAGACTGTTTTGATCGTCGTGCTTGCCGTTATCGGCTTCGGTTTTCTCTTTTACGGAAATGCCGGCACCCTGCTGACAAGCACACCCGGTCGTGTTCATGGTGATTACGGCAAGATCGACGGCGAGGATCTTACCGGGGCGCAGCTTTACGATGCGATTCGCAATACGCGCGATGCATTTATTATCCAGGGCAGGGGCGCGGATCTGAATCAACCCGGCGCGAATGCGGAAATAGCCGAGGAAGCCTGGCGGCAGCTCCTGCTCCTGCACGAGGCAGATCGTCTTCACATTCAGGTCAGTGACAAGCAGTTGATCGATTTTATCCACGGCATGTCGATCTTCCAGAAAAACGGCGTTTATAGTCCGGAGGAATTTCAGACCCAACTGACGAATATCCAAAACAACCTGCATATCTCTCCCGATATGTTCGAGGCTATCCTGCGCAAAAACCTTCTCATGGAGGCCACTCGCAACGCGCTCTTTTCCGGCGCTCGCGTATCAGCCCTGGATATTCCCGCTCAATATGAGAGATATAGCGCGCCCGTTCAGGTCAGCCTTGTGAGTTTTGACCTGAAATCCTTCGCCAATTCGGCCCAGATAACCCCGGACGCCATCCAGGCCGAGTATAAGGCTCACCCTGAAAATCCGGCTTATCGCACGAAGGAAAAGCGCAAGGTCGATTATGTGCTGTTGGAGTTGACCCCCGAACAGGCCAAGCTGCCGGCCAAGGATAAAAGCGCGGCCAAGAATGCCCTCGGCGAAAAGGCGCTTAATTTTGTGGTGAGTCTCCAGCCCGATCCTGCCGCTGCGCCGGGCAATATGCCACCTGCCGATTTTATCGAAGGAGCGAAAAAACTTGGATTGACGCCAAAGACGACCGATTTCTTTACCGTCGAAACACCGCCTGCGGGCTTGCCACCAAGCACCACCTTCAATAACACCGCCTTTTCACTGACGAAGGACAACCCCATCAGCAAAGTCGCGGAGATGGACAATGGCGTTGTGGTCATGAATCTCAAGGAAATTCAGCCCAGCGATCTGCGTCCCCTGGAGGAAGTGAAGCCTGAGATTGTCAAAGCGCTCCAGCAGACCCAGGGTGCCCAAGCCATGGAAGAGGCGGCAAAAAAAGCAGCCCAACAGCTTAAGGCCATCGTTGGGAAAGGCACTGATTTCAAAAACGCTGCCGCTGCATTGAACCTGAAAGTTGAAACGCGCCCCTCCTTTGTGCCCACTCAGGTCACGGAGAAGGATGCCGGTCTTCGCGCCATCGCTTATGCCGTAACTACTGTTCCGGTTGGTGGAGTTTCCGATCCCGTGCCAGGCGAGAACGATACGATTCTTATTGTTCATCTCGACAGCCGTGGCAAGGCCGATCCTGCCGGGCTGGCCAAATTTGAGACCCAATATCGTGGGCAGGAGGAACAGCACCTCCATATTTACGCTTATATCGATTGGGCTAACTGGCAGAGCAATCGCCCCGGCACACGCAAGCCGCCCAATCTCAATCAATACGGCTCGACGGATTAGTTAAAAAAGTAAATCCCGCAGTACCTGGCCCGCCACGTAGAGCGTGCCGCGCCAGGAGTAGCAGAAATTCTCCGTATCCTGTCCGGCGATGGGGGAGAGATAGCCGCGCGAGATATTATATTCGATCTGCTGATTCAGCGTCTGCTCGAGCCTTGCCCGGGCCGCTTTCGCCGTATGTTCCCCGGCAATAAGGTCGCCGGGCGTCACGCCGTTGATTTCGAGAAAATCGAGATGGGCCTGATAAAGTTCCGCCACATCCTGGCAATGAAGCGCACGAAAAACCGCAACATTAGGCGGCATGACCAGCCCGTAGGTCAGCGGATAATCCCAGGTCACCCAACGCCGCTCATCCTTCCCGTTGGAAGTGAAGGCGATGAAATGAAAGCCGATCGCTCCCTGGGCGATGTAACCAACTGTGGCCTGGGTTAACTCGTCTTCGCGGGCAAAAATGCGATAGTATTGTTCATGCTGGGCTGGTTGCAGTCGGCATTCGTCCAGATTTTGAAATCCCAGTTCGACCAACGCGCTGGTAATCTCGGACAATTCCTCGAACTCTTCCCGCGGTGCGCGCGCGTCCGCCAATTCGCGATGCCGGGGCACACGCAACTTGCGCAGGACAAACACCATTTCCCAAATCGGGAAAAATATCCAAGCGAGCAACATGATCAGGGCTAGTGGAACTGATTTGGTGAGAAAGTAAGTCGCCAGCCCGCTGGCCAGCCAGATCATGCCCATGCCGAGCTTCCGGCAACTGATGGACTCCATCTGGAGCAGGGAAAGGCCGCCGAGCAGCACGACAAAACATCCAAGAAATTCGCGTAAATCCATTTGTAATTATTTTAAGATGAGGAGAAAAATCGGCAGATATAAGGTTATTTTTAGGAACCTGCCTTAAAGATACCGCCAGAATCGCATTCACGCGATATTTGACGGCTCTGCCCTCTGCTCACATACTGCCTTGAATCTATGCTGATGCCTCACGCGGTCAACTTTTTTGCCGAAGTCGGAATTGTCTATGCCTTCTGGCATTCGAACCTTGCGGGGAAACTGGTCATCGCTTTCCTTGTTTTCGGCTCGATCTTTAGCTGGTCCGTCATGCTGATGAAAATCGTCATGATTCGTCGGGCCAAGGCCGAAACAAGCCGATTCTTGCGTCGTTTCCGTGTCGCACGTAAACCGCTGGCCATCTATCAAAACCGCGAAATTTATTCCAACTCGCCTGCCTATGCGGTCTATCTCGCCGGTTGCAAGGAACTCACTTTTCATCTCCTGGGCACTCCCGAATTGGATGATACCTTCTCCAGCCGACTGGCTGAGGCCGACCGCATCTCTGCCACCGCCATGAACGCAGTCCGTTCGGCCATGGAGCGTGAAGTGGGCGAGCAGGCCCTGCGCTTGGAGGATCGCATGACCGTGCTGGCCACCGCCGTAAGTGGCGCGCCCTTTCTTGGGTTGCTCGGGACGGTCTGGGGCGTGATGGACACTTTCAGCGCCATCGCCGCTTCAAATAACGCCAGCCTCACCACCATGGCGCCGGGTGTTTCGGGCGCGTTGATTACCACCGTCACCGGCCTCCTCGTCGCCATCCCGGCCATGTTCGGTTATAATTTTCTCGTCGTTACGCTTCGTGGCATGATCCTGCAACTCGATAACTTCGCGGCGGAACTTGCCTCCTCCTTCGATCATCGGTACCTCGATACCGGCTCACCCGCCCCGCGATAACGAAGTGCATTTTCTCCTGCCAACATGAAGCGTTACTCCCAGCGTTCCGGACACTCGGCAATGGCGGAACTGAACGTCACGCCGCTACTCGACCTGGCATTTGTGCTCCTCATCATCTTTATCATCACCACACCGCTGCTCGAAAGTAACATCCCCTTGTCCCTGCCGGTTGCTCCCGACCATAACAATCAAGCGCCCGATCCCAAGTCGATCCGCACCGTCAGCATCGACAAAAGCGGACGCATCTACCTCGAATCGAAGCCGATTGAACTCCCGGTGCTGGAACAGGAACTCATCGCCTTTCGCGTAGCTACTCCCGATGCTGCCGTCGTCGTGCGCGCCGATAAGTCGCTCCGCTACCAGCAGGTCGTCGATGTCATGGACATCCTCCAGCGCGCCAAGATCAGCCGGATGCACCTGGAAAACGTCGCGCCTTAAGAGATTGCCAAAAGATTTTCAAGGAGAGGCTGTCGCCGCAGGCTGAACGGAAAAGAGATACACCTCGGTGCCGGGCAATTCCTTTTGCTCAAGCAGATGGTAGCGGGATTGCAGCCAAGGGAGGAGTTGGTGTTGCCGATCACCGTGATCCAGACGTGCACAAATGACGGCAAACCGGCCCGATCCGTCAAGCTGATCCCTGAAATTGCGTACATCCGTATCGAAAGTAGCCGGATTCAGGACGCTGAACCCGAGGATGGGAGCCGATCCATGATAGTAACGGGCAACGACCTCCCCAAGATAATGCGCGCTGACGACGATAACCTTGGGTTTGGCATCCAGTTGCTCCACAAACCTGGAAGCTGCGCGCAGATCTTCCCGTCCATACTCGGGGCTGAAATAGAAATGATAAAGCGCCAGCGAAAGAAATAGGCCGTAAAGCACGGCAATCCACCGGAGAAACAGGCCGTCCCGCCATAGGGCACGCACTCCAACAGCCATGATCAACCCAAAAGGGATCAACGCGAGAAAGGCATAGCGGGGATTATACGTGACCGTTGGCTTGAGGAGGCTGATCACGGCGGGGCCAAGTAAAAAGATGCAGAGACCGCCGAACCCAAACGTGAATAAAAATAAATCCTTCCGCAGCGCCCAAAGTCCGCGACCCGATATAACCACGATCACCATCAATGCCACCAGCGTGAGAACCGTTTGCGCCGGGTGCAGGGAGAAGTATTTCGCGCCCATCGTTTGCAGGTCATTCGTGCTGGGGCCCAAGTCGAATCCGAATCCAAAGGAATAAAATGTGTAGATAATCGCCGACCAGGGAGGTCCCTTATAAAACTGTGCGCCCTCGGGTAAATTGGAAACCTGCACCATCCGAATCAGCCACGGGACAAAAAGGGCAAAGGAAATGATTAGCGTCACGAGAAGGCTAATCGAACGCATCGGGCCAAGTTTTTTCCATTGAACGAGAAGGAGTAAACCGCACAACCCAAGTAAAAAAAAGCCGTAGGAGAACGTGTAGTTGGCCAGAACCGATAAGAAGCCGAAGACGATCAAATAACCGATCTTCTTTTCCTGGAAAAAAAGAATCAGGCAGAGAAGGGCCGCGCTGGCCTCCAATCCCAGCAGCGCGTACATCCTCATTTCATCGCTGTATCCGAGATGAAAGGGTGATAGTGACAGGAAGGCTGCCATGATCCACGCGGTTCTTGTATCCAGCACCCGACAACCGATCAAAAAGAAGATTCCACAGGTTAGCGCGCCAAAAATTGCGCTCGGAAGTCGCGTCCATGTCTCGGAATCGCCGCCTTTCAGCCACTGTTGCATGAAAAGGTAATAGAGTGGCGGTTTATTTGTTTCCGTTTCCTGAAGGGCAACGAGCATTTGCGGCCAGGGCAACCGACTATTTTTCAACGTCAGGATTTCATCATACCAATAGCCCTGTTGGTTCAGGCTGATGAAACGTAATAGAAACGCCACCGTCACGATAAGCCCAAACGAAATGGCCTTGGAGCGGTTCATTATAAAAACCGGGCTTACAGGCTGTGGTCATCCGCCACGACATAGAGCGGGCGGCTAAGGGACTGCCTGTAAATCCTCGAGATGTATTCGCCGAGAATTCCGACCGAGATGAGTTGTGCGCCGCCAAGCAGCAAGACAATCATGAGCAGGGATGTCCACCCCGGTGGATTGGCATTGAGTACCCATTTTCCATACAACGCATAGCCGCCGTAGAGAAGCCCCAGCAAGATCGCTCCCAGGCCGCAGCCCGTCGATATTCTCAACGGCAGTGAGGAATAGCCAAAAAAAGCGCTGGCGGCCAAGTTCATTAACTTACGCAGCGTATATTTGGTTTCCCCGGCGGCACGTTCGGGTCGGTCGTAGGGAACGCCCACCTGTTTAAATCCGACCCAGCTTCTCAGTCCTCGCAACAAAAGATCCTTCTCGGGCATTTGTTTGATGATATTTGCGGCACGACGGCTGATCAGGCCGAAATCGCCCGCATCCAGCGGAATTGAAACATCGGCCATTTTTTGAAACAGAAGATAGAAAATTTTGTAGGAGAGCTTCAGCCAAAGCCCCGAGTCTCTTCGCTTCCGAATGCCATAGACGACATCGTAACCTTTCTCGAAGTGACTCAGGAATGCCGCGAATAGCTCGGGCGGATCTTGCAGATCGGCGTCGATGAAAATGATGGCTTCGCCGGAAGCCTTCTCCAGCCCCGCCATCAGAGCAGCCTGATGGCCAAAATTTCGTGAAAATCGCCGAAGCAAAAGTTTGCCGGGGAATAGGCTGGCTTGATCCAAAATTCGTTGGGCTGAATCGTCAACGCTGCCGTCATCAACCAGGATCAATTCCCATGTATAGCGATCCAATTGACGCACGGTCGCGGCAAGCCGCTCCAAAAGAAGCGTGATCATCGCGGCTTCGTTGAAGACCGGAATGACGATGGAAATTTTGGAACCGGTCGGAACGTTGGCCATATCGGTACGAGTGTGACGCTTGGAGGATGAAAATAGCAATCCTTGGATTAGGGTCTATCCGAAAATCGTTGGCGGCTATCAAAAATTCTTTCAGCGTGATCCGAGCCGACTTTTCGGACAGCCTAGGGCATGTCCCGATTTTCACAGCAACGGCAAACGCCGGGAGCGCGCACGGCTGATTACGAATATGAATTGCCCCCGGAGTTGATCGCAACGCATCCGACAGCCCAGCGCATGGAATCGCGGTTGCTGGTTTATCACCGGGCGACGGATCGGGTGGAGCATCGTCACTTTTACGATCTCCCGGAATATCTCACTCCTGATGATCTTCTGGTGCTGAACGATTCCAAGGTTCGACCTGCGGCCCTGGCCACCAGCGACGGCCGTCTGGAAGTTTTATTATTAGAGGAGACAAGTCCTCAACATTGGGTGGCGCTTGTCAAACCGGGTGCGCGGGCCAAGCCGGGCATGCGCCTGACTTTCACTTCCCGTTCCGGTGATGTCGAAAAGCCCATCGAAGCGGAGGTGTTGAAAACGCTTCCCGGTGGCGAGCGCGTCCTCCGTTTTTTTACGGCACTAGACCTTGATACGATGGGTGAGATGCCGCTGCCGCCCTACATTCGCAAGCGACGCGTAACGCTGGGCGAGAGCGAACATTTGCCCGAGGATTTTGAACGGTACCAGACGGTTTATGCCCGCCAATTGGGGTCAGTCGCGGCCCCCACGGCGGGACTTCATTTCACGCCGGAATTGTTGGCGCGATTTCCTCATACTTTCGTTACCTTGCATGTGGGACTCGGCACCTTTCGGCCTGTGAAAACCGAATATCTCGATGATCACGAAATGCACGAGGAAACCTATTCGATACCGGATGGATTTGAGGCGGCGTATGAAGCGGCCGGGCGTGTGATTGCGGTGGGCACAACCTCGGCGCGTGTTTTGGAGGCCGCTCCCCACTTACGCCCGTACAAGGGACGCACCCGTATTTTCATCCATCCTCCGTACGAATTCAAACGCGTCGATGCGTTGCTCACCAATTTTCATTTGCCTCATTCGACGCTGCTCATGCTGGTGAGCGCGCTGGTGGGACGCGAACGTCTGCTGGAAATTTACCGTGAAGCGGTGGGATTAAAATACCGCTTTTTCAGCTACGGCGATGCCATGCTGATTTTATGAGGCGCGCAGATAAGACACAGACGAAAAGGCACATGATCGCCCTAGCCCTGACCTGGGATGGATCGCGCTGGCCGGTGAAAAAATTACCGCCCAAAGCCCGAGCTTTCCTTAAGGGCAAATCGGGGAAGGCATTGGCGGCAACGGCCACGCAACTTTCCAAGCTTTTTGCGAATGATGAAATTAAGGAGATACGAATCTGCTGGATCCCTCGGTTGAAGGGAGGCGATGACGTCATGACGAAACCGTTTGTTCCGCCACAGGGCAAACGGCTTGGGTTTGTTGCCTCCCGAGGCATTCGTTTTGGCGATATTCTGGGTGTGATCTATCGAAGAAGATAGATCAGCAATACCTTTTACGTCTCGTGGCAGGAACGGCCCGGGATGCAGACGCACGGATGAACCTGATCGTCATCATGGCCAAGAGCCGAAAGCGTTTTGTTGCACCAGAAGAAGGACTGATCATCGTGGTAGCTTTCGGCGTCGAGTGCGCTCGCGGCCAGGCTGGGGATGTACATGCGTTTGGTGCGCAGGTGACGACAGGGTAATGAGGGAGCGGGTTGTTCGGGTGGCGTCTTCATGGGTTGAGCGCGAGAAGTGTGCGGCGAATGAGGGTGTGGGCGAGGGGAACCTTGTAGCCATTGTGGGCGAGAGGCTTCGCATCCTTGAGGATGAGGTCGGCGGCCTTGGAGGCGTTCTCGTCGGTGAGCGATTTGCCTTCGAGGAAGTGATGCGCCGCTTCCACCATATAGGGCACGGGCGCGACCGCTCCCAGTGCGACACGCACATTAGTGATTTTGCCGTTGGCCACATTTCCCGCTGCAGCACAACTGACCATGGCCCAGTCGAATTCACTTTTTTCGCTGACCTGGCGGTAGGCGCTGCGGGTGCGTTTGAGCGGTATGCTGGCTGTGAGGAGAAAGTCTTCCGGGTTTAAAGAATTGTGCGTCTGCGGATTTTTCCAGGCTTCCTGATAAAATTCGGCGATGGATAACGTCTCTGTTTTGCCTGCACGTTTAACTTTAATGGCAACGTCAAGCGCGGCAAATATCACTGACAGATTGGAAACCACAGGGCTTAGGCACGCACATCCGGTAAAGAGCGAGTGGTATTTATTTTCGCCTTCATGGGCATGACACATATCCCCGCCACGTTTCAAGCAGACGATATCGGGCTGGCGGTAATACCAGCAGCGCGAATGTTGGAGAAGATTTCCTGCCAGTGTCGCGACGTTGCGGATTTGCGGTGAACCGATTTCAGAGGCCGCTTCGATCAAGCCAGGTAAAACTTTCTTCAAATCTTCATGCGCCGCAATTTCAGCCACAGTCACGCTTGCTCCGATCTGACAGTTGGCGGTATTCGTAACACCCGTGGGGAGAAGGATCGTTCCCAGTTCAGTTGGTTGGCTCATTCCCTTCACATTCACGACAACATCCGGCGATACGATGTAATCCTTCATCTCGCCGAGGAGGTCGATCCCGCCCGCAAGGTAACGCCCGTTCTTGCCAATCAGGCTGACAGCTTCGTCGGGGGTGTGGGCGGTGACGTATTGGAAGGAGTTCATACGGTGGTGACATTGGGGACTTTACCGAGGGCAGCGAGAACCTTGGCGGGGGTGATGGGAAGGCTGTGGATGCGCACGCCGATGGCATTGGCGACCGCATTCGCGATGGCCCCCGCGACGGGAATGACGGCGGGCTCTCCGATACCGATGACACCGCGTTCGGGCTTGTTATGGAGGATGACCTCAATGTCAGGCATATCGGCGATATTCGGAATTTTATAGGAATCAAAATTGTTGTTGAGCATCAGGCCGGTGTAGCGATCCATTACCCGCTCTTCGTACAAGGCATAGCCGATACCCGAGGTGATGCCTCCGTTGATCTGGCTGGTGGTGGTGAGGGGATTCACGATCAAGCCGCAATCATGCACCGCCACAATTTTTTTCAGGCGAATGAAACCGGTCTCGGTATCGACTTCGACTTCGGCAAAATTCACGCCACCTGCGCCACCGCTGGAAAGTCCCTTCTGCCATTGACCCTGGGCCGAGAGGGGAGTGACGCCGAGTTTTTTGCAGGCATCGCTCCAGTTGGCACCACGCGCATCGGCTACGCCAGTCTGTTGCTGAAGGGTCTCGAGCGCTTTTTGGCACGTATCCCAAATGGCCGGAGCCACCGAAGCCGTGGTACTACTTCCGCCGCTACCTCCAGAGGGAGGCAGGTTGGTGTCGCCGATCTTTACCGTGATGTCACTGGGATGAAGTCCAAAAGCTTCTGCGGCCACCATGGCTATCACGGTTCGGGAACCGGTGCCTAAATCCTGCGTCCCGCAACGCATTTCCACGGTGCCATCGGAGTTGATCTGCACCTCGGCTTTGGTGCCTCCACCTCCACCGCCCCAGGTTCCACCTGCGCACCCGACGCCGGTCTTGATCGGCCCGGGGTCACTGCCGGGCTTCTTGTACTTTGCGGCCCAGCCAAATTTATCACGGCCATCACGGTATTCTTCCTGGCGTGTTCCGTCAGGATCGTTCAGCAAGCGGAATTCGACCGGATCCATCCCGAGTTTTACCGCCAGTTCATCCATCATCGATTCGGTGCTGAAACTTGCGGGTGGATGTCCCGGTGCGCGGAAGGCCGTGGAGGCGCCTGTGTTGAGGGCAACGCCAAATTGCTTCGAGCGTGAATTAGGAAACCGATAGATGTAAGGCATCGAGATATTCGCGCCTCCTCCACCCCCGGCTGTCTGGCCACCCCCGCCAATTCCGGGCGATCCGTGATTTTCGACATCGGCAGCGAGCAATTTGCCATCTTTATCTGCGGCGAATTTCACCTTTTGAATGGAGGAGGGACGATTTCCCACGGCCAGTCCTTGCTCAAGGCGATTCAACATCAATTTCACCGGCGCGCCTGCTGCCTTGGAAAGGTCTGCGGCAATCCTGCCGTGCGCACCCGCGCCGAATTTCGATCCGAAGCCGCCGCCCATGTAATCGCAAAGCACCTGGATATTGGATTGAGGGATGCCGGCCGCTCCGTTCAAGCTGTCCCGGACGCTGGAGATGCCCTGTGTCGAGGCCCAGACGGTCGCATGGTCGTTTTGAATCCAGACGACGTTGCCATGAGTTTCCAGCGGATGATGGAGCTGAATCTGCGTGCGCAATTCCGCCTCGCAGACAACAGCAGCCGAGGCCATGGCATCATCGACATGTCCATCCTCTCTCACGCTTGGGTCGCTGACATTGGGACTCTTCTCAAAGACGCGGGGTGAGTCGGGCTTCATCGCATCGTCTTCCTTCACGACAAATGGAAGTGGTTCAGCCGTGACTTCGATAGCTCGCAGTGCATCGAGGCAAGCCTGCTTCGTCGTTGCGGCTATGGCGGCCAATTCCTGTCCATAATAACGAACCGTCCGATTTTCGCCTCCAGTCAGGATGGCGGCTTTTACTCCCGGCATCGCCTGGGCCTTCGATAAGTCGATTTTCGTGACCTTGGCTGCGGCCCACTTCGAGCGAAGAATCATTCCGTAAAGCCAGCCCTCGGGTTGTACGTCGTAGGTGTACTTGGCACGGCCCGTGACCTTGGCCTCGGCGTCGAGACGCGTGGCGGGCTTGCCGAGAACTTCGCTGGGATTAGGCCACGCTGCCATAATTTGTTACCGTGGTGGTTTCCGTGACTGTCGCCCCGCTCGCCTTAAGGACGGCCTTGATGACATGCGGATAGGTTCCGCATCGGCAGAGATTACCCGAGCAGCCCCGCTTGATTTCACTTTCCGTCGGTTTCGGATTTGAGGCCAGCAATGCGGTCGCGGCCATCACCAAGCCGGGCGTGCAAAATCCACACATCAGGGCATCGCAATCAACGAATGCCTGCTGTACAGCCGTGAGTTGGCCATTCTTACCCAAGCCTTCGATGGTCGTGATTTCATGGCCCTGGGCATCAATGGCCAGCTTCATGCACGAGTAAGTCAGTTTTCCGTCGATAAAAACGGTGCAGGCGCCACAAGTACCGCGGTCGCAAACTTCCTTTGCCCCGGTGAGAGGACCGTGATTGCGCAGGGCATCGAGCAGCGTTACGCGCGGCTCCAATTGGAAGTCCTTCTTTTCTCCATTGATCGAAAGTGTAATAGGCACCGCATCGGGACCCTGCGGGCCGGGACCGGCGGCCTTGTTGATTTCATCCGCCATCGCGCCAACCTGAACAGAGGCAACCGCCACGGCGCTCGTGCCGATGCTTTTGAGGAAAGTACGACGATTGACCGTGGGCAGTGAAGAAGGATTCGAGCTCATGGGAGAATCTTTAAAACTTCGGTTAAGTCAGTTGCTGCGTCGTCTGTGCTGAAGCTTGCTTGTAGTCATCAGGAGTGTCGATGTCTAGGAGAACTCCGGAATCGGAACACGTCAAGTCCAGTACTCGTTCCAAATATAAACTTATGAAATCGTGCAAAGTTGCGGTAGAGGTGTTGGCGAGTTCCTTTGCCATGGTTGCCGGGAGCGCCACGGGATGAGCGGGTACGCCTTGAAAAACGGTTCGTATGATTTTGTCCGGGGCGGTTTCGCACGCTTGCAGCACTTTGCGAAGGGTTTCGATTTCTAAGTGCGGTTGATCGCCGAGTGCGATAACCAGATGAGTGAAGGAAGGATTCTCAATGACCCGGCGCGCTGCGGTAACGACCGATCCCATCATGCCTCGTTCCGGTGCCAGTGTCGCGGTTCGTTCCCCGGGCAGCAGTCCCAGCCGCTCCAATTCCAATCGCACCGGTGTACCTTCACCCTGGGCATGGACGACGAGAATTTTTTCTGCCCCGGCCTCACGCCACTGCTGGATGATATGGCCCACGATGCTTGTTTTGTCCCACGGCAGGCATAGCTTGGGCTGGCCCATGCGGCGCGATTCCCCAGCGGCAAGAATCGCGACCAAGGGGCGGATCGTCATACATTTTTATGTCATCCCGAGCTTGTCGAGGAACCTCTTATTTAGAGCGAAGCAGTTTTAGGCGCGCCGCAAAGGGCTGGAACGGGAAGATCAGTATAACCAAAACGTCCGACGAAAAGCGTCCGGCGTCCATGATCCGTCCACTTCAGCGAAAGACGGGGCTCGACAATCCGCGATTGCCCCAGTTCATCGACCACGAACGAGCTTGTCTCGCTTCGCGGTTGATACCAGAGCATTTCACCGCACCCGCCGACGTTGCAGGCCAGGGGAGTTCCACCGTTAAAAACAACATCTTTACCGGCGAAAAAAGTCACTTTGTCCTCCGCAATCTGCGTTTGCAAATTCACGGATTTCACGTCGGCATCGCCCAATTTTACCGTCGTGTTGGTGCGGGCCCATGCGGTCAACGCGGCTTTTTGTTCAGCTGAAATTCCGGTTGGAAGATAAGCCACGACAGCGCGGGCCGGTTTGGTTGCATCCGCCAGGTTGACGTCGCTTTTTTCAAGAAGGGCGACAGTCAGGCCAGTTAACGGCACGCCATTGAGTTGACCGCTGTCGAATTGCCAGACGCGCAGGGCGTAATGATTTTGCATCCCCACTTCGGAGGAGACGACGCAACTGCCTGCGAACAATTCGCACGAATGGAGTTCCACCACGCGTCCACGCGGCGCGTTCCAATCAGTCGGCGATGCCGACCAGGCGGGCAGGCTTGCGATCAGGGTCAGGAGAAGAAACGGAAGGATTTTGTTGGGCAACATAGGAAGCTCGTTCATTGATGTATTGGGCAATGATGCTCACCGCAATTTCCGGCACGGTTTGCGCGGCGATATTCACGCCAACTGGACACGATAATCTGGAAAGAGCGCTTTCGCCACCGATTTTTTCAGCGAGGAAATGTTCGCGAATCGTCCGGGCTTTGCGTCGACTGCCGATCATTCCGAGGAAGGCAAAACCGTGGTCGATCCAGTGCCGCAGCACGAGGGCGTCGTGACGATGGCCGCGCGTCACGATCAATCCGAAAGCGCCATGTGCGGGCAGGGGTTCTCGCAAATTCTCTCCCCAATCGCCGACGCGCAAAGTGACTTCGCGTGGAAAGAATTCGTGATTGGTCAATGCGGGACGATCGTCGAAGACGGTGACGGCAAAATCGAGTCCCAGCGCGAGGGGCGCAACGGCCTGCGCGATATGTCCCGCCCCGGCAATCCAGAGCGCGCAGGGTGGCGACACTGTTTCCCGGTAGCGCCAATTTTCCCCAGCGGCTTCAGTTGCATCCGCCCACGCAATCTGATCATCCATCGTCACACCCCAGATGCGTTTACTCTGCCGCCGGGCCAATTCATTCCAAATCGGTGCGGCGGAATTTATTCGTGGCAGGATGACGCCGCTGACCCGTCCTCCGCAGACCAAACCGTCGTCCCAGCCAAAATCGTGATCCAAAACGAGGTCGAAAGTTTCCGGCTTGCCCGTTCGCAACGCCTGCCGCGCTCGATCCTGGATTTCCGCTTCAAGGCAGCCGCCGCCCATCGTTCCCACGATCCGGCCATCCTCGAAAAACAGTGCCTTCGCGCCAACTTTTTGCGGACTCGATCCGCGTACCTCGGTGATGATCCCCAGCGCGACCGGTTCCTTTGCCGCTACCGTAGCGGAGAGCGATTCATAAAACGTGGCCACATGGACAGGATAGCCGGGTTGTGCCCGATGCCAAGGGTACTTGTAAGAGGTGAAACCAATTTGTTTTTCAGTTCCGTCATCCCGAGCTTGTCGAGGGATCAGACACGCTTTTATTTCCCTGAAAGTTCGGCCATCACGAAAAGGCACTGTATTCTAATCTCCCAACTTTTTGATTGTCCATAATGCGTCTGATCCCTCGACAAGCTCGGGATGACGTTTTTTGCATTTCTATTTTTTCATATCAGGACGCAGCTTCACAAACCTGAAACTTGCAAAGTCGATAAGAATGATCGACTATTGCGTATGCGTCTCTCAAAAAAAGGTGAATATGCGGTGCGCGCCTTGGTTGAAATCGGATTTGAATCGCATCTCAGGCCCAACAGCCTGATCCAAATTTCGACTGTTGCCCACCGCACCAACATTCCTGAAAAATTTCTGGAACAAATTCTTCTCGCGCTGCGTAACGGCGGCGTTTTGAAAAGCAAACGCGGCGTGGAAGGTGGCTACTCGCTCGCCAAGGCACCGAAGGACATCACGCTGGGCGAAGTCATCCGCCTGCTCGACGGGCCTCTCGCGCCGATCCCGTGCGTGAGCAAAAGCGCCTACGAACCCTGTTCGTGTCCTGAGGAGGAATCGTGCGGACTGCGTATCGCCATGCAACAGGTGCGCGACGCCATCGCGGGCATTCTCGACAGCTACACGCTTGCTCGTTTAATCGGCGAAGTGCAGAAGCATCGCACCACCAAAAAGACCGAATGGCAGTTTGAGATTTGAAGATCGTTCTCTCTCCGTCATCCCGAGCTTGTCGAGGGATCAGTTCAGTGAAAAAAGGGGGGCAGGCGTGCTTTATGGTGACAAATGAAGTCCCGTTCCGAAATCGAAAAGATGATAGCCGCATAAATTGTCCACAAGGCACCCCTCCAAACGGTTGTTCACGTAAAGAAAGCGTCTTTTGTACCGGGTTTAAGTATCCTCTAGTCTGTGCGCTTGGATAATTTCATGCCATTATAGCACGAGCATGGACAACAAACCTCTCGCAGAGATAACCGAAAGCGATCTACAAGAATTAATTGCGAACGAAGTAGCAGAAGGCCGCGCCATCGACTATAAACGCGAGACGAATTGTACTCAGGATGCTGAGAAGAAAGAATTTCTGGCCGATATTTCATCCTTCGCAAATACGTTGGGGGGCCATGTTATTATCGGAATGGAGGAGCAGAATGCCCTCCCAACAAATCTTGTCGGAATCCCCAAGGCGACTACAGATCAACTCATTTTACAAATCGAAGGGATAATCCGTGATGGACTTGATCCTCGCTTGGTTGGAGTTCAATCGCAAGTAGTTGATCTTAGCAACGGCAACGCTGCTTTAGTCGTGCGAATACCAAAGAGTTTCGCTGCGCCACACATGGTTTTCTTTAAGCGAACGTCTCGCTTTTATGCACGTACCTCACGAGGAAAATATCAACTTGATGCGGGAGAAATACGACAAGCTTTTCTTCTTTCTGACACTTTAACAAAAAATATTGAAGACTTTCGTCTGAATCGTTTGGCCGCCCTAAAGGCGAACGAGACGCTTTATCCGATGCCCGAAGGAGGCAAAATCGTCCTTCATGTCATTCCTGTAGGTGCTTTCACTGCCCCTGATGCGGTGGATCTTTCCAAGATCGACGCTACAGATGATCTTTGGAAGAATTTATTGCCTATGGCATCCTCGGGATGGGATCGGAGGTATAATCTTGAGGGTTGGCTAATGCACGCCGTAACTAGAGGCCAAGTTGAATCTAAGTCCTACACTCAAGTATTCCGAAACGGATGCGTCGAAATGGTGGAAGGCCGTAAGATTACAGGAAGCCCATATGAAGCGTTTTGGGAACCAAATATCATCGAGGCGCTGGATAAGCTCTTAGTTTTCTTTTCAACGGCTGGATTACAACCGCCGTTGATTGTGATGTTGAGCTTTCTCGGGGTAGGCCAATGCGAAGCACGCGACATGAATCCTTTACGGAGGGTCGAATCTGCCCACCCTGTCGAGCGAGAAGACATTGTATGTGATCCTCTGTGGATTCAAGAGATAGGAAAATCTGCGACGGATATTCTTCGCCCAGCCTTTGATCGTGCATGGAACGCCTGCGGGTATCCCAAGTTTCCGTACTGACGTAGCTAAGTGGCAGATTGCCTCTTTGACAAAGAGGCTTCATCATAGCGCGGAATGATTGCGATTCCGAATATAAAAAGAGGACGGGCGCGTTTTATGGTGACAAATGAAGTCCCGTTCCAAAATCGAAAGATGCATGTTCCCCGAGTTAATGAGCAGGATATGTCTTCCTTTCAGGCGACAGGCCGCTTAGGATGTCTCGGTGATTGGGAGCGCGTAAAGTTTCACCGATGCGCTTTCCAGAGTATGTTCAGTCTATCCGGAGTGTAGCTTAGCTTGGTAGAGCGCCTGGTTTGGGACCAGGAGGTCGCAGGTTCAAATCCTGTCACTCCGATGCCTGATTCATTTGCTGTCCGCTTTTTGCTGCAACAGGGCTTTTACCTTGGCCAAATTGTTTTGCGCATTGGTATTGCTGGGATTAAGTCGCAGGGTCTCCTGGAACTGGACAATGGCCTCGTCCAGTTGTCCTTTTTGAAAAAGGATGGCGCCAAGACCATTATGGGCCTGGGCGTAGTCGGGGTTGATTTCCAAGGCCTTTTTGCACTGAGCCATTGCCTGGTCCGTCTGCCCTTTTTGGAGAAAAAGAACGCCAAGGTTGTAATGGGCCTGGGCATGGCCAGGATCCAGTTCCAAGGCCTTTTGGAACTGCGCCATCGCTTCGTCCATTTGTCCCTTTTTGGAAAGAGCCAACCCGAGGTTATTGTGAGCATCGGCAAAGTTCGGATTGATTTTCAGGGCTTTTTGAAACTGGGGCAACGCTTCATCCACTTGCCCTTTTTGCAGTAGAGCCAGGCCATAGTTATTGAGAGCTTTTGCGTCGGTCGGATTGATTTTTGACGCCGTTTGGGACTGGGATGTCGCTTCACCCTCTTGGTTTTTTTGAGAAAGAATTTTACTAAGATTGTTGGAGGCGTCGGTATAACCGGGATCAATTTCCAGCGCTTTTTTGAACTGGGCAATCGCCTCGTTCAACTGCCCTTTTTGGAATAAAGAAATGCCGATTCGATTGTAAGCTTTGACAGAGTCGGGGTCGATTTTCAGTACCTTTTGATATTCAGCGAGAGCCTCATCTACTCGTCCCTTTTTGGAAAGAGCCAGCCCAAGGTTATTGTGGGCATCGGCAAGGTTTGGATTGATTTCCAACGCCTTTTGGAAATGCGCCATCGCGTCATCCAGTTGTCCTTTTTGAGAAAAGGCCATGCCGAGGTCATTCTCAGCTGCCGCATAGGCGGGTCTTATTTCCAGCGCACTTTTAAACTCGGCAATCGCGTCATCCAACTGTCCTTTTTTGATGAGGGCCAAACCGTAGTCGTAATGAGCTAGGGCATAATCAGGGTCGGTTTCCAGGGCTTTTTTAAACTGGACAATCGCTTCATCCACTTGCCCCCTTGAGTAGAGGATATTGCCAAGGTTGGAGTAGGCTGTTGCGGAGGGATTAACTCGAAGCGTGTCTTGCCAAAGGGAAAAGTCGTTCGCAAAAACGTCTTCACGAATCAGGGTAAGAAGAGCCAGGGGCAGGAGCGCACCCATGCAGGGGATTACCGCCATCCAAAAGCCCCGGGACGATTTCAACGTCATGAGCAGCAACGCCAGTAGTTGCATGGCAAACCCAGCCATCGGCAAATAATAAAAACGATCCGCCATGGGACGGTAGAGAGGAACAAAATTGGAAACAGTTGCCAGCGCCAGCCAATAGAGGGCTACCCCGAGAGCGCCCAGCCGGCTTTTGCAGGCCAGCCAGGCTTGCAGCAAAACCACGACGATAAGAATCACCATGGCAACGGGTATGGAAAGCCCATAGACGTTATCCGGTGCATAATCGGCCGATAATTGCACTGGCCAAAATAATTTGCCCATCATGAAAACCCACAAGCGAGGCTGGATCAGAAAAACCCGGGGGAGCGATCCACCGAGATAGCCCATGGAAGGCTGGCCAGGGGGGGCTGCTAATAGAAAGCGGGCTGCCAAAAAAGCTCCGGTCACTGCTATTGCCGCACCTAAAAACAGCAACCACGGCAATCGGGTTTCCTTGCGACGAAACAAGAACCAATAGACGATGAGCAGCAGTGCTGTCGTAACGCCCGATTCTTTTGAAGTCACGGCAGCAAAGGCGCAAAAAACGCCTGCGCTTCCGGTTATCATCGCGGTTCGAAAATTCTCCGGACGAAAGGCCATTGCGGCAAGCAACGCCAGCAGGGTGAAGAACGTCACCAGCAAGCTCGAGCTGTAACTTATCTCGGCAACCGATTCGACCGCGATAGGGTGCAACGCGAAAATCAGGGTGACTGCTGCGATTGCCAGTCGAACTTTTAAAGCGCTGCTTCTGGCCAGGCCTGTTATTTCCGGCGCGATCAATCGCCGCAACAACACATAGAGCAGAGCGACATTCGCCGCATGGAGGAGATTGCTGCTCAAATGATATCCGAACGGCTCCTTGCCCCAAATGGCGGCGTTGAGCATCAAATAAAGAAGCTGTCCCGGACGCAACCCGAGTACGATATTCATCCCCAGCACCTTCAGCGAAAGAACGTCAGGCAGATTGGAAAGGGACGTGATAAACCCCTCCTCAAGTATTTCCAGTCGCGCATCGTAAACAAAATCGGATTTGAGCGAAGGCCAATAGGCCAGGAAGGCCACCAACGCCAGTAGAAGAGGAACCCAGATGCGTGAAAACGGCTCCTTGGAGTCAGGTGCAGCAGGCATGGGGATGCTGGGATCGGCCTCCTTCTTTTTCCTGAATGGATTTGCCATACGTTCCTGACTGCTAGGATGAACTCTTTGGGATTTCCGAAAAGCAGATTTTGCTTTCGGTTCACCTCCAACGCGGCAACGTTGGAATTTTAGCAGGACAAACTTCCGAAGGCCTTCGTAGATTTAACATGATGCACTCCGCTCGATTGCACCTCAATAAAGGTGTCCGCCACCGTATTCTTACCGGACATCCGTGGGTTTTTGCCAGCGAAGTGGACCGCGTGGAGGGCAACGCGGAGGACGGCGGCACGGTCGAGATATGCTCTCCGAAGGGAGATTTCTTGGGCAGTGCGATTTACAACAGTCGCTCGCAAATCGTGGCGAGGCGTTATGCGAGGGAAATGGCTGCCCTGGACGCTCCCCTGTTTAGCTTGCGCCTTGATGAAGCCTTGGCGTATCGCGGGAAAATTGCTGCGAGGCAGGCCCGGCGGCTGGTCTGGTCGGAATCGGATCAACTACCGGGACTGATCGTGGATCGTTATGACGACGTATTGGTCGTGCAAACATTGACCATGGCCATGTCCCGGCGTGAAAAAATCATCGTCGATCTTCTGGTCGAAAAAACGGGATGCCGTGTCGTGCTGGCACGTAACGATGCTCCCGTGCGGCAGTTAGAGGGATTGCCGATGGAGCGCAATATCCTGCATGGTGATTATCAGCCTCCGACCTGCGTGAGCATTGCGGGGATCGAATATAAACTCGATCTTTGGTCGGGCCAGAAAACCGGTTTTTATCTCGACCAGGCGGAGAACTATGCCGAGGTGGCTGCTTATGCCCGTGGACGGCGCGTCCTCGATTGTTTCACGAATCAAGGCGCTTTTGCCTTGAGCGCGAAGCGGGCAGGGGCGGTCTCCTGTCGTGCCATCGACCAGTCCGTCGATGCGCTTGATCTTGCGGCGGCCACGGCAAAGAGCGCTGGATTGGAAATCGAATGGATTCAAGCGAATGTCTTCGATCTATTGCGCCGCTACGAACAAAATCGCGAAACCTTTGATCTTATCATCCTTGACCCGCCCTCCTTCACTAAAACAAAGGGGAACAAAACATCGGCTTTGCGGGGTTATCACGAGTTACATTTGCGCGCGTTAAGGCTTCTGACCCGCGGAGGGATCCTTGCGACTTTTTCTTGCTCTCACCACGTAACAGCGGAAGATTGGGGTGGGCTGTTGCAACGAGCCGCGTCGGAAACGGGTTTGACGCTGCGGTTACGGCGGCGGTTGGGACAAAGTTCTGATCATCCTGTGCTCGTCAACGCGCCCGAAACAGAGTATTTACATGGATATGTGCTGGAAAAGATCAATGAACGACCTGCGTCATAAGCTCATTTTTACCTCGTGGATATTGATTTTGGGCGTTGCCTTTCTCGGATTCGCCTCCGGAGAGGACTCGACCGATAGCAACACCGTGGTTGCGGCGCCGACGGTTCCACTCGCCCTCAAAATTCAGGGAGTCGATGCGGACAACAGGAAGGTCATCGTGAACAGGCTTGGGATTATCACCCTCCTTCTGGGCACCAACGAGGACTCCGGTGATGTGGCGCGTCAGGCAGGCAAGTCCATGTATCCCTTTCAGGGCAGGCCCGATTTCCAACTGATTGTCGTGGTCGATTTACGCGATTCCATCGCGAGTTGGGTGCCTTCCATCGTGTATGACCACATGAGGTCTGATCTGGATAAGGAAGCGATTGAACTAAAGCCCTACTTCCTGAAAAATAATAATCCAAATAATCCCCGGGAATCGTCGCATGTGATCGCCGATTTTAATGGTTCGATTTTCCCCCAGCTTGGATGGCCGAGCGGCTCAGATGATCTGCGCGGCATTCTCTTTGGTGTCGATGGGCGCGAGATCAAACGCTGGTCAAAAATTCACAATATGGTCGAACTGCAAAACGATGTCCGTCTTGCCATTGAAGCCTTGAATGCGGCGAAACTGGGAAAGAAAACCCCGCCTAACTTCGCCCCGCCCAAGGCATTGCCGGTAAATTCGCCGAAAGTGAATTCGAGCAAAACAGATTAGCTGTGGCCGTAAGAGGCTTCGACGCGTTGACCAACATCGCGATACCCCATATCCACTTCGTAGATTTTTTTCCACTGTTCGAGTGATTTTTCGGGGTGGTTGGTCGCTTCATAGGCCAGGCCAAGGTTATAAGTGACCTCCTTCTTGAGATCATCCATGATTGGCAATTCAGTCTCGGCGAGAGCTAGTTGTTTCACCGCAAAATCGAGCATTCCGCGTTTCATGAAGCTTAGCCCCATCAAGTTAAGGGCTTGATAGCGCACGCTCGGTTGCTTTAACCCAAGTTGCAGTTCTTCAGTGGCGCGTTTGTACTGGCCGACCTTGTAAAGAGCCTCGCCAAGTTGAAAATGGAATTCACCGTCATTTGGATGAGCGCGAACGCGGGCTTCGGCTTGACTGAGGCGCACCTGGTTGATCTCGGTCTCTTTTTCTTCCATGGCGACCAGATACTGCGCCTGTAATTCAGGATCGGTTTGTTCGCTATGGGTGGTACGGAGTTCCTGCAATTCAAACTCCGCTTTCTTCAGTCTGAGATCGGAGATGGTTTTTTCCAGCGCCGAATCGATTCGTCCACCATCGTTGTAGGAACGTTCATACCAATCGATAGCTGAGGCATAATCGTTTTTCTGGAGAAACAACTGCGCGATGGCCTTGGAATGAAGAGGATTGGTCGGCTCAGCCTGGTGTCTCTCAAAATTAAGACGAATGTGTTCTTCGATCGTATCCAGCGATTTCACCACCCGGGAGGCTTGTTCTATCTCGATGGCTTCGTTTTTATTCTTGAGGACGTTGCGGTAATCGTTGCCCGACGTTTCCCAACCGCCGCTGCGTGAAGCGTGTGCGGCGCTGGCATTTTTCAGGCCACTGAGTGCCTCGCCATCGCGCGGATCAATCTCCAAAATGCGCTCATAGGTTTTTTCTGCCTTGATCGGATCCTTGAGTTCCATGTAGGTGGCCGCCAGGGTGTTCAAAACAGCTTTATCGGTCGGCTTGCCTTCGGCCAGGGTCTCGTAGGCAAAAGCCTTGAACTCGGGATAGCCGAGCGCGATACCGGCATCCGCAACCAGGGCGTTGGCCTTCGTGTGAAAGGGATCGAGCGTCAGCACTTCTTCCGCTAGGTTCAACTGTTCGGCAGGTTCTTTTTTACCCGCGCCGGACAGCTTCATGGCGACGCTCCCCATTTTCATGTTGAGCATCTGCTTGTTAAAGCTGCTGGTGGCTTTGTACTTTTGAATTTCAACCGCGCGCAAATACCGCCGACCCTCTAAATAAAGAGGTTCCGCCTTCAATACGGTTTGCAACAGGTTCACCGCATAATCGTAATTTTTCACCTGGGCCGCGCTTTTGGCCCGGTTCACCATTTCACGATGCGATGCGTTTAATTCACGTTCCGACTTGAGACTCATCCTTATAAACTAATGATTCAGAAGTTCCGGTCAAAACAAATTGCTTTTAGGGCACAGTTAGACACCGTTTTTCACGCCCCATGCAACGGCATGGGGCGTGAAAGAAATTTTAGGAACTGCCATTAATGAGGCAGCTAATCAGGCTCCGCCAGCCGGGTTTGCAGGTGGGGGAGTTGCGGGTGCGGGTTCAGGTGCAGTTGCGGGTGCTGGAGCAGCATTGCCGCCCTGTCCGTTACCACCACCACCATTATTATTGTCGCCACCACGATTACCGCCGCCGCCCCTATTTCCAAACTGGGCGCGCATTTGTTCCCGCAATTGATCCATCTGGGCTTGTTGGGCGGGGGTCATGACATTTCTGATCGCTTCACGACGCGCGTTGCGATCCAACGTTGTGTCGGCGCGAATTTGGGCGATCTGCTGCTTTTGTGCATCGGTCAGCCCCAACTGGTCATACATCCGTTGCATGCCAGCGCCACGGCCACCCTGTCCTGGCTGACCATTGCCCGGACCCGGAGTTGGGGGGGGCGTCGTCATGGCTGTTTGAGGTGGAGGCGGGCTTTGATCTGCGGTATCTGGAGCAGGCGTAAGTGGAGGAGGCGTCGCAGCAGGCTGACTTGGGGGAGGGGCCGCTTCAGTCGTCGCAACTGGAGGCGTCGGGGCGGGTGCGGAGCCTTTCATCACATAAATGGCACCACCAACTGCGGTGAGGCCGACAAGCCCGATAATCAAAAACGGCAATAAGGAAGTCTTCATAAGAATATAGACCCCCATGGAGAACAAAGGTTACGTCTAAGTTAATAATTTTTGGAGCGTTTGGAACCCAGATTGACACAAGCCGTGCTTAATACGCCTGTGATCAAGCCTGTAACTACCGCCATTAAAAAGAGATGGCGGTAAAAGGAGAGTCTCTCTTGATCAAAAGTGATTTAGTAAGTGATCGCGCTGAAAACCGGATACTTGGCCAGGCGCTCGCGGCCCTTGAGGAAACCCAGTTCGACCAGGAAGGCAAATTCAACGATTTCGCCGCCGCACAATTCAACCAAGCGGGCTGCCGCCTCGGCGGTGCCGCCAGTGGCGAGAAGATCGTCGATAATGACGACACGCTGGTGTTTCATCACGCCATCGATATGCATTTCGAGCGTACCCTGGCCATATTCGAGGGCGTACTCGATCTGGTGGCTCTTGTAGGGAAGCTTTCCCTTTTTGCGGACGATGGTAAGGCCGACACCAAGATGACGGGCGAGGGCACCCCCGAAGATGAATCCGCGCGCATCGATGGCGACGATGCGCTCCACGCTTTTGCGTTGGTAACGTTCGGTGAAAATGGTGACGGCAAGCCGGAACAACTGCCCGTCGGTCAGGATGGGGGTGATGTCCTTGAAGACAATTCCCGGCTTTGGAAAATCGGGCACATCACGAATACTCGCCTTGAGGCGATCCATAGCGCTTTTGAAAGGAACGGTCATACGGCAGGCTTTAATTTATCCTGTTTTTCGAGCGCCCGCCTGATTTTACGCAGGGCGATGTTTTGCAACTGGCGGATGCGCTCGCGCGTGACTTTGAATTTTCTGCCCACTTCTTCAAGGGTCATCTCCTTTTTCCCATCCAGCCCGAATCGCAGGTTGATGATCTTAAGTTCACGTTCATCGAGCACATGAAGCAAATCCAGTACCGCTTTGCGCATGTTTTTGTCACTGAGCAAATCGGAAGGGTCGCCAGCCATCTCATCACCAATCATGTCACCGAGCGAAGAGCCGTCCTCTTCCTGCCCGACCGTGGCATCGAGCGATGCGGGCCGGATGGCGGCGGTGCGTAGCTGGGCGATCTTGGCGGGGGCCATGTTGAGTTCCTCGGCCAATTCCTCATCAGTCGGTTCGCGTCCGAATTCCTCGGCAAGCTGCATGGCGATGCGACGCATGCGCGCGATTTTATCCACAAGATGAACCGGCAGGCGGATCGTCTTGCTCTGGTTGGCCAGTGCGCGTTTGATCGATTGCTTGATCCACCACGCGGCATAGGTGCTCAGCTTGCCTCCCTTTTTGGGGTCGAAGCGTTCGACCGCTTTCATCAGGCCGATATTACCTTCGGAAATCAGGTCAAGCAGCGGCAGGCCGTAGGAGGAATAGTCATGGGCGATCTTCACGACCAAGCGCAGGTTGGCCTTGATCATGTGCTGGCGGGCCGCTTGGTCGCCTCGTTTGATGCGACGGGCAAGCTTCACCTCTTCCTCGCGCGTGAGTAACGGAGTTTGTCCGATCTCGCGCAGGTAAATTTTTATGCCAGAATCGCCGTCGTCCGCGTACATAGGAGAAATTGATGCAAACTTGGTAACCTATCCCCAAATACGACATGGCCGTACCAAGCATTGCAACCTTTAATTATAGGCCACGACATGTTGTTGGTTGCCATGTCGTGGCTGATTTTCGAATTTTACCGATCAGGCGGGGTTTCCCAGTGCCGCTTGAGCCGCCGCCAACCGCGCGATAGGCACGCGGTAAGGAGAACAGCTCACGTAAGTTAGACCCGCATTGTGGCAGAACTTGACGGAAGCGGGGTCGCCGCCGTGTTCGCCGCAGATGCCCAGTTTGATGTCCGGACGGGTCTTGCGCCCCCGTTCGATGGCCAGCTTCATCAGGCCACCGACACCAGCGATATCGACCGTGGCGAAGGGGTTCTGCTTGATGATTTCAAGGTTTTGATAGCTGGGCAGGAAGGAGCCGGAATCGTCGCGACTCATGCCAAGCGTGGTCTGCGTGAGATCGTTGGTGCCGAAACTGAAAAACTCGGCTTCCTTGGCGATTTCATCGGCCACGATACAGGCGCGCGGGATTTCGATCATGGTGCCCACGAGATAACTCAGGCGCGTGTTGTGCTGCTTGCAGACTTCGGCGGCGACTTTCCGCACGAGTTGGACTTGAAGCTCCAGTTCCTTCTGGAAACCGACGAGCGGAATCATGATCTCGGGTTTAACCTTGATGCCTTCCTTCTGGACCAGGATGGCGGCCTCAAAGATGGCCCGGGCCTGCATCGCCGAAATCTCGGGATAAACGATGCCGAGACGGCAGCCGCGATGACCGAGCATCGGATTGAATTCGTGCAGGCTGGCCACGCGACGCGCCACTTTATCCTGGGAGACCCCCAGCTTGGTGGCGAGTTCGGCTTGTTGGTCGTGGGTTTGCGGCAGAAATTCATGCAGCGGCGGGTCGAGAAAACGGATCGTGGCGGGCAGACCGTTGAGGGCTCGGAAAATACCGGCAAAATCGTCCCGTTGATAGGGGAGGAGTTTCGCCACGGCAGCTTCACGTGCCTCCTGGGTTTCGGCCAGGATCATCTCACGAACCACATCGATGCGGTCGCCTTCAAAGAACATGTGCTCGGTACGGCAGAGACCGACTCCCTGTGCGCCGAAAGCCACGGCATTGGCCACCTGATCGGGTTGATCAGCATTCGTGCGAATCTGGAGTCGGCGAAGTTTGTCGGCCCACGCCATCAATTGGGCAAAATTGCCATAGGTGGCGCTTTCCTTCGGGTCGAGCGTCTTTTCAATGAGCACTTGGACGATTTCCGAGGGAGCGGTCTTGACTTCGCCCGCAAAGACTTCACCGCTTGTGCCGTCGATGGAAAGGAAATCGCCCCGCTTGAAGACGTGTTCCCCAACCGTGAGAGTGCTGGCACTGTAATCGATGTGCAGATCGCTGGCACCGCAAACACAGACTTTGCCCATCTGCCGCGCCACGAGTGCTGCATGAGAGCTGACTCCGCCACGCGCGGTGAGAATGCCTTCGGCGGCGAGCATGCCGCGAATATCTTCCGGGGAAGTCTCCTCGCGAACCAGGAGCACCTTGCCTTTGAGCGCCTCGGCCTCGGCTTCGTTTGCGTTGAAATAGATGCGTCCGCTGGCGGCGCCGGGACCTGCCGGTAATCCAGAGGCAATCTTCTGGGCATGCTTGATCGCTTTGCGGTCAAAGATCGGGGTAAGCAACTGGCTGAGTTGATCGGCGGGGACGCGGGCGACGGCCTGCTTCCAGTCAATCAGCTTTTCCTTCACCATTTCGACCGCGATGCGAACGGCGGCGACGCCTGTGCGTTTGCCGTTGCGGGTCTGGAGCATGAAGAGTTTGCCGTTTTCCACCGTGAACTCGAAGTCCTGCATTTCGTGGAAATGCTTTTCGAGCGCGGCGCGAACATCTTCCAGTTCGCGATAGGCCTTGGGCATCTTTTCCTGGAGCGTGGCGACTGCATCGGGTGTGCGAACACCGGCAACGACATCTTCGCCCTGGGCGTTGATGAGATATTCACCGTAGAAAACACGTTCACCTGTGGCCGGATCGCGGGTGAAGGCGACGCCGGAGCAACTTTCGTTGCCCGTATTGCCGAAGACCATCGCCTGGACATTGACCGCAGTGCCCCATTCGTTCGGAATGTTATATTTCTGGCGGTAAACGATGGCGCGGTCATTGTTCCACGAACCGAAGACCGCCCCGATGGCACCGCGTAATTGTTCTTTCGGATCGCTGGGAAAACTGCGACCTGTGCGCTCGTGGACGAGGTTCTTGAATTGTTTGACCAATTCGCGCATGGAAGAGGCATCGAGTTCCGTGTCGGAAACATTCTTGCGGCCGGGAAAAATTTTGTTTTTGATATCTTCAATCACCACTTCAAACGGCTCATGCTCTTCACCGGGGCGCTTTTGGACGCCCATGACGACATCGCCGTACATCTGGATGAAACGGCGGTAGCAGTCGTAGGCAAAACGTTCGTTGCCGCTGACGGCGATAAGACCCTGGACGGTCTCGTCGTTGAGGCCGAGATTAAGAATGGTATCCATCATGCCGGGCATCGAATCACGGGATCCGGAGCGGACGGCAAAGAGAAGCGGATTGGTGATGCTGCCAAAACCTTTGCCGAGATTTTTTTCGATGCGCGTGATGGCATCTTCAATCTGCGCGTCGATTTCCTTGGGCAACGTCTTGCCGTGTTGATTGAACCACGTGCAGACCTCCGTCGTGATGGTGAAGCCGGGAGGAACGGGAAGTCCGATGCGGGTCATTTCCGCGAGATTGGCTCCCTTGCCGCCGAGGAGTGCCTTCATCTTGCCGTCGCCGTCGCTGCGGCCATCGCCGAAGAAATAGACCAGTCTGCCTTTTTTGGCCTTGGCTGGCGTGTGCCCATTGCGAACCGCTACAACTTTTACCGATGCTTTTTTCGCGGGTTTGCGCTTTTTGGTTGTGACTTTAAGGAGGGAGAGACGTTCTTTTTTCTTCAACTTTTTTTTGGATTTTTTAGACATAACAAAGGCGATTCTTTTCAGGTGAGAAAGTTGAGGCTATCAGCCGAGCAAGTTGAGTCAAGCGCAGCGCAATTTCCACGCATAAAAAGTCACAAGGGTGCTAGTTGGCGCACAGGATGGCCTCTAAAGAGGCTTGCGATGGGAGAGGCGATAACTTCTTGGGGTCGTGCCGGTTTGAGACCGGAACAGGCTGTAAAAGTGACTTAGATTCTCGATTCCGCAATCCAGCGCGATTTCGAGGATGCTTTGGTCTCCCATCTCCAACTGGCGTTGGGCGTAGGACATTCGGATCTTATTGACGTAATCGGTGGGAGCCATGCCGAACCAGCGGCGGGTCGTGCGGGCAACGTGTTCCCGGCTGCGCCCGCAGAGTTTGAGGAATTGCGTAACGCCTCTCGAAAAATGTTCCGGTCTTTGGATTGCCCGGCACGCCTGTACCAGCCAGTCGGGAGCATCATCCAGTTGCGCGTCACTCTGATCGAGTCTCAATTCCGACAGGACATTCAAAAGAAATCGCTCCAGGTGGAGTCGCTCTCGCGGCATTTGAGAAAGTTCATCCGCCCATCGATTGAAACGTCGCAGTTGGGATGGCTCCATCTGTTGCATGACAGGATTTTTTCCCTGATGCCAGAAGGCCCAATCCTGTCTCGAAAAATAACGGTGGCCCAGGAAATCGAGCGTCTTCTGGGCAAAAGCGATGTTGGTCAGCTTGAGTCCCTCATGGCTGATGAGGTCGATGCCATGGCAATCGGACGGACGCATCAGAATCAGGCTTCCGACCTGAAGAGGAAGGGAGTCTCCATTAATCCGGTGAATGCCTCGACCCGCATCGACCCAGAAGATTTCTGCAAAGTCGTGCCCATGATAGCGAAGAGGCTTTGCGCGTGTCTTCGTATCGCGGGCGGCATGAAAGGCTGCCTTCCCTGCGACTTTATCCCAGTGTAATCTTTCCATAAGATCACTCTAGCATAATAAATTGTCACATTACGAAAAGAATTACCTCTGGATGTATCCCATGATAGTTCCATGAGCACTATTATTTCCGAGCCGCGACTCACTTCCCAGCAAATCGAGACCTACCGTCGTGAAGGGTATCTTATTTATGACCAACCGGTTTTGTCCCAGGACAAATTCGATAGTCTCAAGGCCTACTTTGAAAAATTACTCGCCACGCTCCCGGAAGGTGAACGCCCGGAGGCGATGGATGTTCCTCACTTCATGAATCCCGAACTTTTAAAATGGGCGATGGATGATGAAATTCTCGGTTTGGTGGAGCCGATCATCGGGTCGGATATTGCTCTTTTTTCAACCCATTTTATTTGCAAGCCGAAAGGCAACGGCAAGCGGGTTCCCTGGCACGAAGATTCGGCCTATTGGAAAAACCAGATCAACCCGATGGAAGTCGTCACTGTCTGGCTGGCAATCGATCCCTCCTTGAAAGAAAACGGATGCATGATGGTGATTCCAACGACCCATCGGACAGGTCGCCAGGGCTTTTCCGATTACAACCCGGTCGATCAGGCCAAAAATGTTTTCGCCAATGAAATTGTGAAGGAGCAGCGCGAGGACGATAAGCGTGTTTATCTGGTGCTCCAGCCCAACCAATGCTCTCTCCATAATGCCCGCACCATGCATGGATCGGAACCGAATACCTCGAACAAACGTCGCTGCGGGTGGACACTTCGCTTCACTTCAACTTCGGTGAAATTCAATTACGAGATGTTTGGCGGCAAACATCAGGTCTATCTGGCCCGTGGGCGCGATCTCGGCGGCAATCATTATGCGGATCCGACGCGGTCATATCCCGAGGTGATGGCTGCACGAAGCGCCTCCAGCACCTACAAGTATTCTCACTAATTCCCGAGGTTCGTGACCTCGTCGATGGCAGTTCCGCTGGTGGTGGTATCCGATGGCGGTTGTTCCAGCTTTTCACTTGGGGGCTCTTCTGGCGAAGGACTCTGCGATTGCCCAATGTGATCCGCGCCGAGACCGAGCGCGTCGGCCTCTTGTTTGGCCTGCGCCCGCAGTTGCGCCAATTCCTCTCCTACGCGATACTCGGGCAGGTGACAGAGCGTTTGCAGGACACTCCAATCCATTTGAAAGGCGTCGGTGAGGCCGTTGATGAGAAGCAGTCGCGCTTCTTCATGCGCGGTGGCGTTCGGCACGGGATAAACAGCGGCAAGAACACGCTCAGCGATGATTTCCTCGACGGGAATAAGTTTGACCACGCCATGATCGGTCATGAAGTCGCGGCACACTCCACGGTAAGCCGTGGCGGTTTCCCTGTGAAACTGGACGGGTATGCCCGACACCATCCAGCGGTAAATCGAACCTTCCGCGTGAAGTTGTTCGCCCATGATTTCCTGCAGGGCGCGAGGGGAGAGTTTTCCGGCAAAGGCGGCCACTTCAATCTCGGGATTGGGGGAGGTGGTATTGGCGTAACTGTCGAAGGCCAGTTGCCCGGAGGCGATTAAAACGACGCCCTTGATTTTGAAGAGCGTTGAGATGAGACCTGCCAGTTGAAGCGCACGCTCAGTCCTGTCCTCTAATTGTTCCAGGCTAAGAAGCGCGTCATCAATTCGACCCATGGACGGGTACCTTACCGTGTTTGTCTCTCGCTGACAATGGTGCTGTAGCGGCTTATCGAGGTCTCTCAATTCCCCAGGTGAAGCACAACGCCTCAAGTCGCCTCATCTTATCGTAACAGTTGGCAAATAGGCTGGATTTCTCTAAGTTACGGTTATGGAGTCGCCATCTCGTTCTGCCGTTTTTAGTCCGCGTGAAGTTATCTCGGTTGTCATGGGGGGAGGAGCGGGAACCCGGCTTTTCCCACTGACCAAGGATCGGTCGAAGCCAGCCGTGCCACTTGCGGGCAAGTACCGCCTGGTAGATATTCCGATCAGTAATTGCCTTAACTCCGGCCTGAAGCGCATTTTCCTTCTCACTCAGTTCAATAGTTCCTCGCTGCATCGGCATGTGCAGCGGAGCTACCATTTTGACGAATATTCCCACGCTTTTGTGGAGATCATGGCGGCACAGCAAACGCCGGGCAGTAATGCCTGGTACCAGGGCACGGCGGATGCCGTGCGTCAGAACCTTCGGCACTTTGGGAATGTACCGCACAAGTATGTTCTCATTCTCTCCGGGGATCAGCTCTACCGGATGAATTTTCGACATCTCATCGAACAACACATCAAATCGGAAGCCGATGTCACCGTGGCCACAATCCCCGTGAGTCGCTCCGATGCAAGTTCCTTTGGCATCATGCAGATTGACGGCGAGCAACGGATCAAGCGATTTGTGGAAAAGCCGCAAGACTCCGAGGTACTCGACTCGTTAAAAATCGATTCCGAGAACCTTGCCAAGCTCGACGGCCAGAATACGGGAGATCTCTATCTGGCATCGATGGGCATCTATGTTTTCAACCGGGACGTTCTGGACAATGCCCTGGCGGGCAAGCATGTCGATTTCGGCAAGCACATCATTCCCACCCTTATCGATACGGGGCGGATTTTTTCATATGTTTATCAGGGCTACTGGGAGGATATCGGAACCATCAAGGCATTTTTCGATGCCAATCTCGACCTGAGCAATGAAGTCCCGAAATTTAATTTTTTCGAAACCCAGGCGCCGATCTACACCCATGCGCGGTATCTTCCCGCCAGCAAGATCGTTCGCGGTTTCATCGAGCGAGCCATCATTTCAGACGGCTGTGTCATTGTTGATGCGCGCATTGAACATTCGGTCATCGGCATTCGCAGCCGCATCGAAGCCGGGGCCGTGGTCAAGGATTCCATTCTCATGGGGCACGATGATTACGAGACGCCGGGTGAATTAAAAGTCATGCAGGAGCGGGGTGTTCCTCCCCTGGGTGTTGGAAAAAACTCGTACATCGAGCGGGCGATTATCGACAAGAACGCGCGCATCGGAGAGAACGTCCGCATTTCGCCCGAGGGTAAACCAGAGAATTATGACGGGCCCAATTTTTATATCCGCGACGGAATCGTCGTGGTTCCCAAAAATGGGGTCATCCATAACGGCACCATCCTTTGATCTTTCCTCCGGCGACGAATCTCCGTAGCTTGAATCGTAATGGAATTCGAATGGTCTCTTTACAGTCCGAACCAGTTGACTCCTGAAGAGATTTCGGAAAGTTTTGAAGATCCCTTCAGTTTGCGGCTATTGCCGGACTCCAATCGATTCTCCAACCAGAATCGTTTTTTCAGCCTGGGGCGTAGCAATAGCGGTAAAGGCATTTTCGCCGTCTATTCCTCAACGGGTAAAATCGTCCGCGTGGTCGCCGCGAGGCCCATGACCGAGGAAGAAACCTTTTTTTACGATCGTAAAACCCACGAATATACCTGATCCCTATGAGCCTTACCCCTGTTACCAATTGGGAGACTGTCCCTGTTTTTGCCAACATGACGGAAGAAGCCCAGTATTGGGAGTCGCACCAGATTGATTTGCGCCTGATGCAGACTTCCCTGGTCAGCACGGACACCAACGAATCGACGACGATTACCCTGCGCATGGATCCCCGCATGCTCTCGCGCCTGAAGCGACTCGCGCGCCAACGCTACCTCAATTATCAGAGCATGCTTAAACAGTGGCTGGCCGAAAGACTCGAAGACGAACTTGATTAGGTTATGCCACTCGGAGTGGGCACGAAATAATTTCGTTGAAAAACGGTGAAAATTACTCGCGCAAAGGTCGTTGGTGAGTTAATTTAAGTTTAAGCTTAAAAAGTCATAATCCTGCCAATAACCAATCTCATGAAATTACCTCATCCTTCCTCTTCTCGTCGTTCCGGTTTCACTCTGGTGGAACTTTTGGTGGTTATCGGAATCATCGCCATTCTGGCTGGGGTTGTCATGGCTGGCGTTACCAGCGCCATTAAAGCCGCCAAGCGGGCCAAGACACTTGTTGTAGGCAATCAACTGGTAACAGCGGTACAGACTTACTACACGGACTATATGGTCTATCCGGCGCCGCCAAACACAACCGCCGATACAATTTATACCTCCACGGATGCAACCAAATGGGGAGCGATGATGGTGGCGTTGTGCGGCGGAGTGGATCCCGGCGCGCCGACTCAAGGGCAGGTAGCCGTTAATGCCAACACCATTCCCAATACCCGTCAGGTTCCCTATCTTAGCCCAAGTCACGGCGATTTGGATACCACGGTTACACCCGCAGTGCTCAAGACTCCTTTCCCGAGTCAGGCTGGAAAGGCCCAGTATTACTTCATGGCCATTGATACAAACTACGACAACGTGCTTGGAGGAACCGGTGCAGGCGCTGTAAGTATTCCCGATTTTTCAGCAGCCAAGCCTAACTCAGCCCTGCCCAAGTCCACCAATGGCATATCGACGGGTGTCGCTGTTTGGAGTAACTGCGATCAGGATCCTGCCGGTGGATCAACGAGTCCTAATTTCTGGGTTCACACCTATTAAGTTTGCGATGCACAGGATTTCATCATTCGCCGGTCGATCACGACGTCATCGGTTTTCAAGTTTTACCTTGGTTGAGCTTCTGGTGGTTATCCTGATTATCTCTCTTCTAGCCGCCATGACGTTGATTGCAGGTGGCGCGGTGTTGAAAGCGGCTGCGACGAGCAGGGCCAAGACCGAGATTCGGGCCATAAGCGCCGCCTTGGAGAATTACAAGGTGGATACGGGTGTTTATCCCCTTTTCGACATGGCTGGCCCAACGAATGGAACTTACAAAACCGATCCTACTGATCCCACCTACCAACTCTCTTCGGAAGCTCTTTACCAGGCCCTGGCCGGGAAGACGAACTACACGGATGCCTTACCAACGGGTGTAACAATTTACTATCCGTTCAAGTCCGGCCAGCTTGGCAGCCTCAATAACAACACGTTTATCAAGGATCCCTTTGGTTTTCCCTACGGGTATTCGACCGGAAATGGAACGGGCGATGTTCCCTACAATGGCATCGGCTTTTATGACCTCTGGTCAACAGGGGGCACAACAGGTGCTACCACCGCCAATCCTAATTCCACCAATACGTGGCTTACGAATTGGAAGCATTAGGCTCCCGCACTTTTTTATCTTTTAACGAGTGATCGCCGTTGAGGAATAGATTGGCTTAGAGTAAGCGATCTCATGCTTCGCATTGCCCGTGTTGTTCCCGAGGTTTCGCTGGATCGCGCTTTCGATTACGGCATTCCGGAAGAGATGGCCACGCAGGTGGCATTGGGCGCGAAGGTTCGCGTCTCGTTTAAATCGCGCGAGATTGTCGGTTACGTGGTGGAGTTCCCCACCGAGCCATTCAAGGGACGTCTTAAACCAATTCTGGAAGTGCTTGGGCCGGGTTCCTTTCTGCCCGCCATCCTGATCGAGTTGGCGCAATGGATGGCGCAGTACTACTGCGCGCCGTTGACGGTGGCTTTGATGAGCGTTTTACCCAAGGCGGTGCGGAAAGCCGATGCCGCATTCAAGCAGAAACTATGGGTCGAGCCATTGACGGCTGTGTTGCCGGAAGAAGTGGCGACCGTTTTGAAAAAAGCCCGTGCCCAGCGTGCGGCTTGGGAATATATCCAACAACATGGTCCCGGTTGGCTGGCGGAACTAAGCCAGGCGTCAGGATGCAGTCCGATGGCCTGGCGTGGTTTGGCTGAGCGCAATCTTGTTTCCATCCAGTCTCGAACCCAGGATCGCGATCCCTTCCTCAACACGCCGGTCGTCGAATCTCTCCCGCACGAGATAAACGCCGAGCAAAAGACGGCGCTCGATATTGTTTATGAAGAGATGCGGGCGGAAAAGGCGCGCGTGGTGCTACTTCACGGCGTCACGGGTAGTGGCAAAACAGAGGTTTACCTGCAAGCCATCGCCCATGTGCTTTCCCTAGGTAAAAGTGCATTGGTGCTCGTGCCGGAAATCGCGCTGACGCCGCAGACGGTGGAACGTTTTCGCGCCCGCTTTATTGGCCAGAAGATTGGCGTGGCTGTCTTGCACAGCCATCTTTCTTCCGGCGAGCGTCACGATCAATGGCAGCATATTCGGTCTGGCCATGCCCGAATTGTGATCGGCGCGCGTTCTGCTGTTTTTGCGCCCTTGAAGAATTTGGGCGTGATCGTTGTCGATGAGGAGCACGAGCATTCCTACAAGCAGGAGGAATCTCCCCATTACCATGCGCGCGATGTCGCGGTGATGCGCGGTCACTTGGAGAAAGTGACTGTGATTCTCGGTTCGGCCACGCCGTCGCTTGAATCGTACCATCACGCCCAGGAAGGGAAATATCGGTTCGCGGAAGTCAAACAGCGCGTCGAGGAGGGGCAGATGCCGACGACTCACATTCTCGACATCCGCACGGCAAATAAAAAAGGCGCTCCGCCAGTTCTGGTGGCGCCCAGGTTGATCGAGGCGATCCAGGCGCGACTCGATTGTCACGAGCAGGCGATTATTTTTCTCAATCGGCGCGGCTACGCTTCTTCGCTTCAATGTCCGCAATGCGGCTATGTGGAGATGTGCCCGAATTGCAGCGTGGCGCTGACGTTCCATCGCCGGGCGGAGAAGCTGCGTTGTCACCTCTGCGATTTTTCGAGCGGTGTGCCTCATGCGTGTCCCGAATGCGGATTTGCGCCCTACAAATATGGCGGCAGCGGCACGGAAAAAGTGGAGCAGGCGCTGGCCGAGGCTTTCCCCAAGGCGCGGCTAGCTCGGATGGATTCCGACAATATGCGCGGCAAGGATGCTTATGCGCGAACGCTGGGCGAATTTGCGGAGGGCAAAATCGATTTGCTTGTCGGCACACAAATGATCGCCAAGGGACTTCATTTTCCGCGTGTCACCTGCGTAGGGGTCATCAATGCCGATCTCGCGCTGCAAATCCCCGATTTTCGCGCCAGCGAACGGGTGTTTCAATTGCTCATGCAGGTTTCGGGACGCAGCGGGCGGGGACGGGTGAGGGGCGAGGTTTTCGTCCAGACGCGCGTACCGTTTCATCCGGCGATCCAGTTTGCGCGTCATCACGATTACACTGGCTTTGCGGAGCAGGAGCTTGAATTTCGCCGCAGCCTTCACTATCCGCCCTACGAGAGATTTGTCCTCGTGACTGCGCGGGGTCGCAACGAAAAAAAGACGCTCTTCGTCATCGAACAACTTGCGAAGGAGATGGAGCGGCTCGGTTTGCCTGAAACCGAGATCACGGGGCCGTCACCCGCGCCCATTGCGCGGATCGAGGAGCGGTACCGCTTTCAGATTTTTCTCCGTACGCGACGAATCATGCTCGTGACTCCGCGCTTGCGCCCACTTTTCATGGATCGCGCGTGGCCGGACGATATTCGCATCACCATTGATGTCGATCCGGTCGATCTGCTTTGAATGCGATTATTTGGCGTCGGGCCACAAATCTTCGTTTGGTTCAACTCCCCAAAAAAACGCATGTCCCGTTTTGATCCAATCAAATGTCTTCTGAAATTCCTTGTCCTGACCCTTATTCTTGAGTGCCTGCCAGCACGACTCGACTAGGTGGGGATCCATATAGCTTAAAATAATAAATGTTTCCTGGCGGTATCGCATGGGGTGGGTCGGGTCTAGGGAGTAATCTTGAAGCGCCTCCCCGGAACCGGGCATTTCGAGCAGCGCACCGAACGCTGGCCAAACTTTTTTCCCCCGATCAGTTTCACGTCCATGCGCAGGATCCTTTAGCCCAGCTTCCATTTGCGAGGTCGGATAATCGAGATAAAGGATCAATTGCGGAAGGGCTGCCTTGATTTTATGCTCTCTTATGTAATCGAGAGCCTTTAATTGCCTCTGATAGAATTTTATTTCGGCATCATTATGAAAAAACGGGTAAACAACATGTTCGCGATGGTTCTCAGGCGCTATGAGGCGAAGCGCATCGGTTTCATCGACAGGGCTTGGAGTATTAACCGTTGGCGTATAGTCGCCCATGTCTCTACTAAAACCGTCATTTTCTCGAACCATAAAAGCGAAGCATCCAACAAGGATGAGAAGAATGATTCCGATGGATAAGAATATTTTCATGCGATGATCCCTCCCAATACCATAGAAGAGGCCGGATGACCCAATCTTTCTACTTTTGCGATCTTTGCTGTTGAGTAAGCTGGCCACTTGTTTGTGAAATTTCTTAAGTTCCTCATCGCGCTGGCCTTGTTGCCATTGGTGGCGGGAGAAATCTGGACGTTGATCGACCTGGGGCGGGCGGCGGTTCCTGTGGGCCAATGGCGCGCGGCGTGGTTTGTCAGTTTCGGCGCAGGCTTCATAAGTTGGGTGCTTATTTTTATCTTTTTACCTCGAACGATGTGGCTTTATGTCCTCGGTCACGAATTTACGCATGCCCTGGCGGCGATGATCTCAGGAGGAAAGGTGAGCGCCTTCAAGGTTACCTCAAAAGGCGGCCACATCATGACCGACCGGGTCAATTGGTGGATCGCTCTCTCACCCTACTTTGTTCCCATCTATGCGCTGATCTGGATCGGGCTTTGGTTGACCGTCGATTTTTATTATCCGCTCAGGGAGTGGCAGCCGATCCTCTATTTTGGCTTGGGACTTTTTTGGTCTTTTCACCTCACTTTTACGTTCAGCATGATGCACCTCCGCCAGACCGATCTTTCGGGTGAGGGCTATATTTTTTCAGGGGTCATTATTTTGCTGATGAATCTGTTGGCGGTGCTGGTTCTGCTGAGTGTTCTGGCCCACGATATGTCGCTGGCCGGTAACATTTTTTTGCATCACACCGGGCAATGTTATAGCTGGACGGGAAATGAAATCATGCGGGGCGCAGCCTGGGGTCAAAACGCATGGCGGACGCATCATATTTAAGGGGGCGGCTTATTTGGACTGGTTGGCCTATAATTTTAGGTAGAATAGGTAGAAGAAGATTTCTAAGGCTAACTACTCCGGCTCTAATCGTGACACACTTGTCCCATGATTAGAGCGTCCAGTCCTGATAACCCAACAACAGCGATTCTTTCTTTTTTCCGGACATCTTCTAAACCTTTATTCTTACCTTTGTCATGAATACACCCCGCCAGGAAATCGAAGCCCGCGTCGCGCAGGGCGTGAGCAAATTATTTTCGCCCGTGCCGCCCGCGCCCTACGTGCGTCCATGTCCCGATTCGCGTCATGGCGATTTTCAAACCAATGTTGCGCTGATCCAGGGAAAAGAGTCGAAGGCTAATCCGCGTGATCTTGCGGCGCAACTGGCCGAGGTACTGGAATTGGATGGAGTGGCGGAAAAACCGGAGATTGCCGGACCGGGCTTTCTTAATTTCCGGCTGACACCCGAATACCTGGCGCGGCAGGTGACGCAACGTTGGGGCGATGCCCGGCTTGGTGTGCCGACGGTGGCGCAACCGGAGACGGTGGTGGTCGATTACAGCAGTCCCAACATCGCGAAGGAGATGCATGTGGGTCATTTGCGGAGCACGGTGCTGGGTGACTCGCTCGCGCGGCTCTATTGTTTTCTGGGACATCATGTCATCGCCGATAATCATCTTGGCGACTGGGGCACTGGGTTTGGCATGATCCTGTTCGGCTACAAGCGCGAGGGCGATCCCGAGAAGCTGAAGCGCGATCCGTTTGCGCATCTCGAGGCGATCTACCAGAAAGTTCAGCGGGAGGCGAAGACCGATGAGACCGTGAGGGAAGCGGCGCGGAGCGAATTGGTTTTGCTTCAGCAAGGCGATGCGAAAAATCGCAAGCTGTGGGAGGAATTTCTCAAGTATTCGCTGGCCGCGCTCGACGTGATTTACCAGCGACTTGGGGTGCAATTCGATTATACCCTGGGAGAAAGTTCCTATAACGATGCGTTGCCGGGCGTGGTGGCGGATCTGCTTGAGCGGGGCATTGCGCGTGAGAGCGAGGGGGCGATTGCGATTTTTTCCGACGGCACGCTTCCCCCCAAGGATGATCCGTTTCTCGTCTCCGAGAAGGAAGGTTATCGCGATAATCCGTTGCTCGTTCGCAAATCGGATGGCGGTTACAATTACGCGACCACCGACCTGGCGACGATCCGTTATCGCCACGAAAAATTCCATGCGCAGCGCGTGCTCTATGTTGTCGGTGGGCCGCAGCAGATGCATTTCCGGCAGCTTTTCTCGGCGGCGCGTCGTTGGGGTTACAATGACGTCAAGCTGGAGCATGTCTGGTTCGGCACGATTCTCGGTGCGGACAAGAAGCCATTTCGGTCGCGTGAAGGTGAGACCGTGAAATTCAGGGCGCTCCTGGATGAGGCGGAGGATCGCGCGGGGAAAATCATCTCGGAAAAGCGGCCTGAATTATCGGACAACGAACGGGCCACACTGGCTCGGGTTGTCGGCCTGGGCGCTTTGAAGTATGCCGACCTGGCCCAGAATCGAAACATCGACTACGTCTTCAGCTGGGAGAAGTTGCTGGCCTTTGATGGCAATACCGCGCCCTATCTGCAAAACGCTTACGTACGCATCCGGGCCATCTTTCGGAAAGCCGGGCTGGAAAAAATCCCGGAAGCGTCCGTGCAATTGACGGAGCCAGCCGAGTTGGCCTTGAGTCGCAAGTTGCTCGATTTTGCCGATTCCGTGTTGATGGCTGCCGAGGAATATCGGCCTCATTACCTGTGTCTCTATCTTTTTGAGTTAGCGACGCTCTTCCACAAGTTTTACGAGGCGTGTCCCGTGATTCAAGCCGAGGAAGCGACACGAAATTCGCGGTTGATTCTTTGTGACCTGACTGCGCGCACCTTGAGGCAGGGTCTGAATCTTCTCGGGATAGATGTTGTGGAGCAAATGTAACCCATTAGAATTTCGCGATATGAACTTACGCAAGTGGTTAGACCGTTTTTCGTTTATATTGGTGCAAAAGAACTCCTGTCATTCCGACCGAAGCCGAGTCACAAGATTGGGTTTAAAGAAAATCCTTCCCGAGGCGAAGTGGAGGAATCGGTCCGAAAAAGTTATGGGAACGGGTACCGATTCCTCGACTTCGCTCGGAATGACGAAATGCTCATATCGTATTGCTTGCGGGATTTCTTTATTCATGTCGGCTATATTGGGAATCATGCCGCTGCACGCCCAGGAGCAACCGCAGGTTCAAGTTTTTGCCGCCGCCAGCCTGGCAGATGTAATGAAGGAGATCGGGGCGAGCTACAAACCCGCCAAGCTCAATTTCAACCTGGCCGCGAGCAGCATCCTCGCCCGGCAGATCGAAGAGGGCGCGCCGGCAGACGTTTTTATTTCCGCGGACGAGGCGAAGATGGACGGATTGGAGAAGAAAGGACATCTCGTTTCCGGTACTCGGCACGATTTGCTCGGCAATACACTGGTCGTCGTCGCGGCTTTGGAGGAGAAGGGGACTTTGGCGAGCATTCAGGATTTGATGAAAAAGAAGGGGGCGAAGATCGCCATCGGCCAGCCGGATACCGTGCCTGCCGGAATTTACGCCAAGGAGTATCTGACCAAGATGAAACTTTGGGACGCATTGAAGGATCAGCTTGTGCCAACCGAAAATGTGCGCGCGGCGTTATCGGCAGTTGAAGCGGGCAACGCGCAGTATGGCATCGTCTATAAGACCGATGCGCTGATTTCCAAGAAGGTGCATGTCGTCCTGGAAGTACCCGCAAGCGAAGGGCCGAAGATCGTTTATCCGGTGGCACTGATTCAACTAACCATGATCAGTAAACTCCCCAACCTCCCAAACCCGGCAGTCGTACAGGCTTTTGAGGCGTATCTTTTCAGTCCGCCCGCGCAGGCTATTTTCCAGAAGTATGGTTTTCTGGTGCTACCGGTGCCGGGGAAATAACGGATTGTCATCCCGAGCTTGTCGAGGGATCAGACACGTAAACGATAATCGATACGTTGAACTACTTGGGTTTTGTTAACTTTCCGTGATTCTCCAGTCTTTGGAGTACATGGAAGCGCGTCTGATCCCTCGACAAGCTCGGGATGACAGGGGTGAGTGACCCACTTGCTGGCTCGCCTTCGCTCGGGATGACGGCTTGATGAAAGAGAAGCGTTGGGGCTGCCTCCTGTGGCCTCGCTTTTGCGAGGCCACCCGGACAACGAGTTGTCCGGGCCACCCCCAAGGTGTAGCGTGGTCTTATGAGTGCGCGCTTTGTGAGCTAGCGACAAGCGGGAATTCCTTGGGGCACTTCAAAATCTTGTGGCGCTACTTTCATCTTTCGCTTAACCCGGCCAGGTCCTTCGACTGCGCCTCGGGTCAACTGTAAGCTCGACTCACACTTTTGGCCTCGGCTCCGCTCAGGATGACAGCATGTTTTATGTAGCTGCTGCCGTCAGTAGAACCGCTTTACGGCTCACCTCCGCTCGGGATGACAAACTGCTAACCCTTTAGTGCGGCGTCGATGGCGGCGCGCAGGTCTTTATTGGCGGGTTCCACCGTGCTGGGGAATTCACCGATGACCTTGCCTGTTTTATCGACGAGATATTTGTGAAAATTCCACAGGGGGGTGCCGTGACCCGTGGTGAGAAATTGATAGACGGGTGATTGTCCGCTGCCCTTCGTTTTCACTTTCTCGAACATGGGGAAGGTGACGTTGTATTTGGATGAGCAGAACGTGGCGATTTCCTGCGGAGAGCCGGGTTCCTGGCCACCGAAATCATTGGAGGGAAACCCGAGGATGACGAAGCCCTTGTCTTTGTATTCGAGGTAGAGTTTTTCCAGTCCGGCGTATTGTGGAGTGTATCCGCACTTCGATGCCGTGTTGACGACGAGCACGACGGTACCCTTGTATTGGGCGAGGTCGGCTGGCTTCCCATCGAGCGAATTGACCTTGAGATCGTAGAGGGAAGCGGCGGGTTCGGCGGAGAGGTTCATGGAAGTTAAAGCGAGTGAGATTGCGAGAGCCAAAGTAATGGTAAAGGAGCGCATTCTGGAATAATAACACAATTGGCGGCGTGGGCAAAGATGGCATTTTCTTCCATTCACAGATGGGTTAACCTACCGGAATGAAAATCGTCGATTTACGGCCGGGCTTGCAGGTGTTGCATCCACAATATGGTTTGGGTGATGTAAAACTTCTGACGGAGAAAACGGCTGAGATACTTTTTAACGAGGGACGTAAGACGTTGACCGAGGAATTGGTTGCGGAACTAAAGCCAGCGGAGCCGCGCGCGAAGCTGGAGGGCTTGGAGAAGCCGTTGCATGATTTAATCGCCGAGGTGGTGGAGGTGACCACGGAGAAATTAAATCTAAAAGTGGACATGGACGAGCTTGCGCCGCAGTTGGCGCCGCGTTGGGTGGGCGGGAAGATGGTGATTCACCCGAATGATGTGACGTTGACGACGAAGGAGATCGAACTCGATGTTTTCTTTCACAAGATCGTGATGGTGCGCGATAACCTGCGTGTGCTGGAACAGAAGATTAACGCGCATCCGAAGCTGAATGATGCCGAGCGGGTCGAGTTGCAGTACTACATTACGAAGTCGTACGGGTCGCTGACGACGTTCAATCTGCTTTTCAAGGAGAAGGAGCAGAATTTTTGACGGAATTACGGAATTGCCAAATTAAACTAAATTTACGGAATTTTTTTTTGGGATTAAGATAATTAACGAGATTTGGGGATGAGCAGAGATTACCGTTTTTGTTTAAAACACACGTACAAAAAACCCCCAACAAGAATTGGAAATGAAATCAGTGGTATGACCGAGCAAAGAATGGGAGGAGTATTTGGAGTTATCGGTAGCCAGTAGGAAGCGAAGGCATTTACTGCAACTGCAATTAGAACCATCATCGAAAAAAAATGTTTTCTCCGATCTAATCCCGGAGAAGGAGCGACGGTCTTTTCTTTTTCTTTTTTGAGTTTTTTTCCGAGGCGAAGACCAAAAGATATCAAGTAGATCGCCGCAAAAAGAAGAAGCAAATTGTAGGGTTCCGGAATGCCCAAGGGATGCGCAAAAATGGCAGATAGAAGGAGAAGCAATCCGGAGGTCGATGCCAATAGAATCTTGGTTTGCGTGGTCACGATGCAATTACTGCGCTAAACTGATCCTTCGTCAACTCTTCGACTTCCCTCTCAGCAAGTTCGAGGTCGCTCAGGATGACGGAATTGGGGGTTTAGGGGCTTAGCGGCTGAAACCGCCGAGGGAGGTATAGTAGGTGGGATTTAGATCGGCCAGGGCGGCTTTGGCTTCCTCTGTGGGAGAGCCATAGACATCGAAGCGCACGGGGCGGCAGGCTTTGAGGAAACGTTCCGCGAACCGACCGAACGACTGCACGTGAGTCAGCATTGCGGCGGAATCACGATAGCGTTCGTAGATATGGCAGATGGTTTTTTCGCCATTCAGGTTCCATTCGTAATTGAGCGTGCCTGACTCGGATTTGGTTGAGGCAATCAGGTCGTTTGCGACAGCGCGAAAATCTTTGAGTTGTTCCGGGAGAATGGCGACTTCGAGAAGCCAATAGATTTGTTCGCTCATATTAAGTTTATCTTTAAATGAGAAGCAGGCACGTGGCGAGTTGAATTTCGGTCGAACTGAGGCTTGTTTACTGTTGGAGCCTCCGCCGACGGGCCGTCGGCGGCTACCACCAAAATTCAGCGACGGTCATAGACCGCCGCTACATGATTAAAAGAGGCTTTTTGCGACTTCGAGGACGTGTTCGACGGTGAGGCCGTATTCTTTTTGGAGGTGTTCGTAGGGAGCTGATGCGCCGAACTTTTCGACGCCAACAAACTTACCTGAGTCGCCGAAGTAGCGTTCCCAGCCGAGGCGGATACCGGCTTCGATGGCCACGCGCTTTTTTACAGCGGGAGGCAGGACGGAATCGCGGTAAGCCTGGGGCTGATCCTCGAAAAGTTCCCAACACGGGAGCGAGACGACACGGGCGGCTTTGCCTTCCGCGGCAAGTTTTTGGGCGGCATCGTAAGCGAGGGACGTTTCGGAACCGGTGCCGATGAGAATGATGTCGGGCGTGGTGCCAGGTTTCGATTCCCAGAGCGTGTAACCGCCCTTAAGTAGTCCGGAGGCTGGAGCCGTCTTGGTGCGATCAAAGACGGGAAGGTTCTGGCGGGTGAGGACGATGGCGCTGGTCTCGTGCTTGTGTTCGAGAGCCGCGATCCAAGCATAGCTGGTTTCGTTGGCATCGCCGGGACGCAGCACGAGAACGCGGGGAATGGCGCGCAGGGTTGCGAGGTGTTCCACCGGTTCGTGGGTGGGGCCGTCTTCGCCCACAAAAATGGAATCGTGTGTAAAGACGTAGATGGTTTGCAGGCCGCTGAGCGAGGCGAGTCGGATGGGCGGACGCATGTAGTCGGTGAAGACAAAGAAGGTCGAGCCGAAGGGGATCAAGCCACCGTAATAGGCGAGACCCGCCACGACTGCGCCCATGCCGTGTTCACGAATACCGAAGTGGAGATTGCGACCGCCGTAATTGCCTTTCTCGAAGGAGCCGAATTCCTTGATCCATGTTTTGGTGGAGGGAGCAAGATCGGCGGAACCGCCGATGAGATTGGGCACGGCGCCGAAGAGGGCCTTGAGGATGTCACCGCCGGCATTGCGCGTGGCGATGGGCTTTTCGGGGCCGAACTTGGGCAGGAGCGATTCGAGATTCGAGGGGAGTTTTTTCGAGAGGAAATCGTTCCAAAGCTGGGCTTTTTCGGGATTTTTCGCGGCGTAGGCGGCGAAGAGTTTGTTCCAGTCGGCTTCTTCTTTCGCCCATGTTTTGCGCTTTTCGGCAAAGAAATCTTTCACGCGTTGAGGCACGAGAAATTGAGCGTCTTCCGGCCAGCCGAGATTACGCTTGGTGGCGGCGACTTCCTCGGAGCCAAAGGCGTCGGAGTGGGCTTTGGGTGTGCCTTGAAGTTTTGGAGAGCCTTTACCGATGATGGTTTTGCCGATGATGATGGTGGGTTGGCCCTTGGTGGCGTGGGCTTCGCGGAGCGCTGAGTCGATTTGGGTCTGGTCGTTGCCGTTGATGGAGATGACGTGCCAGTGGTAGCCCTTGAAGCGGGAGGGGACATCGTCGCTGTAGGAGAGGCTGGTCATGCCTTCGATGGAGACGTTGTTGTCGTCGTAGAACCAGACGAGGTTGTCGAGGCCGAGATGGCCAGCGAGTGAGGCGGCTTCGTGCGAGACACCTTCCTGGAGGTCGCCATCGGAGACGATGGTATAGACCTTGTGGTCGGAGACGGGGAACTCGGGCGTGTTGAAGGTGGTGGAGAAGAATTTTTGGCCGATGGCGAGACCGACCGAATTGCCGGTGCCCTGACCGAGCGGGCCGGTGGTGACTTCGACGCCTTCGGTTTCGTGGCTTTCGGGATGGCCGGGGGTGAGGCTGCCCCATTGACGGAAATTCTTGATCTGGTCGAGGGTCATTTTCTCGAAACCAGTGAGGTGGAGCAGCGAGTAGATGAGCATTGAGCCGTGGCCGGCGGAGAGTACGAAACGGTCGCGGTTGGCCCAATGGGGATTGGCCGGGTTGAATTTGAGGTACTTGCTCCAGAGAACGAAGGCGAAGTCGGCACAACCCATGGGGAGGCCGCAATGGCCGCTTTTTGCTTTCTCGACCGCGTCAACGGTGAGGGTTTGGATCGTTTTTGGGACGAGTGATTCGATGGGTTCGGTGGCGAAATGGGCAGGTTCCTGGCTCATAAGTCCGGTAAAACTATCGCGATGTGCGGCGCATGTCTAGCCGAGTTGCAGGGGGATTTTTGACGGAATTACGGAATTACCAAATTAAACTAAATTTACGGAATTTTTTTTGGGGGGGGGATTAATAGAATTTGAAGGCAGGCTGAGTTTTTGACGGAATTACGGAATTAACGGAAACTATGACAGGGTTGCTACCACGGGATTTCGCCGTTTTCCTCGAGGTAATGGTTGGTGAGGGTGTGAGGGACGTCGGTGACGAGTCGGACGATATTTTTAGCGCCTTTTTCAACCGTAAGCGGCGCGCTTTCGCCGCCCATTTCGGTGCGCACCCAACCGGGTGAGGCGGCATTGACGCTGATGCCATGCGGGGCGAGGGCTCCGGCCAGTTTGCGGGTGGCGGCGTTGAGGGCGGCCTTGGAGATGCCGTAACTGGCCCAGCCATCGGTCATGTTCTGGATGGAACCGAGTTGGCTGCTGAGATTGATGACGCGGGCGGGTCGTCCCGCCTTGAGAAGGGGAAGGAGCGCCTGGGTGAGCAGGATGGGACCCAGGGTGTTGGTGATAAAAGTGTCACGAAGTTCCGCAGCCGTTACGTCGAGGATGGTGCCGCCCCATGTTTCGAGTATGGCGGCGTTGTTGATGAGGACGTTGAGGGCTTTGAAGCGTTTCTTAAGATCGTTGGCCGCAGCTTGAATGCTGGATTCATCCGCCAGGTCGAGCTGGAGAAATTCGACTTTGAGTCCTTCCCTGGCGAGATCGGCCACGGCTTTTTGACCACGTTCGGACGAGCGAGCGCTCAGGATGACACGATGATCGAGTCGGGCGAGTTGGCGACAGATTTCGAGGCCGATTCCTTTGTTGGCCCCGGTGACGAGGATGGTTTGGGATGAGGTGCTCATGGGTTTAGGAATTTTTTGGAGAGGATTAACAGGATTTGAAGGCGGGCAGAATTTTTGACGGAATTAATGGAAGGCAAAGGCAATTTTGACAGGATTAACATGATTAACGGGATTGGGAACAGAAAGAAGGCCAGCGTGGTTAGGACTTTTAAGCTTAATTACTCCTGTCTCTTTTTTTCACACTTTCCGGGGCTGATCCTTCGACAAGCTCAGGATGACGGAGTTGATATCAGGCGATTCCATCCTTCTAACTTTTTCCTTCTTCCTTCATACTTTCTTCATGTCGGATGAATCCGTTTCTGCGGCCACGCAGGTGATCGCACCGCCCGCCGCCCCCGAAGTATTGGTGGAGGATGCCGGGAAGTTGCCGCAAAATTTATGGTGGGACGACCGGGATGAATCGCTGTGGTGGACTGACGTGGAGGGTGGACGGTTATTCCGGTTAAATTACAAAACGCGCATTCAGAGCGCGGTTTATGAAGGGCCATCCGTTGGCGCATTCGTTCCGCAGGAGGACGGAACATGGCTGCTTTTTCGCGAGAAGGATGTCGCGCTATTTGACTTTGACCGTCATGAGCAGGTTGTCCCTTTGATCGAAAATGTGCGGATGGACGGAGACCGTTTTAACGAAGCGATTGTCGATGCGAATGGGCGCATCCTGGTGGGGACACTACGTGCCAGGCGTTCTAATGGCGCGGGCATTTATCGGCTGGAAACATCGGGCACACTGGTCAAGGTTTTGGGTGGGACAGGGGAGTCGAGTGGCATGGGCTGGAATGACAAGGGCGATGCGCTTTACTGGACGTGCGGGACGACGAGGACGATTTTTCGGTGTCGTTACGACGTGAAACGGGGAGCCATTACAAACCGGCAGGTGTTTCACGAATGCATCCCGGAGGAGGGAACACCGGGCGGGCTGGCGTTGGACATGGAGGGAACGCTTTGGTCGGCGCGGCGGGATGCGGGCGGAATTTTGAAAATCGCCGCGAGTCGCGCGCTGGTCGGGCAGGTGACTTTTCCGGCGAGGCATATTACCTCGCTCGTTTTTGGCGGGGCGGATCACCGCACGCTATTTGCCAGCGCCATCACTGAGGAGGGGCTGTCGAAAATTTTTATGCTTCAGTCACCTGTTCCGGGAATGCCGCAGCGGAGGGCGAAGGTCGAGCGAATGAAGTTGTAATAAGTTTGTTTTTTGACGGAATTAACGGAATTTGTTTTGGTCTAATTCCTCGAAGCTTGCGGCGTGCAGTTGGTAGCCGGTGTGTGCCGCGTCGCGAAATGGAACTCGGCACACCCGACCGCCGCTGGGCCAGCGGCGGCTACCTTGAATACCCCGCTGCTTGCGGTGGAATTTTTTAGATGAGAATTGGAATTGTGAGCATTTGCTTCCTGTTTGGGGGTCGCCTGGCTTAAATGATACTTTGTAGATCATGATTCGTTATTTCGATAAGAATGTCCCACTGACCATCTCCATGTGGGATTTTTCCTGGCTGACTTGCTCCCACCCTGGTGGTTCTTTCGCCGATCTTTCGCGTTGCGTCGCGGAGGCTGCGACTTGCGGGTATAACACCCTGCGGGTGGACGTGTTCCCTCACTTTTATCTGCAAAAAGAACACGCCTTTGCCCCCCAGGGTTTGGATCGCCGCATTCGTTCCTGGGGTGATGTGCTTGTTCCCGGCGGTTATACGGTGGATGTCCGGGCCAAGGTGATGGAACTGGCCAATCTCTGCCGCCAGCACGGCATTTGGCTCGGTCTCGATACATGGACGTCCCTAAAAATCCTGGCCAACATTTCCATAATCGAACTCGACGAAGAAGAACATTGGTGCCGGGAGTGGGCCGCCACCTGGGTCAAAGCCCTGAAGATGATGCGCGAAGACGGAGTCCTGGAACGCGCCATATGGGTTGCTCCCTGCAATGAAGTCCCGCTGTTTCTCGGCGGCAAGCTGCGCAGCGTGCTGCTTGCCGATACGAAAAAACGTCGTGAAGGAGAGGTTGATTTTTGCGAGAACCTGCCCGAGCTCGACCATGTTTTTCAACGCGTCAATCACTGGCTGGGCGAAGCCATTTACGAAGAGATTCATCGCGATGGAATCCCTCTCTCCTACTCGTCTCTCGGAGCGGAAAACTATGGCGCGCGCCTCACCGATATTTACGACCTCGTTGATATTCACTTCATGCCTGACGTGATTCTGACGGACGAGGACAGAATCGCCATGGAAAAAGCGGCTCCCGGCGCCTCCAAGTTTTCCCTGCACGCGGAACTGGATACCTACAACCTTGCGCTCTATGGAGCGGCTTGGAACCAAGCCTGCCGCCGCAATTACGCCGACATGCTGCGCCTCGCCCACGCTTATGCCCAAGGCGTGTTCGCACATACCACGCTTTCTTCCGGCAAGCGGTTGCCCGTCGTTGTTACCGAGGCTTACGGGCCCTGCGGTTATCCCGATCATCCCGAAGTTTCATGGGGATGGTATAAAAACTGGAATGCAGATGCCGCCCGCATTTTTTCCGGTTATGACTTTGCTGGACTAACTCTTTCCAATTATGCCGAACCTCTTTTCAACCTTTGGCATGACACCGACTGGCAGCGGCTCACTAATCTTTACATTCTCCATGCAGTCCAGCCGGAATTTTTTGGACAGGATGAATAAGATTAAGATGATTGGGAGAGATTGATCTGCTTATGCCCCAGCTAAAACGGTTTTGGTGGGAATGACCTGGGCGGCTTCATCAAGGGGGCTGTTGAGGAGCGTGCTGACGATGGTTTCCGCCGCTTGGGGACGGCTGTAGGCGAGCGCCTTTTCGCGCATGGCCTGGAGCTGGGCGGGTTGATCGAGAAGGCCGTCGATTTTGTAGGCGAGGGTGCTGAATTCGTTGCACTTGAGTGCGATGCCTTTTTCGAGGAGGTGATCACTGTTGCGTTCTTCCTGGCCGGGGATGGGTGCGACGATGATCATGGGGAGGCCGCTGGCGAGCGATTCCGCAGTGGTGAGTCCACCCGGTTTGCCGATGAAGAGATCGGACATTTGCATCCAGCGATGCATTTCGTTGGTGTAGCCGATGATCTTGAAACTGAGGCCGGGGACGGAGGCTTCAATGGCACGGGCTTGTTTTTCGAGCTGGGCCTGCAATTCGGGTTTCTTGCCGCAGATCACAATGGCCTGGGCCGGATGTCGCAGACGTGAGAGGCCTTCGAGGACACCTGCCGCCGGGCTGACTCCCAGCGCACCGCCAGAGATGAGAAAAAGAGGGCGCTTCGAATCGAACCCGGCCTCGGCTCGCAGAGTGTCACGGTCTTCACGCTGTCCAAAGGCTGGGTCGATGGGAATGCCGCTGACGGTGATATTGTCGCCAGGCAGGCCGAGAACCTGGAGGTGAACTTTGCTTTCTTCCAATGCGACAAAGTAGCGGTGGAAGGTGCGGCAGAGCCACATGGCGTGCACATCAAGATCAGTGACGACGATGGAAAGCCTGGCGTTGAGTTTCCCCTTGCTGATGAGATAGGAGATGATTTCAGAGGGAAGAAAATGGGTGCAGACGGTGATGTCCGGCTTGAACTTGGCGATGAAGCGTTCGAGCGGGCCGGTGTTGAGGCGGTCGAGCATGAGGCGCATGCGGTCGGTTTTCCACGGTTCGTCGGTGCTGTTATAGACGATGCCCAGGACAGTGGGGGCTTTTTGAACGAGATGGATGTAGAGCTTGGAATAGAAATCGCGAAAGAGTTTGTTGGTGAAACGGAGGGCGTCGATATTGCGAACTTCGCCAACGCCCGGTTGCTGGCGAAAAACTTTTTCGAGGGCTTCGGCGGCCCGGACGTGGCCCGTGCCCGCGCTGGCGGAAAGAATGAGGACTTTGCGGCCTTCCGGATGAGGCGAACGGTGCATTTTTAATGGATTACATGACCCGGGCGAGTTATTGAAGCCCGGAAAATGGTAATTTCGTGACGTCCGTGGTTACTTCTTGATCCCGCCGATGAAGAGGCAGTGGACGCCGCCAAACTGGAGGCTGTCCTGGACGCTGAGCCAGCGTTCCTTGATGGATTGGCCGGCGACGTAAGTGCCGTTGGTGGAACCGAGATCCTTGAGAAAGACGCCGCTGCGGGAGTATTCGATGCTGGCATGGCGCTGGGAGATCGTCGCGTCGTTGATGACGATGTCATTGATGGTGGAGCGTCCGATGAAGGCAATGCCGGGGCGGATGGGGAAAGTTTTAATTTCGGTGCCCAGGGTGATGCGCAAGTAAGGATTCGTGGGCATGAGACGAATCGGCTCGGTGGCGCGATTATGATCGTCGGAGGCTTGTTCATCCCTGACGCGCGCGGCTTCGCAGAGAACTTGCATGTAGGAGATATTGATCGTGTTCCGCTGGGCTTTTTCACCCACGATGAATTCCGTTTGGGGATCGCGCAGATTGATGAGAGCGATGGCTGCCTCGAGGCCGGAGCGGAGGCCAAATTGTGCGTCAACGATTTCGCCATTGACCAGATTGATACGTGCTGGTGGCGCGACGTTGGTGATGTAAATCTCACCAGTCTTGCGTCCAAGACCAAAAGTCTGGATCTGCTCAGCGATGCTAAGAAGGTTTCCAAGCTTGACCGTGTCCCTGCGCAGATCGGGAAGCATGTGACAATATAGTCTCACAACTTGCAAAGCGTCGAGTTTTTCTCAACGTTCAGGATACAAACTTCCTGGAAAGACGATAGTTGAGATAACAATACAGCGGAGTTAGCTAATTTTTGGGCACAACGGTTCTTGCGGGTTGGGCCGGGCTATTCCATAAAGGCTGTTCATGCCTGCAAAGCTTTATGTGGTGGCGACACCGATTGGAAATCTGGAGGATATGCCGCCCCGGACGGTGCGGATTTTGCGCGAAGTCGATTTGATCGCGGCGGAGGATACGCGACACACGGGGCATCTGCTGACGCATTTTGAAATTCGCAAGCCGATGGTGAGTTATCACCATTTTAGCGAGGCAAAACGGACGGCGGAGTTTTTGCGGGAGTTCGAGATGGGAAAGTCGATCGCGCTGGTTTCCGATGCGGGTTTGCCGGGCGTGAGCGATCCGGGCGAGCGGTTGATTCGCGCGGCGGTCGAGGCTGGGGTGCTGGTCGAGGTTGTGCCGGGGCCTTCCGCGCCTTTGCTGGCGCTGGCGGGTTCGGGTTTTCCGATGGTGCCGTTTTATTTCGGGGGCTTTTTGCCGGTGAAGGGTGGTCAGCGGCGCAAGGAATTACTGGCTGCCGGCGCGCGCGAATGCACGAGCATCTATTTTGAATCGCCCTATCGGATTGTCCGGATGCTGGAGGATGCGGTGACGGAGATTCCGCAGGCGCGGCTTTGCCTGGCGCGGGAATTGACGAAGAAGTTTGAGGAGTATCGGCGCGGGACGGCGTCGGAGTTACTTGCGCACTTTAAAAGTAATGCGCCGCGTGGGGAGTTTTGCGTGGTGATCGCGGCGGGAGAAGTTTGATGGAATTACGGAATTACGGAATTACCAAATTAAACGGAATTAACGGAATTTTTTTGGACAGGATTAAGATGATTTTAAAGGCAGGAGAAGGTTGACGGAATTACGGAACTCCTGCGGAGGGCAGTAAACGGAATTTTTGGGATGGGATTAAGATGATTAACGGGATTGGTTGAAGGGAAAATCCCGGTGTCTTTAAAATCAGCTTTATCCGATCCACGCCAGCAGGATGCCGGTGAGGAGGATGTTGGCGAGGGAGAGGGGAAGAATACCTTTCCAGCCGAGGCCCATCAACTGATCGTAGCGGAAGCGGGGAAGCGTCCAGCGTACCCAGATGAAAAGGACGATGAAGAAACAAAGCTTGAGCAGGAAGACGCAGGCGTAAATAGGGACGCTCCACCATTCGGTTTGCCAGGACATGTAGGTCTTGGAAGGAAAGCTCCAGCCGCCGAGGAAAAGGGTGACCATGAGCGACGAGGCGACGATCATGGCGGCATATTCACCGAGGAAAAAGAGGGCGAATTTCATGGCTGAATATTCGGTGTGGTAGCCGCCGACGAGTTCCGTTTCGCTTTCGGGCAGGTCGAAGGGAAGGCGGTTGGTCTCGGCAAAGGCGGAGACGAGGAAGGTCAAAAAGGAGATGAGCATTGGAATCCAGAGGATGTAGCTGCCCCAATTTTGGTGAAGGGCAAAGAGAGGGAAGATCGCCCAGCCGTGTTCGGCTTGATACTTAATGACCTCGGTGAGGTTAAGGTTGCCCATGATGAGGAAGATGGGGATGACCGAGAGTCCCATGGAGACTTCATAGGAGATCATCTGTGCGCTGGAGCGGATGCCGCCGAGGAACGGGTATTTCGAGTTGGAGGCCCAACCAGCAATGACGATTCCATAGACGCTCAGTGAGGCGATAGCGAAGACAAGGAGGACGCCGATGTTGACGTCGGCGATGACACCGGGAGAGGGGATGGTGAACCCGAAGAGGGTGACCGGGGTGGTGCTGGCATAGGGAATAACGCAAATGGTGAGGAGCGCGGGCACCATGGCCATGGCGGGAGCGAGCCAGAAGTAAAATTTATTCACGTGCGCGGGAGTGAATTCCTCCTTGAGCATGAACTTGAGTGCGTCGGCGAGCGGCTGGCCGAGTCCCCACCAATTCCAATTGGGGATGGTGAACGAGCCGATGCGGACGCCGCCGAGAGGGATGCCGACGCGGTTCGGGCCAATGCGATCCTGAATGGCGGCGCTGATCCGGCGTTCGGCCATGACGGTGTAGGAGACGAGGCCGAGGATGACGTTGACGACGATGAAGATTTTGATGGCCGTGATAAAAACGTCGGGCACCCACAAGGGGACGCTTGAGGGCATGTCGGCGAAGAAGAGGGTGGGGATCATGAAGGGGAAATTTTTGACGGAATTACGGAATTACCAAATTAAACTAAATTTACGGAATTTCTTGGATGGGATTAATAGGATTTGAAGGCAGGCAGAATTTTTGACGGAATTACGGAATTAACGGAATTTTTTGGATTTTTATTAAGGTGTGGAGGCAGGTTGTTTGGAGCGATCTGCGTTCGCATTTTTAAGTTCCACGCCGAGGTCGCCGATGCGGCTTAAAGTCATGCCGGCTAGGGCGGGAGTGGCTGCAACCATTGCCTTGAAGACTTCTTCGATGGTGTAGAGACCGTTGCCGCCGCCGAGGGCTGCTTTTAGCTGGAGCAAAATTTGCCAGTCGTCCATCGCCTGACCGGGAACGGAGATGGCTTTATTGAGGCGTTGGAGGCGTCCGGCACCGTTGACCATGGAGCCGCGTTTTTCGGCGAAGCTCGCGCCGGGTAAAACAAAATCGGCGCGTTCACTGGTGGGGCAGGGGAGAATGGATTGAACGACGAGCAGCTTTAAATTGGCGAGCGCGGTGGCAGGCCATCCGGCATCCCCGAGAAGATTTTCGTGGAGGACGAAGAGCGCCTGGATGCGGCCGCTTTCGACGCCCTGGCGGATTTTCGCGAGAGTCTGGCCGTTATTGGAGATTCCAAAGAGGGCAACGCCGTTGCTGTTGGGATTCAGGTCGGCGCTGCGGAGGATACCGTCGGCGACGCCCTGGCGGGGAACGATGTCGGTGAGCACCTTGTCGCCACCGAGTACCTTGCGGACTTCGCTGAGGAGAAAGGCTTCTTCGTTGGTAAGTCTGCCCGAGGCGACGATGGCGATCTGCTCGGGCTGGAATTCGCGCAGGCGCGAGGCGACGCGGGGAATGATTTCGTCCCACGGCGTGTGGAGTTTTCCCTGGCCGACTTTGGCCGTCGGTTCGACGAGCCGCTCGGGGAGATGGATGTAATGAAAGCCGAGACGTCCCTGGTCGCACATCCACTGGGAGTTGACGGCTTCATTTTCGCGCGGTGTCTGGCGATAGACGGTTTGTTCGCGGCTGCCGATCAGGGTGTTGCAACCCGTGGCACAACCAGTGCAGATGCTCTTGGTTTCCTTGAGGAACCAGACGCGCATCTGGAAACGGAAATCCTTGCTGGTGAGCGCGCCGACGGGACAGATATCGACGGTGTTGAGCGAGTAATTATTATCGAGGCGTTTGCCCGGATGGACGGCGAGGGTGGTGTGGCTGCCGCGATCAATGAAACCGAGGACGTCGTCTTCAACCGTCTCCTTGGAGAAGCGGATGCAACGCGAGCACATGATGCAGCGTTCGTCATCGAGAACGATTCGCTCGCCGATATCGACACGCTTTGGTTTCTTGACCTTTTCGTCGGTGAAGCGGCTGCCTTCCGCGCCGTACTGGACGGAGTATTCCTGGAGTTTGCATTCACCGGCCTGGTCGCAAATGGGGCAGTCGAGGGGATGATTGATGAGGAGAAATTCCATGACGCCTTCGCGGCATTCCTTGACCATGGGCGATTCGGTGCGGATGCCCATGCCCTCGGAGATCATGGTAGCGCAGCCGATTTGCGGGCGGGGTATCCAGTTGAGTTCGGGTTTGCCATCGGCGGCGAGAACTGGTTTGCGCTCGGCATCGAGCTTGGGTGTGCCCATTTCGACCAGGCACATGCGGCAGTTGCCGGAGATGGAGAGCTTGGGATGGTAACAATAGTGGGGGATGAATTTGCTCGCGCGGCGGGCGACCTCGACGACGTTGAGGCCCTTGGGAAACTGCATCCAGACGCCATCGACCTGGACGTTGAGCATCGGGGCGTCGGCGGGAGTGATGTCGTGATTGAACGGATTCTTCATTCGAGGTGTTCTTTGCGAGGGTCGGACAAATTTCGTTGCGCCAGACCTTGGAAGATCCGGCGCAACATAATTAAGTTTTTAGATCAGATTAGGAATTCGGATGAACGGGTTCCGGGGCGGGAGCCGGTGGCGGTGGTGGCGGAGCGGGATGATCGCAGGCGGAGAGCAGCGCGGATGAAAAGGTCACCGCACAGATCAACACGAGGAGTTTAAGATACGATTTCATATGTTTTATGGCTTGGTTTTGGGTTCGAATGACAGGCGTTATATTAGTAAGAAGCAGATGCAGGGCAAGGCCGTGATTTTTAAACCGGCTCCAGTTTTTTTGACGAGGCGGAGCCAATGGTTGATTTTTTATTCGCCGACGCGCCATTGCCGAGGGCGTGGGCTTCAAATTCATTTTTAAACTTGCTGACAAAACTTTGCACGGGCCACGCGCAGGCTTCACCAAAAGCGCAAATCGTCTTCCCGGCAATATTGTCGGCGACGTTTGTGAGGAGACTCACGTCGTCGGGATGACCGCGTCCGTTCATCAGCCGGTCTGAAATCTTTTTCATCCAGAGCGAGCCTTCGCGGCAGGGGGTGCATTGGCCGCACGATTCGTGGGCGTAGAAAGTGGAGATATTGGCGAGGCACTCGACCATGTTGCGGCTGTCGTCCATGACGATGATGCCGCCGCTGCCCGCCATGGAACCTGCCGCTGCGAGAGTATCGAAATCGAGGGGGATGTCTTCCAGGCCGATTTCTTTTTCCTCCATCGTGCCGTCGGCTTTCTTGCTCTTGATCTTGTAGCGTTCGCCCGCCTTGAGGACTTTGGCCGAGGAGCCGCCGGGAATGATGGCCTTGAGCTTGCGCCCGCCACGGATGCCGCCGCAAACATCGTTGATGAGTTCACCGAGGGTGAGCGCGCCGACTTCAAATTCAAAGTAGCCGGGCTTTTCGACGTCGCCACTGACGCAGAGGAGTCGCGTACCGGTGTTGTTTGGTTTGCCGAGCTTGGCGTAGGCGGCACCGCCCATTGCGACGATGTGCTTGATGTTGCAGAGGGTCTCGACGTTGTTGACGATGGTGGGGCACATGTAGAGACCGAGCACCGCCGGGAAATAGGGAGGCTTGATGCGTGGGTAGGCGCGTTTGCCTTCGAGCGATTCAATCAGGCCGGTTTCTTCGCCGCAAATATAGGCACCCGCGCCGCGATGGACGTAGATTTCGAGGTCGTAGGCAGTACCGGCGATGCCTTTGCCGAGGAAGTTTTTGGCCTTGGCTTCCGCAATCGCTTTCTCAAGGATTTTCGCGCCGAGCGTGAATTCACCCCGGATATAGATGTAGGCGAGATGGACGTTGTTGGCGTAACAGGCGATGATCATGCCTTCGAGAAGCTGATGCGGATCCTTGTAGATGATCTGGCGATCCTTGAAGGTGCCGGGCTCCGATTCATCGGCGTTGCAGATGAGATAAACGGGCTTGGTATTTTTGGTGGGGTCGATGAAGCCCCACTTCATGCCGCAGGAAAATCCGGCACCGCCACGTCCGCGCAGGGCGGAGGTCTTCACTTCGGCAACGATCTCGGGGCCCTTCATGGTGAGGGCTTTTTTCAGGTCGTTATACCCGCCGACTTTTAGATAGCAGTCGATATCGACGGTGTATCCGGGTTCGTCGATGTGCTTGAAGATGAGTCTGTTTTCGGCGATGGGCATAAAAATTTTGACGGAATTACGGAATTACCAAATTAAACGGAATTAACGGAATTTTTTGGATGGGATTAATAAGATTAAGATGATTTTAAAGGCAGGAGAAGTTTGACGGAATTACGGAATTAACGAAATTAGGACTGAAGGTTGGGAGAAACTCATTTAGTGACGTTGGTATTCGTTGTTTGAAACATGCCGCGACAAATTAATCTGGCGAGTGGGCCACTCAGCACAAACATGATGACCGCAGTGAGGGCATGAAATGTGATCTCCGTTACGTAAGCTTGGATGGAATGCTTCTGATACGAAGTTGGTAAATCCGAATTGGCCAAGTAACTCCTATCAAGCTCAAGAAGACAGAGATAATGGAAGGTAAGTAGGACGAATTGAAACCCAATGATGCGAAACGACACAGTTGCGAGCAATTCAATCAATCTTCTCGTAAGTAGTTCATTAACATGCATGTCCTTCATGTTCCTCCTACCTGAAATAGGTGTGCCTTTAAAATCATGTTAATCATATCAAAATCATTTGTATTTGAGGAGGAGTTCGTCGGCGCGGCGTTGGGTGACGTTTTCGTGGAAGTCGTCGTTGATCATGATGACGGGCGCGGTGCCGCAGGAGGCGATGCATTCGACAAACTCGACGGAGTATTTGCCGTCGGGACTGGTGGCGAGGCCGTGGGCATCAGGCTCTCCGACTTTGCATTCCTGGCGGAGGTAATCGCAAAGCGCGTAACTGCCCGCCATGGCGCAGGAGAGGGTGCGGCAAACCTTGATCAGCGTTTTGCCCGCCGGGTGCTGGCGGAACATGGGGTAGAAGGTGACGAGCTCGAGGATGTTGATGGCTTGCAGGTCGAGCTTGGCGGCGATCCACGCGATGCCTTCCGGCGAGATGTAGCCGAAGGTTTCCTGCCAGAGGTGGAGGAGGGGGAGGGAGGCACTGCGCTTGGAGACGGGATAGTGGGTGATCAATTCGTCGGCCTGCGCTTCAAAGCCCTTGGGCAAAGCGGTTGGGGCGTGATGATGATCTGGAGCGCCGGGATAGACGGTTCCGGGGAGGATCGATTGGGTGGAGGGGGTGACGACAGGATTGCTCATGATTTGGTTGGGGAGGGGATCGCAGTATGGTCAACAACTCCGTTAACAAAGATAACTTGGAAGTCTCCGCCGAGTGGATAAGTAGGATAATGGTAGACATCGCCAACTATGCCGGTCGATTCAGCGTGTTCGATTCGGAGAGGCTGTCCCATAAGTTGCTCAACTTTGGCTATCGAGAGAGGTGGCTTCGTCTCGTTGATTTTCTCGAAAGAGGACAGAAATTTTGCCGACTTCATCGCCATCAGCACAGGAGGCACAAGCCAGATGGCAAGGGCGATGATAATCGACGCGGTAATTAGCGCCGAAAAAGTCATGATCTTCTGCATAGGAATCATTTGAATTCGCCCTCCCTGGCCATGACCTTGTCATTGATGAAAACGATTTTCACATCGGCGGAACTGGTATGATACGTATAGGTCATGCTGCTAAGACCGAGCGCACCTTGAGTTTGAACGTCGGTGGGCGTGCCAAGGATCGCTTTGACTTCGTCGGTGGTCATGCCGTTGTGAACTTTTTGCAGGTTGTCGGAGGTGAGCTTCGAGCAGGCCGTGAAGAGCAGGGTGACGGCGAATAGCAGCGTCATCGTAAAGTGCCCCCGGTTCAATCGTATCGCTACAGGTGAGATCATTTGAAAGTGCCCTCTGTGGAAACTACCTTGTCCCCGATAAAAACGACTCCTACGTCAACTGAAGAAATGCGATAAAGATACGTGATTTTGTCTTCGAGTTTCCGGGCCGGATAGTTTGGTGCACTAGGATTAGGGTCGTACATTTGTGTCGTAAAAACTGTCGATTTGCCCAGAATGGCCTCCACTTCACTTCTTGTCATGCCGTTGTGAATTTTTTTGAAATTGGACTCGGTGAGCTTAGGACTCGAGATGCAGGCCGTGAAGAGCAGGGTGATGGCGAATAGCAGCCCCATCGTAAAGTTGCCCCGGCTCAATCGTTTTGCTACAGGTGAAATCATTTGAAGGTGCCCTCCGTAGCAGTGACTTTTTCCCCGAGAAAAATGATTTTTATGTCAGAGGAAGAGGTGTGATAGAAATAAGTGATCTTGTTCTTGAGCTTACTGGCCAGATAGTCCTGGTAGTCTGGTGCATCCGGAGAGGGCTGGCGGCTGAGATAACTATTTCTTTCCTCAAAAACAATTGGGCTGCCAAGGATCGCTTTGACTTCGTCCGTGGTCATGCCGTTCTGGATTTTCTTGAAATTGGACTCGGTGAGTTTAGAGCAACTCGTTATAAACAGAGCGAGAGCCAATAAGATTCCCATCGCAAGATTGCCCTGATTGAGTCGGGCTTTCTGAGTAAAATAGTTAGAGATCCCTCGATAAAATCGAGATGACATAAAATTTTTCATCGGTCGCATTCTCCCATGACGAAATCGAGGCTGCCGAGGATGGCGACGACGTCAGCCATCATGTGGCCGGGCAGGAGTTTCGAGAGGATGCTCAGGTTGACGAAGGAGGGGGAGCGAATCTTCATCCGGTAAGGAACGCCGCCGCCCTTGCTGTTGATGTAGAAGCCGAGTTCGCCCTTCGGATTTTCCGCGCCGAAATAGACTTCGCCGACGGGGGCCTGGATGCCCTCGGTGACGAGGATGAACTGGTGGATGAGTTCCTCCATCTTGGTGAGGACTTTGTCCTTGCGGGGGAGGAAGCCCTTGCCGTCGCCGATGTTGATCGGGCCGGTGGGAATGTGGCTGAGAGCCTGTTCGAGGATGCGGGTGCTTTGGCGCAATTCCTCCAGGCGGCAGAGATAGCGGTCGTAGCAATCACCGACCGAGCCGACCGGCACCGAGAAGCCATACTCGGAGTAGGTGAGATAAGGACGATCCTTGCGGATGTCATAATAGACACCGGAACCGCGAAGGTTGGGTCCCGTGAGGCCGAAGTCGATGGCGTCTTCCTTGGAAATGATTCCGATGCCCTTATTGCGATCGACGAAAATCTTGTTGCGGCTCAGGAGTTGATCGAGTTCGTCGATCTTGCCCTTGAACTGTTCGACGAAAGCCTTGGCCTGATCGATAAACCCGGGGGGCAGATCGCGGATTTGTCCGCCGATGCGGGTGTAGCTGGTGGTGAAGCGCGCACCAGTGAGGAGTTCGATGAGATTGTAGATTTTTTCGCGCTCGGTGAAGATATAGAGGAAGACGGTCATTGCGCCGCAATCCATGGCGAGCGCGCCCATGCCGAGGAGATGCGCGGAGATGCGGGCGAGTTCGCAGCAGATGACGCGGATGACCTGGCCTCGTGGTGGAATGGTCCAGCCCATGAGTTTTTCAACTGCGAGGGCATAGGCGACGTTGCTGGCGAGGGGGGCGAGGTAGTCGAGCCGATCCGTGTAGGGCACGAATTGGTTATAGGTCATGTTCTCGGCGATTTTTTCGTCGCCGCGATGGAGGTAGCCGATGTCGGGCACGGCGCGGGTGACGATTTCACCGTCAAGTTCGAGCAGGACGCGAAGGACGCCGTGCGTACTCGGGTGCGATGGCCCCAGGTTGAGCATGAGCTTGTCGCCCATTTTTCCGTTTCCGGCCTGGACTTGCTCGAATTGTTGCGCGGCGCGCATGACGCTATCGGGTGTTTCGAGGAGGGTTTCGGGCATAAATCTGAAGAAGTTTGACGGAATTACGGAATTACCAAATTAAACCAAATTAACGGAATTTTTTTAGGAATGAAGATTGGGTTGGGGGTTGGGAAGCAAAACGGAATTACCAAATTAAACGGAATTAATGGAATTTTTTTGGGTGGGATTAATAAGATTAAGATGATTTCAGAGGTCGGCGGGTTTGGCGCGGGGTTCGCGGGTCGTGGTGAGTGCTTCGCCAATGAGAGGTTGGGCAATCTCGGGTGCGGCGACGAAGGGGCCGCCTTCGAGTGGCGCGGGACGGCTGAAAGCTTCGCCCGGCATGTCGCTGGAGAGGCCTTCGAGAGGGAAATCCTTACGGAGAGGATAGTAGGGGTAGCCGTCCCACATCAGAATGCGGCGCAGATCGGGATGGCCGTTGAACTTGAGTCCCATCATGTCGAAAACCTCTCGTTCATGCCAATCCGCGCCTTGATAGACCGGCACCAGCGAATCGACAGTCGTATCGTCTTCGCTGACCTTGATTTTGACGCGCAGGTGTTCCTGGTTATTAGCACCGCCCAAGGTGCTAAATTCGTAAACGACCTCGTAACGGGGTTCATCGCCGAAATAATCGACGCTCGAAATATCGACGAGAAAATTGTAGCCGAGCGTATTCTTGATGTAATCGGCTGCGGGGCGAATTTGGTCGCGATCGACTTCAATCGTCCACTCGCCGCGAAATTCCTTCGCCTGGCCGACTTTGCCGGGAAATTGCTTTTGCAGGGATGCGATGGTGTCTTGAGCGGACATACAGAATTTACGGTAGGGAATTTACGGAATTACTAAATTAAACGGAATTTTTTTAAGGAATGAAGATTGGGTTGGGAAGTAAAACGGAATTAACGGAATTTTTTGGATGGGATTAATAGGATTCGGGGAGCGCTTTGATGATTTCAGAATTTTGCGACTTCGGCTTGGCTCATGCGGCCCGCAGGCATTTTGGGCAATTGTTTCTGGGCCATGGTCGAGCCTTCGGTCATGATTTTATTTTGGAGACGCATCAGTCCTTCGAGCAGAGCTTCGGGACGAGGCGGGCAGCCGGAGATGTAAACATCCACGGGCAGGATTTGATCGACGCCCTGGAGCACGGCGTAACTGCGATACATGCCGCCAGTGGAGGCGCAGGCGCCCATGGCAATGACCCACTTGGGATCGGGCATCTGGTCGTAGATGCGCTTGGTGGCGAGAGCCATCTTGTAGGTGACCGTGCCGGCGACGATGAGCAGATCGCTTTGACGTGGAGAGAAGCGCATGACTTCGGCTCCAAAGCGGGCGATGTCGAATCGCGCGCAGGAGGCGGCCATGAGTTCAATCGCACAGCAGGCCAGGCCCATGGGCATGGGCCAGAGTGAGTTTTTTCGCATCCAGTTGATGGAGGCATCGAGCGTGGTTAGGACGATGTTGCCTTCAACCTTTGAATTATAAGAGAGGTCTTTTCCGTGGACCATATTGGGAAAACATAGAGTGCGCTCGTGGAGCGGCAAGGGAATTATTAAAAATTTAACGGTGGTGGGGATGGCAGTCCCTGGCGTCCGGTTTTATTTGGGACGCGAAGGGACTCGCGTCCCTACCTTGCAGACTTGATGACTAATAAAGGTTGAGTAAAGTGCGGCATGGTTAAAAAGGGCTTTGTCGCTGTCTTCGAAAAGGCGCTCGACCGTGCGCACATCTCGGAATGTGTCGCCTCATGGCTGGATCGTTTCGAGAAGGTCGAGCAGGTGGTTCCTCACATGGAGGGTACGCTGGAGGTGAGGGAGCCGAGCGAAATCATGTGGGAACCCACCATGCAATTCCGGGTGATCAACGGCGAACAATTTGCGTGGGTCTATGTGTCGCTGGACAAACTGGCGATGGAGACGACCGGCTTTCAGGACGCGGAGATTTCTTTCTGCCTCGAGATATTGCTGGAACTGCCCGGCGTCGCCGAGGTGGTTGATGAGAAAAACCAGAAGCGGCTCGAACAGCTTGAGAAGGCGGGGATTATTTAGGCTGAATTTTTGACGGAATTAACGGAATTTTTTTTCACTTTACTCTGCCGTCATCCTGAGCTTGTCGAAGGATCAGCTCCCGGTAAGCATTCATTTATAGAGTGAAGTGAACACTCTCTGGAGGCTGATCCTTCGACAAGCTCAGGATGACGGGCTTGAAAATTAACTCGCGCCTATCGCCCTCTGCCTGAGGAAATGATCGACGAGGACGAGGCGGGTCATGGCTTCGACCATCGGGACGGCGCGGGGGAGGACGCACGGGTCATGGCGGCCGCGGGCCTTGAGTTCGGCGGCTTCGCCGGTGATGGAGACGGTCTGCTGCGCCTGGGCGATGGTGGCGGTGGGCTTGAAGGCGATGCGGAACACGATGTCTTCGCCGTTGGAGATGCCGCCCTGGACGCCGCCACTGCGATTGGTGAGGGTGCGGACGCGGTCGCCTTCCTTGACGAAGGCGTCGTTATGCTCGGAACCTTTGAGGAGCGTGCCCGAGAAGCCGGAACCGATCTCGAAGCCCTTGGTGGCGGGGAGGCTCATCATGGCCTTGGCGAGATCGGCTTCGAGTTTGTCAAAGACAGGTTCGCCGAGGCCAACCGGCGCGTTGCGCACGATGCAAGTGACGATTCCGCCGATGGAA
>JABDGH010000003.1:0-87637 GCA_013286145.1 Verrucomicrobiota bacterium
ACACGTCGCGCCGGAACGCCCGTGGAGAAGGATGCGCAGGTCGCCCTCCTCCTCGAAGCTGAAACGCCGGTGGTGACCCTCGTCTGCAAGACCTCGACTTTGCATGTGAAGGAAATCCTGCGCACCACGCTGGAGGAAAATCTCGCCATGATCCGCGATACGATTCGCTATCTCGTTGAAAACGGACGCGAGGTCATCTTCGACGGTGAACACACCTTCGAGGGCTACAAGCAAGACGCCGCCTACACGACCGCCTGCTACCAGGCTGCCGACGAAGCGGGCGCTTCCCATCTTGTGCTCTGCGATACCAACGGCGGCTCGCTCCCCTCGGAAATCGCGAAGATCACCCGCGAGCTTTTGGCCAAGGTGAAAAAGGCGAAGCTCGGCATCCACACCCACGACGATTGCGGTCTCGGCGTCGCCAATGCGCTCGCGGGCATCGAGGCGGGCGCACTGCAAATCCAGGGCACGGTCAACGGTTACGGTGAACGCACTGGCAACTGCAACCTCATCACCAGCATCGCCAATCTCCAGCTCAAGATGGATCGGCGCGTCCTTTCCGACGAAAAGCTGGCACAGTTGCGCGATCTCTCGCTCTTCGTGGATGAAGTCGCCAACCAGCGCCCGAGCGGTCGCGCACCTTTTATCGGCAGCGCTGCGTTCGCGCATAAGGGCGGCATCCACGTCAACGCCGTGAACAAGCTCGCGCGGAGTTACGAACACATCGAACCCGAACGGGTCGGCAATCATCAACGTGTCCTTGTCGGCGAACTGGCGGGACGCGCCAACATCATGCTCAAGGCCCGCACGCTCGGCCTCAAGCTGGAGGAAAAAAGTCCCGAGGCCCTCAAGGTGCTCGAACAGATCAAGCATCTCGAAAACGAAGGCTATGAATTTGAAGCTGCCGACGCCTCGTTCGAGTTGCTCGTGCGTAAGGTGCTCAATCAATACAAGGCTTCCTTCGATCTGCTGGAATATCACGTCTCGATCCGCAAGAACGCCGAGAAGAAAGAGGACACCTGCGAAGCCACGATCAAGCTGATGGTCGATGGCGAAAAAGTCCATACCGTGTCGGAAGGCGACGGCCCGGTGAATGCGCTCGATGCCGCCCTGCGCACGGCGCTCATCCGTTTTTATCCCGCGCTGGCGAAGATGAAACTGGTCGATTACAAGGTGCGCATCATCGACTCCACCAGCGGCACTGCGGCCAAGACGCGTGTGTTCATCGAGTCGAGCGACGGCGATTCGACCTGGGCCACCGTCGGCGTTTCGTACGACATCATCGAGGCTTCGTGGCTCGCCCTGCGCGACAGCGTCGATTACTGCCTGACGCGGGAAAAGGCCCCCGGGAAAAAATAATAGGCTGTTTAAGCTTTTTAGGCTTTCTAGAGCTACCTCCTTTGAACTTATTTAGAATATACTGAACCCATGATCACCTTTTCCTTCCCCTCCGTCATCCTGAGCGAAGTCGAAGGATCAGTTCAGCCTGCTTTCTCCCAATCCTGTCCAAAAATTCCGCTGCCTTTCCCTTTAAAAAAATTCCGTAAATTTAGTCCAATTTGGTAATTCCGTAATTCCGTCAAAATTCCTTTTCCCATGCCCGAACTCGCCAAAGCTTACGAACCGCAACAGGTCGAAGATCGCCTCTATCAAAAGTGGCAGGATGGCGGCTATTTCAAGGCCGATCCGAAATCGACCAAGCCCGCCTATTCCATCGTCATGCCGCCGCCGAATGTGACGGGCAAGCTGACGCTCGGGCACGTCCTCAACAACACGATCCAGGACATCCTGTGTCGCAAGGCGCGCATGGAGGGCAAGGAAGTGCTCTGGCTTCCCGGCACCGACCATGCCGGACTCGCCACGCAAACCGCCGTGGAAAAGCATCTGCGCCAGACCGAAAAAAAGACGCGCCACGAGATTGGCCGCGAGGCGTTTGTGAAGCGCATCTGGGACTGGAAACACGAATTTGGCGGCATCATCACGCAGCAACTTCGCAAAATCGGCTGCTCCTGCGATTGGTCGCGCGAACGCTTCACGATGGATCCTGATTACGAACGCGCCGTGCAGGAAGTCTTCGTAAAGCTCCACAGAGAAGGCCTCATCTATCGCGGCACACGGATGGTCAACTGGTGCCCCGGTTCCCTCACCGCCATTTCCGACGAGGAAGTAATCCCGACCAAGCAGAAGGGCTCGCTTTATTACGTGAAGTATGAATTGGTCTCCGTGGTAGCCGCCGCTGTCCCTAGCGGCGATGAATTTCCCTCCGGCAATCCCCAAGCCCCGCCGCTAGGGACAGCGGCGGCTACCACTTATCTCGAAGTCGCAACCACGCGTCCCGAAACGATCATGGCCGACGTTGCCCTTGCCGTGAAACCGGGCGGCAAGTGGGCGCATCTCGTTGGCAGGAAGGTATGGCGTCCGCTCCACCGCGAGCAAATTCCCATCATCGCCGACGAGGCCGTGGAAGAAGGCTTCGGCACTGGTGTGCTCAAAGTCACGCCCGCCCACGACAAGACCGATTACGAAATCGGCAAACGCCACAAGCTGCCCGTCATCGACATCCTCACGCCGAACGCAAAAATCAACGATCCCGGTGAGCACGATGCCTCCGAACTTCATGGGCTGGATCGCTTTGAGGCGCGGAAAAAATCGGCAGAACTGCTTAAAGATCGCGGCCTGCTTGTTAAAGAAGAACCTTACGAAAATACCGTCGGCTTCAGCGAACGCGCCAACGTTCCCATTGAGCCGCGCCTGAGTTCTCAATGGTTCCTGAAGTATCCAAACATCAAGGAAGCACTCGCCCTGCTGCAAAAAGGCCACGTCAAATTTCATCCCCAGCATTGGACAAAAGTCTATCAGCACTGGCTCGAAAATATCCAGGACTGGTGTATCTCCCGTCAGGTCTGGTGGGGGCATCGGATTCCGGTTTGGTATCGGGTTGATCACACTCCACTGATTGATTCATCCTCATCACCCACTGAAATCGTCGAAGTTGAAAAATTCAGAAAGGATTTCGCTAAAGGAAATCTTTGGGCACCAGACGAAATCCTTTGTCAGATCGAATCCCCCGGCGAAGGCTGGGTACAAGACCCTGACTCGCTCGACACATGGTTCTCGTCATGGCTCTGGGCCTACGAGACGATGCAGACCGAGGACGGCACGCGGCAAAAGTTTTATCCGACCAGCGCACTCGTCACTGGTCCCGACATCATCTTTCTCTGGGTGGCGCGGATGCTCATCGCCGGGCTTCATTTCAAACCGAATGGAGCCGAAACGCTCGAAACGAATCTTGCCTTCAAGGATGTCTATTTCACCGGACTGATCCGGGACAAGCAGGGTCGAAAACTCTCGAAGTCGCTCGGCAACTCGCCCGATCCGCTTGAACTCATCGCCAAGTATGGCGCAGATGGTCTGCGCTTCGGTCTTGTCCGTATCGCACCACAGGGCGCCGACATCCGCTTCGACGAAAAGCAGATCGAGGAGGGCCGCAATTTCTGCAACAAGCTCTGGAACATCTGCCGCTTCCGCGCCATGCAGGGGCCGATTGATCCGAAGGCTGATCCGTTCCAGCACTCGCGCTCGATCTTCGCCGACGAACTTCTCGACCGGCTCCACTTCCTCCTCGAAGGCGAACGCAATGCCATCGAAGCGCTGAATCAGTACAATTTCAGCGAAGCCGCCAGTCAGCTTTACGATTTTGTCTGGAACGAATTTGCCGCGCGCTATGTTGAGGCGGCAAAAATCGATTTCGCTCAAACCGATTCCCCCACTCGCGCCGGAACTCTCGCCACTTTTGACTATGTGATGAGTCATGTCCTGCGCCTGCTCCATCCTTTTGCGCCGTTCGTGACCGAGGAGCTCTGGTGCGAACTCGGTTTTGGTGCGGAGACCGTTCAACTCCAAAACTGGCCTGTGAAATCGCCGCGTTCAAAGGATTGGTCGCCCCGTGCGCAGGAAATTTATATGACCGCCGATGTGGGTCGTACGCTTCGAGGTGAAATCAAGCTCCCCTCCAACCAGAAAATTCCATTTTTTCTCGTTACCAGCGCACTCGTTTCCAAGAAACGCCCACTGGCCGATGATCAAAAGGCGGTGTTGACGGCATTCCTGAATGCTTCCGAAATCCAGGTTCTTGATTCCCCGCCCGCCAATCCCGGACCGAAAGCTTTCACCCAACTTGGCGATCTTTACCTCCCCGCCACCGGCCTGGTCGATCCCGGCGTGGAAAAGGATCGTCTGGTCAAGGAATTGGCGAAGGTGGAGAAGGATCTCGAACAGACTCGGCGCAAGCTGGGCGATGCGAATATGCTCGCGAAGGCTCCGCCTGCTAAACTGGAAGAATGGCGCGCATTGGAAATTTCCCTGGGCGAAAAGGAGAAATCACTTCGTGAGAGCCTGGCGAAGTTGGAATGATGCTTTCACGAGCCGTCATCCTGAACGAAGTCGAAGGATCGGCTTCCGAAAGGTGCACACATAATTCGAAAATCGATGGTTTGCCGGGAGCTGATCCTTCGACAAGCTCAGGATGACGGAAACTGAATAATAAATGCGACGGTCATAGACCGCCGCTACATTAGAACTAAATGAAACCCGTGATTTACGTCAACAAGTTGACCAAGATTTATCGCACCTATCAAAAGGAGTCGGGGTTCTGGGGCGCGTTTAAAGGGTTGGCGCATCGCCGATACAAAGAGACGGCGGCGGCAAAAGAAGTAAGCCTGACGGTGAACGAAGGCGAACTGGTGGGCTTTCTCGGGCCGAACGGCGCGGGAAAAACCACCGTGTTGAAAATGCTTTCAGGTCTGCTGTATCCGACGAGCGGTGAAGCGACTGTGCTGGGATTCACGCCGTGGAAGCGCCAGAACGAATTCAAGCGGCAATTCGCGCTGATCCTTGGTCAAAAAAACCAACTCTGGTGGGATCTGCCTGCGGCGGAATCACTGGAACTGAACCGGGTGATCTACGGACTGGACAAGACCTCAGCCCAGCGAACCATCGACGAGCTGACCGAATTGCTCGATGTGCGCGACAAGCTCGACGTGATGGTGCGTGAACTTTCCCTTGGGGAGCGAATGAAGATGGAGTTGATCGCGGCGTTGCTCCATCGCCCCAAGGTGCTTTTTCTCGATGAACCGACCATTGGACTCGACGTGCTTTCGCAAAAGAAAGTGCGTGAATTTTTGCGCGAGTACACCGCGCGCAATAAGATCACGACACTCCTTACCTCGCACTACATGCAGGACATCGAGGAACTTTGCGACCGGGTCATCATCATCGATCATGGACAGGTTTTTTTCGATGGCGCCTTGCAGGACATCATCGACCGGCTGGCCACGCACAAGATCGTCACGCTCAGCCGGCGCAAGGGACTTCCGGAAATTGATTTCACGCCTTATGGCGAAATTCAGGAAAAAAATTCCAGCCAGGTGCGCTTGAAAATTCCGCGCAAGCAGATCGTTGCCGCCAGCCGTGATTTGATTGCCGCGCTTGAAGTGGATGATTTCACCGTGGAGGATGTCCCCATCGAGGATATTATCCGCGAGGTTTTTGCCTCTCGAAAAAGCGAATGGGCTGAAAAGAAAGCCTCTCTCCCTGCCTGAGCATCGCCGGGATATTACTCGTTTTTACGAGGGAACATTTCGCGGATGATTTTTTGAATGAGCGCGGCGGTTGCCTGGCATCGTTCACCGGCAGTTTGAACGCTCACGGCAAATTTTTTACTGCGGGATTCCGGCGGCAATTCATTCGAGAGCAGATACGCATACCCGAGCAACGGGGTCAGGTGATTATTGAGATCGTGGAGGTGCTTGCGCAGCACCTGGCCCTGGGCAAAATCACCATCGCCTAGATGGAGATGTGATTCGGCCAGTTTCCAGTCGGAAGGAGTGGTAACCTTGAAGTTGATGTCGTGGTAGAGGACGATCCGCACCGGATGTCCCATTTTTTCAACTACCGCAGTGTCATCCGTAAACGTGTCACCTGATTGCAGGGCGATTTTATAGGCATCACGCAACAGTTTGGTGCGAAAAATCTGCGGTGTTTGCACCGTCCATAGCTGGGATCGATCTATCGTCTGTTTTACCAAGCCATCCTCGGCCACTTCTTTCAGGGTGTCGCTGCAAGGCGCGCCGCAGACAGCGGCAGCCGATAGCTTGGCCGCAGCCAGAACGACATCGATGAGTTCCTTGGTAATAAAAGGACGCGCCGCATCATGGATCATGACGAATTCGGAGGAGTCTGAAACGGCGTTGAGGCCGGCTTGAACTGAGTCCTGGCGTTGCGCTCCGCCCGGCACCAATCGGATGTTGCCCTTGCCGTGCAACGGGGCAATGACGGCATTCATTTCCCCTTCGCTGCCCGGGCGGACAACAAGAATGATTTCCGACGGCACCTGCGTTTGCAGCAGCCGTTCCAAGGTGTGGAGGAGAAGTGGCCGACCTCCCAGCGGAGTCAGCAGCTTATCAAAACCCATGCGTTGACTGCGACCAGCAGCCACAACAACCGCGCTCAAGGATTCGCTCATGGTTTTTTCTTCCCGTCCTTGTCTTTATCATTTTTCAAGGCCGTGTCATCCTTGTAAAAGACGGGGCCGTTCTTTTTCAAGTTGGCAACGAAAACGGCCAGATTCTCGCCGACCTGCTTGTCATTGATCAACCGTCCCAGCGCACCCTGCCCTGTCTTGGCCTGAACCAGCAAGTCATCCGCATTGCTTACCATGGACTTGAGCTTGGCAATCGTATCCTTCAAATCCTGGGTGCTGGTATCGGAAAGCACGTCGTCATTAAACTTAGTGATCATATCGTCCACCTTGGTCGCGATGTCGTTGGCCCTCTGAATCAGAGGCTGCGCGCTATTGGCCAATTCATCCAGACCCACCGATTTTTGCCCTTCAATCAATTGCCCGTCTTTGACAAAGGACTTCTTTTGATCTTCAGGCGTGTTGTCCGGATATTCGACCGGCTGGACTTCGACAAAGCGATCACCCAAAAGACCGGAGCTTCCGATGATATATTTTGCGTCTGTGCGTATGCCGACTTTTTTATCGATCTTTAAGTGAACCTCCACTTTTTGGGTGTCCGGCACAGGATGAGGATCGCTCGTAACCTTGCCGATGCGGGCACCGGAAAGATAGACATCGGAACCCTTGAGCAGGCCGCTCGCATTGGGAAAGCGGACGGTAAGATTATAGGTCGGCTTGAAAAGATCGTTTACCGCCCCGAAAAAAATAATCAGGGTGCAAATGACCGCGATGCCTCCCATGAGAAAGAGGCCGACTTTGGTTTCGAGATTTTGTTTCATAAGTAGAGGTTCCTAGAATATAGCATCACTGGCGTCCGATATACCGTTAACAAAGCGTTTCACGATGGGGTCTTCCGATTCAAGCACCACTTTGGGTTCACCCACACAATAGATACGTCCCTCGTGAAGCAAGGCAATCCGGTCACCAACTTCCCGGGCGCTGACCATATCGTGCGTGACGATGACGGAGGTCATGTTCAATTCGTCTCCGAGCCGGATCATTAGCTTATTGATGCTGTCGGCCACAATGGGATCAAGCCCGGAGGTGGGCTCATCATAGAGCATCAGGGCTGGTCGCGCGATGGCTGCCCGAGCCAGGGCGACGCGTTTGCGCATGCCGCCGCTTAATTCGGCAGGCCATTTATTTTCCTGATTGGGTAGATCGACGATTTTGAGCGCGCGCGCAACCTCGGCGCGAATCTCGTCTTCCTTGACGCTCCTTCTTTCACGCAACGGAAAGGCGACATTTTCTCCCACCGTCAGCGAGTCGAAAAGCGCGCCGTTCTGAAAAAGCATCCCGGTCTCTTTGCGCAAGGGAACCAATTGCTCTTCGGAGAGCTTGGCCAGATCCTTGTCGCGAAACCACACCTCTCCCTTATCGGGCTGCATCAGGCCAAGGATGTGCTTGAGGAGCACGCTCTTCCCGCCGCCGCTACGTCCGATAACGACGAGGTTTTCTCCCTCGCGAATTTCGAGATCGACACCGCGCAATACTTTTTGGCGACCGAGTTTTTTCTCCACGCCAACAAGACGCACCAGTGGCGGGGATTTGGATTGGGAAGTGGAATCGGTCACGGGAGGTTTAAAGAAGAGCGTTGAGTAGGAAAGTGAAGAAAAAATTCGCGATCAAAACGATGATGAAGGAATCAACGACGGCTTCGGTAGTCGCCAGGCCGACGCCTTCAGCCCCCTGCGAAGCCTCCAGGCCTTTGTTGCAACCCACGAATAGAATGATGATGCCGAAAAAGAATCCTTTGACCAAGCCGATCCAGACATCCTTGGCGTGTGTGTACTTGACCATGTTGTCCCAGTAGTAAACGCCGGGCACCGAGAGAATATCGACGGCAACATAGTAACCGGAACCGATGCCGCAAAGGATGGCCAGGCCGACCAAAACGGGCATGGAAATGAGCATGGCAAGAAAGCGCGGGACGATGAGATATTCCGTGGGATAAACCGCGAGCGAACGCAGCGCGTCGATCTGCTCGGTGATTTTCATCGTGGCCAATTCTGCGGCCATGGCCGATCCGACCCGGCCCGCGATCATGAGTGCGCACAACACCGGCCCCAATTCCCGGCACATGGCAATGGCCACCACGGGTCCAACACCGGAGCTAAGTCCCAGATCCTTGAATTGAAATTCGGTCTGGGCGGCAAAAACCGCACCGATAAAACCGCCGGTAATAATGACGACAGGCACTGATTTTCCCCCGATAAAATCGATCTGGTGAATGAGGAGTTGGAGACGAATCCGGTAATGGAAGAGGCATCGGATGGTATCTTGAAATAGAAAAACAATCTGTCCTGCCATCTGGAGCATGCGCATGAAGCGGGCACCGAGTTGCTGCGCGTAGCGGGTCATGCAGCAAAAATAGGCGGAGAGCCGTTTAGTGACAAGGAGTTCCAGCTAGAGACTATCCAAAAATATTCCTACAGCCTGACCGGGACATTGTGAGCAGCCATGTAGGATTTGACTTCGCCAATGGTGAATTTGCCATAGTGAAAGACGCTGGCGGCCAGAACGGCGTCTGCCTTCCCCTGATCGAGCACCGCCGTGAAATGGCTTAATTCCCAGGCACCCCCGCTGGCCACGACGGGCACGGGAACCATTTCGCTGATCAGGCGGGTGATTTCGAGATCGTAGCCGGTCTGCATGCCGTCTGAATCGATACTATTGAGAACGATTTCCCCCGCCCCCAATGCCACAGCCTTTTGCGCCCAGGCACGGGCTTCCCAGGAAGTCCGTTCACGTCCACCGCGAGAAAAGACGGACCATTCGCCTGGCGCGGTCTTTTTTGCATCAATGGAGACAACCATGCATTGCCGGCCAAAAGCCCCGGCACCGTCGGAAATGATTTCAGGGCGGACCAGTGCCGCCGAATTGAGGCTGATTTTATCGGCGCCAGCGCGCAAAAGTGTCCGCATATCTTCCACCGTACGCACGCCTCCTCCCACTGTTAGTGGCATGAAACAGCGGTCAGCGGTACGCTCAATGACCTCAATAATGGATTTGCGGCCTTCAGACGATGCGGTGATGTCAAAAAAGACGAGCTCGTCTGCCCCCTGATCGTTGTAGCGGATGGCCAGTTCAACCGGGTCTCCCACGTTACGCAGGCCATTTTCCTCTGCCCGGCCAAATTGTTGACCGCGGGTAACGCGCCCGTTATGGACATCGAGACAGGGGATGACGCGTTTGGCGAGCATGGGGCTTATAAGTAGAGACGTGGCGCTTACGAAACAACTTTACCGGACACGATCCCCGAGAATAGTTTCCTCGCACGGTGATTCAGCGTCTGAAACTATGCCAGCAGGAACCTTAAAACGGCGAGCGGGGAACGTAGATTTGATCCCCTGGCTGCAAATGAGGATCAGCACCCTGATTCTTGGCAGCATCTGTAGCGTTAACGATAAAAGGCTGCTGTCCGGGGCGGAGAATGCGTACCGCGCCTCGTTTCGCATACTCCGTAAAACCGCCGCAGGCATTGATGGCACCCAGAAGGGTCAGATCCGAGGTATAAACCACACGCTGGGGGGTGCGAACGTCACCTCCCACATTGACATAACGTTCTTCGAAAAGGATCGTAATGTGCGGAAAGGTATAAATTTTTTTCTCTTTGTAAGCCGCCATTATTTCCTGAGCCAAATCATCCGTTGTGCGGCCAACCGCATGAAATGTACGGTCTTTTAGAAGTGCCATGGAAATATCACCCGTGGCGGGAATTGCCACTTCGTCAAAAGTACCTGCATCCGGAACCCCGGTTAATTTAATGGTGAGTTTATCACCCACCCGTATCAGATCACCAGAGTTACCGCCCACCCCAACACTCGGCGATGGCGCAGGAAGTGGATCAACTTGATTCTGAGTAGGTGTGGAGGACGACATACCTCCACAGCCAGTGAGGAGTACGCAACTGACGACGATGCCCAAACGACGAAGTGTATTTAAGAACATAATTTAAAATTCGTCACTATCACTGTCTTTTTGACGGCTGGAAACCAGGCTGGGTTTGCCATTGGTCTTGGCGCCATTCGCGTGCTTCCTGGTTTTTTGACGATCCGCTTTTTTATAATAATTCCCGTAATTGCTGTAGTAGTAGTAGGAATCATCGCTCTTAATGGCCACGCTGTTTAGCACCATTCCGATGCAATTGCCGTGCACTTCCTCTATGGCACGCTTGGCCCTGAGGGAAATATCGCGCGGATAGCGACGGTGTTGAATGACGAGAATAACGTAATCGACTTCACGCGCGATAATCGAACCGTCGCTGATGCCAAGCACTGGCGGGGAATCGATCAACACGATGTCATAGCGTTGTTTCAAATCATCAAGCATGTGGCGGATTTTATCACCTGAGAGGGAGCCAACCTCGGAACTCGGCGCGGCCCCGGCGGTTAAAACATGCAGGGAAGGAAGAGACGTTTGCTGAATAAACTCCACCGCATCGCCATCGCCTCTCAGATAGTTGGCCACGCCATGGTCATTGGGCATGTTGAGCAGATCGTGGATGGTCGGACGACGCAGATCGCAATCAACCAAAATAACAGATTGGCCCGCCTGGGCGCATACGACGGCCAGATTGTAAATCGTGGTCGATTTACCCTCGCCGGGGCCTCCGCTAAGCACGGAAAGAGCCGGCCCAATGCCATTCTCCACCTTCAAATTGAGCTTGGCTCGCAGAATTCGGTAGCCTTCGGCATGGGGTAATCGCGCCGACTCCTCGTTCAGTGGTATGGGTCCGCCTTTATTGGGAATGACGGTTAAAACCGGCAACCCGAGGAGCTGTTCAGCGTCCGCCATCGTTTTGATACTGGTATCGAGATATTCGATGAGGAAGGCAACGACGATTCCAAAAAAGATACCTGCCGCGACAGTAATCATCGTCAAGAGTGACTTATTGGGCTTGGATGGATGATCCGGTGGGGAAGCGCGAGAAAAGATTCTGACCGGGCTTTGCACGAGAGAGCGATCGAGTTGAAGCTCATTTAAATGAATGGTGTAAGCGTCAAGAAGACTCTGCTGCTTGTCGCGTTCGTGTAAGGCTTCGCGATAAGGTGCCAGCTCATTACCCTGATCCGCTGCGATTTTCAAAGTCAGATCTGTCACTATTTGTTTCAGTCCTGCCTCCCGTTGCTCAGCCATCGCGACATCCACCACAATGGCACGACGCATTCCCGCAATCATCTCCGTGATTTGCTCGCGTTGACGCGCAAGTTCCGCTCGCGCAGATTCAACGCGGGGATGATTTTCATCAAAACCTTCCTTGAGCAGATTGGCGATGTCACTTTCCAGCTTGAAAGCGCTTGCACGCAAAGCGGTGATGTTGCCTCCATCACGCCCGATGGCGATCATCGTATTGATAAAATCGTCGTCATTCAGGCCTTTAACTTGCTCCACTAAAACACGACGGTTATCGGCATCTTGCTTGGCAGCCAGCAAATCCCTCTGGCGTTGAGAGAGATCCTGTTCATTCCGGAGAGAGTTACCATCAACATCGGCAATGTCTATGCCTTTGGCGTGCATATCTTTCTGCATCGTTTCCACGATCGCTCTCTTTTCCTCCACCAATTTCTGCTGCGTTGCTATTTTTTCGCGATAGGCATCCTCACCGCTACCATTGCGTTTATTCTCCTCATCATCGCGCAGGGCCTTGTATCGATCCGCTATGGCATTGGCGATATTGGATGCTTCCTGGTTATCCTGGCTATCGGCGCTAATTTCGAGAATATTGGTTCCACGTTCGTAATCGATCGAAACCTTCCTGTGCATATATTCCAATGCCAACGAGGGGGGAAGGCTTGCCATATTTGATTTAAAATCCCGTTTGGCCCAAACCTCATCGAGTTTTAAATCTTTGATGACCGGATTCATGACATCTCCTGACTGCAAAATTTCCAATGCAGACTGAAAGGCAATAGGATCAAAAGGCGGTGCCTGAGGGCCAAGAAAACCCGGTATGTTTGGATCGTTTCGAGGAAAAACCTGAATCTTGGAGGTAGCCGTGTAAATCTTCGGGAGAACCTGCTCGATAACGTAGGTACCGCTGACGGTGGTCAGGATAAAAATAGTGAAAATCACCCAGAGACGGCTGCGGATGACCTTAAAATATTCCCGCAAATTTATCGTATTATCGGAATTTTCAAGCATAGGAGAATTTCTTCCGCCTTGTGAACCTTAAAATAGCACCCAAAAACAGAAGATCAATAGGTCCCTCGTACGCCCAAGTAAACCTGATCACGCGTATATTCTCGGAAAGCAAGCTGTGAGGAGACATTGGTGAAGGTATATCCCATGTCAAAATCGAAGTTTTTATTAAAGTGATAGTCCAGCCCCGCATCAACAGCGAGGACATCCTCGGTAAAGCTTGGGACGGTGCCGGGCAGAATCAATTTTGCCGTGTAGTCGCTATGAGTGAAGATGCCCTCCAAGTGGGCTGAAATACTGGGCGTAATGTCGTATTTGAATTTCGAGGTAACCCGATCCGCCTCCTGCCCAACGGCGGCAATCACGTCGGTGTTGACGACATTATGAACATAATTGAAATCAAGGGAACTGCGCTGACCGAGACGCCAGTTGGCTGTCAACGATGCGTAAGGCGAGGACGACGTGCCTACATTTTGCCCATCCGTGATGGTACCGCCACCCCGGAAGCCGATGACCAATGAAGGAGTAGTCTGCCAATCAACACCCACATTGCCTGTGTAGTTGGTATAGCCCCGCGAAATTGATTCGTAAGAAACATTGTCAAAAATACCGCCAAAAACGAGCGAGTAGGTTGGCAGAATGGCAAAATTAATATCCTGATTCACAGTATTTTGCATGTTGTTCTGCTCGATGGCGATCGCCGAATCCTGATAGGCCACAACATTGTTCGTATAGGTGGTAACGGAACCCACCAGCGGAGTCCACTTGGCAGTAAATTCCACCGAGGAGAGATTATCGATATAGGCGCCATTGCGGAAAAGAGTGCCAGTAGAATCCATTAACCCAGGCTCGGTGTAATAATGGAATTGCTCACGCACATCGAGATTGTAACGCTCTGAAAACGCATGATTGTACCGCGCCACAAACTCGTGATTTAGGTCGAATTGATCGCCGGGACGATTTTCAAAATAGGTCACATCAAAAGTATAGCGGAGTGAAAAATCACTACTATCCATTGGAAAATCCAAAAGAATAGTGGGCGAAAAATCGGTCGTAAAGCTGTCCACCTTGTGTGATTTTGCGGTAAAAATATTATCGTCATATCCCTCTCGAAGAGAGGCTGAAATCGTATAAAACTTTGTTTTTTCACTGCTATCACCCGTCATGACGGTTCCCTGCTGTTCCGGTACGGGCGCAGTTTGAGTGGAAATGACTTCGTCACCTGCGATGACCAGACGATTGCCAAGTAGTGAAGTGAACGCGATGAGACCGATAATAAGGGAACGTTTCGGCATACAGAAGAGCATCAAAGCGATTTTTTGTGCTCTTGCAAGGCTCTTTTTACATATTTTTATGGTGAAAAGGTGTCGAAAGCCGTTGGAGGCTTGAAGATTCATCTCGAATGAGAGTAAATAAGATGCCTTTATCAAAAATGGTTGCCCAACCATCCAGACCGCCCTACTTCTACCCTTTTCTGCTTTATGATCCAATCTTTCGTGTTTAATGACGGGAAGCTCGTCGCCAGCAATCTCGATAGCGACGCCTTAAAACTCGTTCGGGCCGATAAAGGGTTGCTCATCTGGGTCAATCTTTTTTCACCCACCGCAGAGGAAACAAAAACTATTTTGGAAGACGTCTTCTCTTTCCACCCCCTCGCCATCGAGGATTGTCTTTCCGTCAGCCGTTACCCCAAAATCGAGGATTACGAGGATTACCTCTTTCTGGTGATGCATGCCGTGGCCTTCAACAAGGAAGAGCACTTTCGCACGACGGAACTCGATTTTTTCATCGGGAAATCTTTTTTGGTCACCCATCACTCGGAACCCCTGTCGATGGTCACAAGCACCATCGAGCGAATTCAAAAAAATCCCGTGGCGATCACGCGCGGCATGGATCGCCTGGCCCATTTTCTTCTCGATACGATGATCGATGCGTATCAACCGGTGCTTAATGACCTGACCAACGAAATTCGTACCCTGGAAGATTCTGTCTTTATTGCGCGACACTCCGAGCCCACGGTGATTCGCGAATTCCGCGAGCGCAAAAAAGAGCTTTCCGACTTGCAGCAGATTGTTCATCCGCAGCGCGATGTTGTGAACCGGATGGCCCGGGGTGAATTCAAGCTGATCCGGCCCGTGCTACTTCCCTATTTTCGCGATCTGCACGGCAATTTAAATCGCATCGACAGTACGGCCGCCACTTTGAGCGACCAACTCTATCTCACTCTAGATGTTTTCCTGAACAAGGCCTCTTACGAGACCAATGAAGTTATTAAAATACTGACTCTGCTTACCGCGCTGACATCTCCAACCTTGCTGATCGGTACATGGTACGGAATGAATTTGCAGATGCCCGAGTATAGAATGCCCGATGCTTATCTGGTAGCCGTGATCGTGGATCTCGTGAGCACCGTCGGACTTGTCGCCTGGTTGCGGCGCAAGCATTGGCTGTAAGTTAGAATCAGGCACCGGACCGCCTTCTCCTCCTCGCCGTGAAAAACACCTTCCTGGACAAGCTTATCAACCGGATCGACCGCGTCGGTCAGGAGGATCTTCAGGCTTATCTGCAACGCCTGAACAACGAGAAGGGCTTTTTTGAGACGATCTTCAATACGCTTCAGGAAGGAATCGTGGTCGTCGATTCCCAAGGCAAAATCCGCTATCTCAACCATGCCATCACCACGTTGCTTGGCATTGATCCGGCAAAAGCGATGGGCACACCGATGGCTCAACATCTCAAGGAACTCGACTGGCCCAGGATACTGGCCGAGGGGCGTGTGGTGAATCGTGACCTGGAAGTTTTTTATCCCCAGCAACGTTACCTTAATTTTTATCTTGTACCGCTCGAGGACAAGGATACCTCCCTGCTCGGCTATGCGATTATTTTTCACGATCTCACGACGAATCGGGCCCAGGCCCGCGAAGCAATCGAGTCCGAGAAACTTAACGCGGTCACCCTTCTTGCCGCCGGAGTCGCCCATGAACTCGGTAATCCGTTGAATTCGCTCAATATCCATCTTCAACTGCTTGAGCGCGATCTTCGCAACCGGCAGGCAAGCGCTGGCGAGGATGACAATTTGCTCGAATCGATCCGCGTTGCGCGGAGCGAAGTGGGGCGACTCGATACAATTATCAATCAATTTCTTCGCGCGGTTCGTCCCGCGCATGCCACGCGTTCGATGGTCAGCATCAACCAGGTCGTGGAGGAATCGCTTTCTTTTCTTCAACCCGAGATCAAGGATCGCGATGTCATCCTGCAGGAGGAATTTACCGAGGGATTGCCCCTGATCCCGGCCAATCCCGATCAGCTCAAGCAGGCTTTTTACAATCTGATCAAAAATGCCGTGCAAGCCCTCAGCCACGGCGGCATTCTGCGGGTAACCACATCGCGTTCCGACACGCATCTGCAAATTTCCTTTGAGGATAACGGCACCGGGATTTCGACCGAAGACATGGCGCACATCACCGAACCTTACTTCACGCGTAAAAAGGACGGCACGGGACTCGGGCTTTTCATCGTGCAGCGCATTCTTCACGAACACGGGGGACATCTCGAACTCCTGAGCGAACCGGGGCGCGGCACAACGGCACGCATTCTTTTGCCTCTGTTGGAACGACGTGTCCGGCTCCTCGGTTCGGGTGATGAATCCGCAACAAAAACGATCCCCCCTGAACTCAAGGAAGGCACCGCGTGACCTCCGAGGTGAAAAATAATCTCCCGACCCTGCTCGTCGTCGAGGATGAAAAAAATACACGGGACGGCTTGCGGCGATACTTTGATGGTAAATTCGACATCTATCTTGCGCCTGACGTAACGACAGCGATGAACGTTCTCGAATCACAGCCAGTCGATGTGCTTCTCACCGATCTCCGGCTGATGGGAGGAACCGAAGGCCTGGATCTTTTGGTGCGGGCGCAATCCATTTCCCACCCGCCGGTCTGCGTGCTGATGACCGCCTACGGCTCCGAAAAAGTCGCCGTGCAGGCGATGAAACGCGGCGCTTACGATTACATCACCAAGCCCCTCGATCTTGAAAAACTCGATGTCGTGCTGACTCGCGCCCTTCACTCCCGTAAAGTCGAAACGGAAAATCTGCAACTGCGCGAGGAACTCGATAAGAAATTTGGACTGGAGAAGCTTATCGGCAACGCACCCGCGATGGTGGAGATTTATGATCGTATCAGGCAGGTTGCGCCCACCAACGCCACCGTCCTGATCGAGGGGGAAAGCGGCACGGGCAAGGAATTAGTGGCCCAGTCGCTCCACATGCTCAGTCCACGCAAGTCGGCGCGTTTTGTCGCTGTGCATTGCGCGGCCCTTTCCCCCCAGTTGCTTGAAAGTGAATTGTTCGGCCATGAGAAGGGAGCCTTTACCGGCGCCATCGAACGGCGCATCGGGCGTTTTGAGGAAGCGACTCACGGCACCATCTTTCTCGATGAGATCGGTGAGATTGATGCCGTGACCCAAGTGAAGCTTTTGCGGGCCCTCGGCGAACAAACCATCCAGCGCGTCGGCAGCAATCAAAACTTGAAGGTGGATGTGCGGGTGGTGGCGGCAACGAATAAAAATCTTGAGGCGCAGGTGCGCGAGGGCAAATTCCGCGAAGATCTTTTCTATCGTCTCGATGTTGTACCGATCCACCTGCCCCCCCTGCGCGAACGACGCGAAGACATTCCGCTTTTCATCAATGCTTTTGTTCAGGAATACTCCCGCCAAAACCATAAGCGCATCTCCGGCCTTTCGATGGATGCCCAGGAAGCGCTCCAACGCTACGATTGGCCGGGCAATGTGCGCGAACTGCGCGCCGCCATCGAACACGCGGTGGCCCTTTGCCGCGGGGAACGCATCGGAGTACGTGACCTGCCAGCGCGTATCCTGGGGCAATCTAATACGCTATTGAGCCCGGCGCAAAGTGGTGTACCATCCGCCCAGTCCAACTTAAATTTGGAAACCTTGGAAAAGAGTTTTATTCAACAGGCACTTCACTTGACAGATCGGAACGTGACGGAAGCCGCCAAACTGCTAGGTATAAGTCGGCGCACCCTTCACCGCAAAATCAAGGCTTATCAGATATAACACTCATGAATATCATCCAGGCCATTTTGCATGAAATTGAGGTAGGGAAAGCCCGGGCGATTGCTCGCATTGCCCCCCTCGCCGTAACCCTTCTTGTCGTTGCTCTATTTTACGATTGTGAGGTTTATCATGGGCTGAACGACGCTCAGTCCATGGATAATGCCCAACTGGCGCGTCAAGTTGCCACCGGATCGGGATTTACCACGAAATTTTTACGCCCTCTTGCACTTGTTCAGCTTAATGAGCATGCCGCCCAAACGACGGGGAAACTCTTTCCCGCGAATCAATTTCCTGCTGGAACCCCACGTATCATTCCGGATACCTACAATGCGCCAGGTTATCCCTATCTGCTTGCCGGTTGGTTCCAATTGATCCGCCCTCAATTTGATCAAACGTGGCAAGAGATCGGCACCAAACATATGTACTCGGGAGATATTTTTATCCCCGTGTTCAATCAAATTTTTATACTTCTGACAGCATTCTTTGTTTTTGGACTGAGCCGTGTTCTTTTTGATGAACGGGTCGCCTGGATATCCCTCATGGCCTTTCTCGGATCGGATATAATCTGGCAATATTCGATCACCGCGCTTTCAACCAACGTCCTGATATTTCTGGTCACGGCGTTGCTGTTTGTCTCATTGAAACTTTTTTGTGTGGCGGAAGATCATTTTGAAAATGATGAGCCTTTTTGGCCCGCCTGGATTTGGGCCCTTATCGCAAGCCTTCTCCTTGCCGCCGCTTGCCTGACCCGACTGCATCTTTTGGTTCTCCTGGTACCTCTTCTACTTTTTGTGGCCCTGGTACCGCGAACTAATTTTTTGTTACTTCCACTCGTCGCAATCATAGTGATTGGACTTGTTGTTCCCTGGTTTTGGCATATGTACGCGGTTTGCGGCAATCCCCTGGGATCTAATCTATCTCAATTGCTCTACGGCGAAGATAGATACAAAGACAATCAGATCTTTTGCCAGACCAGCATTCCTGGATACGAGCAGATGCTTAAGGGTTTAAGTAGAAAAGAGCTCCTCGGCTTTAGCTGGCACTTTGAACATGGATGGGATCTCTTGGGATCCAATCCGATGATTCTGCTGTTCGCGGCCAGTATCCTGCATCGATTTAGACGGCGGCGAGTGAATGCATTCCGCTGGTTTATTATCGGCAGTGCTTTTTGCATTATTGCCGTCAATAACATGGGGACATCCAGCCCTGCAACAATAGGGCCTTGGAATACCCTGGTCGTGCTTTTCCCCGCCATGGTTGTCATTGGCAGCGCTTTCTTTTTTATTCTTCTTGATCGCCTGGATCTGCAGCTCTGGCTTCTGAACAATACAGCCATTATTGCGGTGGTGGGGCTTATCACGGCACCGCTCATTTTGACCATAAGTGGTCGTAATAATAATACCAGATACTACAATTACCCTCCCTACGTTCCATTTTTTGATAACCAGGTTGCACATTTTGTGCGCCCCGATGAATGGGTGACTTCGGATATGCCGTGGGCCACCGCCTGGTACGGAGATCGCGCATCACTTTGGCTACCTGATTCGGTCAAGGATTTTGAAAATTTCCACGATACCTACTGCCCCACCGGCATTATGCTTCTGACACCCGTCACGTGGGATGCACCCATGAGCAATTTAACCTCGGTTTCTGGTGAATACCACGAATGGCTTCCCATTGTTATTGGAGTAAGCCTGCCCCCCTCCTTTCCTCTTCCTGCTTTTACCAATTATTCGGCACAGGCAGCGGATTACTATTTGTGGAGTGATGTGCCGAGATGGAATGCTCCAGTTATCCGCTAAAGACATTACCTAACTTAAACTCACCTGGCTGATCTTTTTAATTTTCTCTCCAAGAAAGCGTTCGACCAAACGTGAGAATTGCGCCGGAAGATCGGTCGCACAAATGGTGATTCGGCCTTTCCCGGATCCGGAAGAACGCTTGATCGCGGAAGTTTCCAACGTCCGGGCAAGGGCAGCGGCAGCGTTTTGAGCGGAATCGACCAAAACCACTTCGGGGCCGAGAATCCGTTGAGCCAGCGGTTTCAACAACGGATAATGTGTGCAAGCCAGCACCACGGTATCGACTCGCGCTGCTTTCATCGGAGCCAAGTATTCCTCCAGGATAAGATGCGTGGCGGGATGCGAAAGCCAGTCCTCTTCCACGAGAGACACGAGGAGCGGCGCGGCGATGGCCGTAATCATCACCTCTGACCGGGATTGGCGCAGCAGGTTTTGATACGCCTCGCTCTGGATCGTTCCATGTGTGCCAATAATGCCGATCCGCTGATTACGGGTTGCCGAGAGCGCCGCCTCTACGCCCGGGGCAATCACGCCTATGACCGGGATGTCCGATTCCTTTTGCAGAACCGCCAGCGCATGGGCCGAAGCGGTATTGCAAGCCACCACCACCGCCTTCACTCCGTGGCTACGCAGGTAAGCCATGTTTTCGCGCGAATACCGGATAATCGTATCGGGCGATTTATTGCCGTAAGGAACGCGCGCTGTGTCGCCCAGATAAAGAATGTCCTCTGAGGGCAGCAATTCGCGCATGGCCTGGACGACGGTCAACCCGCCAACACCGGAATCGAAGGCGCCTATCGGGCAATCGGAAAGAGACGTATTCATGGATTACTGGTCGAAGGTGAAGCTGGTGGATTGACGGTGTTGGTGCCTGATCTCGTACGGCTCGAAACTGGCGGAGAAGTCGATACCGTGGGAGATGTTGGATCGGAACCCGTCGATGATTTTGCCGGCGTGGTGGGATAAATATTGACCACGGGAGGCTCGTCCGGTTCAGCGGGAGCTTGTTCGGCACCGGGACTGGAAGAAGGGACTGCTGGTTCGTTTAAATTAAGCGGTTTGCTGGGTATCACCGCTCCGGTGTGAACCACCGCTGAAGTGCCCGGCGTTACATCGGCAGGGGATGTTCCAGAGGGGATTACCTCTTTCTTTGTTTTGCTCTTTTTCGTCTTGGGCGTTTCCAGCGTGGTGGATGGGGCCACCAACTTCGGTGTCGGATCTGATGAGATAACTGTCCTGCCACTATTCCTGGGAACGCTTGGATCATGGGACAGACCTGAAGGTGCCACAGATGCCGGGACGATTGTTTTGGACGGTGCGGGTGCCAAATTTTGATCCGGGTTGGAATCCGGCAACGACATCCTTTTTCCACCCATCACATTCATATACCTGATCAAACCTCGGGCAATCGCTTCCGCCAATCGCTGCCTATATCCCAAGGTGTTGATTTGCGCCGCCTCCATGTGATTGGAAACAAAGCCACCTTCAACTAGGATGGCAGGCAGGATATTTTGTTTGATGACGACAAATCGCGCCCGCTTGACCCCTCGATCCGCCGTGGTATCGCCCGAATTGAGTTTGATGATTTCCGAGTGAACCATGGAAGCTAATAAAATGTTCAGTGGATCATAGTCATTGCCGGGAAGTTTCTGGATGTCGGAACGGGTCAAATAGGCGGAGGATGTGGAAGCTGCCCCGCGCGGTGAAAGACAATAAGTCTCCAATCCCCGCGCCTCCGGTGTGGCCGAATTGAAGTGGATGCTGACAAAGGCATAATCGGGGTAAAAGGAGGCGATGTGCACCCGCTCGTAGAGATCGACAAAAACATCCGAACGACGCGTAAAAACAGTTTTGATCCCCTGCCCGCGTAAAATTTTTTCCAGCAAAAAAGCCGTGTCCAACGTGTAATCTTTTTCCGCGCCCAACCTGCTGGTCGCGCCGTTATCCGAACCGCCGTGCCCCGCATCAATGACCACCCCGCGAATGGCATGACGTCCGGAAACTTCCGTGGGGCGCAGAACTGGTTCAAAAAGTTTAATCACGTCCATGCGCGACACCAACAAATCATGATCGCCGTTCTCGATGGGAAAACTCAGGACGTAATGGACTCCATCAAGATATAACTCGCTGGTTCCCGCCTTGAACCTGATCGTATGCTGCGTATTTCGGCTCTCAAACTCGTTACCCGAAGGCGTTTGGTAGGAAAACCCGTAGAAGTTGCAGAAAGACTGGAGCGTGACGTATTCGCGACCATTGACCGTGGCTGTCCCCCAATCAAATGCCTGTAGCGGATGCGCCAGGCTGAGACAGAAAAAGGCGAACGCCAGACATGCCTTTGTCATCCTAGTATGAAGCCAAACTCAGCGACATGCGGCAAGGAAATAGCGGGATTTATCATCCGCCATCCTGAGCTTGTCGAAGTATCTCCAATTATTTTGCTCAAGGGATACTGAAGGAAGGAATGGTTTGAGATCCTTCGGCAAGTCCATGATGACGGACATAAAAAAAGAACCCCGAAGAAGTTTCCTTCCTCGGGGTTCATGGTACTGGCAACGACCTACTCTCGCACAACCTAGAGATGCACTACCATCGGCGAACGCGCGTTTCACTTCCGTGTTCGGAATGGGAACGGGTGGGGCCACGCTTCTAAGGTCACCAGACTGCTGCGCAGGGCAGTTAAGCTTCGCCTAAAGCGGAGCTTACCGGTTCTTCGCAGAATTTCTGGTGTCATCTTGATGCGACTTTCGGTTTCAAAGAACAAGGGGTGTTCCCTGAAAATTATAGGTAAAGGGCCGTTATTTAAAAAACAAACGGCTCGAAAAATAAATACTTACTTTTTGCGAGGCAAACGATCTTGTTGTTCCCAGCCCAGTGTCTGGCTCCTCCGAAGAGGAAACAAACTTGGGCCGGGCAAGATCAAGCCAATCAGGTAATTAGTAACGCTTAGCTCTCATATTGCTATGTATACACTTGCGTCCTATCAACCAGGTGGTCTACCTGGACCTTAATGGGGAGATATAATCTTGGGATAGGCTTGGCGCTTAGATGCTTTCAGCGCTTATCCTTTCCGAACATAGCTACCCGGCGCTGCCGTTGACACGACAACCGGAACACCAGTGGTTCGTCATTCCCGGTCCTCTCGTACTAAGGAATGAACCCCTCAAATCTCCTGCGCCCACAGCGGATAAGGACCGAACTGTCTCACGACGTTCTGAACCCAGCTCGCGTACCGCTTTAACCGGCGAACAGCCGGACCCTTGGGACCTTCTCCAGCCCCAGGATGCGATGAGCCGACATCGAGGTGCCAAACCGCTTCGTCGATATGAACTCTTGGAAGCGATAAGCCTGTTATCCCCGGCGTACCTTTTGTCCGTTGAGCGATGGCAATTCCACATTCTACCACCGGATCACTTGGTGCTACTTTCGTATCTGTTCGACGTGTGTGTCTCACAGTTAAGCTCCCATCTACCCATATGCTCGACGCTTGATTGCCAACCAAGCTGAGGGAACCTTACAACTCCTCCGTTACTCTTTGGGAGGAAACCGCCCCAGTCAAACTGACCCGCTGCCATTGTCCCGTCGCCCGCTTCAGGGCTAACGGTTAGAATCTTCACGCAGAAAAGGTGGTGTTTCATCGTCGACTCAGGGCGAACCGAGATCCGCCCTTCAAAGTCTCCCACTTACGCTAAGTATCCCGAATAAAAATCCAGTAACAGCATACAGTAAAGGTGCACGGGGTCTTTCCGTCCTGCTGCGGGTAGGCGGCATCTTCACCGCCACTACAACTTCGCTGAGCTTCTCTTGGAGACAGCAGTCAACTCGTTACACGATTCGTGCAGGTCGGAACTTACCCGACAAGGAATTTCGCTACCTTAGGACCGTTATAGTTACGGCCGACATTCACGGGGACTTGGGCTCAGAGCTTCGCCTTGCGGCTGACCCCTTACCGTAATCTTTCCGCATTGGTCACGTGTCACTCCCTATACGTCGTCTTGCGACTTAGCAGAGAGCTGTGTTTTTGTTAAACAGTCGGTTGACTCATTTCACTGCGGCCCTCTTGCGAGGGCGCCCCTTCTTCCGAAGTTACGGGGCTAACTTGCCGAGTTCCTTCAAGAGATTTCACTCACGCGCCTTAGTATATTCTACTCACCCACCTGTGTCGGTTTCCGGTACGGGCACCTTAGTATACGCCGGGACTTTTCTCGGCAAAAACGTCAACGGATCCGCTCGAGCTTGCGCCCTCACGTCCCCTTGCGGGACAAGGATAATCAACACCTCGCCCGTCTCTGTTCTTGCGTCATCCCGGTTAAAATGTCGGTGGTGCAGGAATATTGAACCTGCTGGTCATCGCCTACGCCTTACGGCCTCGACTTAGATCCCGACTAACCCTGGGAGGACGAACCTTCCCCAGGAAACCTTGGGTTTACGGCGGACAGGAATTCAACCTGTCTTGTCGCTACTCATGTCTGCATCCTCACTTCTGGGCACTCCACGGATGGTTTCCCTACCGCTTCACAGTACCAAGAACGCTCTCCTACCATGCATATCTATCGAAATAAATATGTATCCGCAGCTTCGGTATACCGCTTGATCGCCAATCATTTTCGGCGCCAAGTCTCTCGATGAGTCAGCTATTACGCACTGTTTAAATGATGGCTGCCTCTAAGCCAACATCCTCACTGTTATAGAAACCTAACATCCTTTCCACTAAGCGGTATTTAGGCACCTTAGCTGGCGGTCTGGGCTGTTTCCCTTTCGACGATGAAGCTTATCCCCCACCGTCTGACTCCCGTGCTGCACCCGATGGCATTCAGAGTTTGACTGGATTCAGTATCCCGTTAGGGACCATAGTCCAACCAGTGCTTTACCTCCATCGGTCAGCGCACGAGGCTAGCCCTCAAGCTATTTCGGAGAGAACCAGCTATCACGGGGTTTGATTAGTCTTTCGCTCCTACTCACAGTTCATCGGAGAATTTTTCAACATTCACCCGTTCGGCCCTTCAGTTGCGGTTAAGCAACCTTCAGCCTGACCATGAGTAGATCACCTCCGCTTCGGGTCTACTACCAGCGGCTTATTCGCCCATTTCGGACTCGCTTTCGCTACGCCTCCACCCCAGAGGGGCTTAGACTCGCCACTGACAGTAACTCGCAGACTCATTAAGCAAAAGGCACGCCATCACCCTTGCGGGCTTTGACACCTTGTAAGCATATGATTGCAGGTACTATTTCACTCCGCTCACAGCGGTACTTTTCACCTTTCCCTCGCGGTACTTGTTCACTATCGGTCGCCAAGGAGTATTTAGCCTTAGACCGTGGTCGGTCTCACTTCACGCGAAGTTTCACGTGCATCGCGTTACTCAGGGTACCACTAGGTGTGTTTTGGTTTTCGAGTACAGGTCTCTCACCTTCTTTGGAGCGACTTTCCATCCGCTTCCTCTAACCTCCACACTACCATGTCGTGGCCCTATAACCCCAGAAAGCAAGCTTTCTGGTTTGGGCTGTTCCGCTTTCGCTCGCCACTACTTACGGAATCGATTCTCTTTCTTTTCCTCCGGTTACTGAGATGTTTCACTTCACCGGGTGTTGCTCTACCCGTGCTATGTATTCACACGGGAGTTATACGAGATTAATCGCATAGGATTACTCCATTCGGAAATCCTCGGATCACAGCGTGCTTACCGCTCCCCGAGGCTTATCGCAGTTTTCCACGTCCTTCATCGCCTCTTGGCGCCAAGGCATTCATCATACGCTCTTTGTAGCTTGATCAATTGTTCTCTTATTTTGCCCAGGTTGTTAAGGCCCGGGCACTTTCAGACGCCTCAGCATAAAGTTGTATTTACCCGAGCTTTTAGACAGACGCTGCAGTTACTAGCTGCAGAATCTATAAAAAGACTCAGTTAATTTACTTTACCTATAATTTTCAAAGAACTGCTGCGCAGGGCAGTAAAACACTTGCGTGTTAGACTGACTTTTGCAGGTTTGCTTTCGGTGCCTGGCTTGTGGCCAACCATTCGAGAGCGAAATCGTTTTATTTTTGGAAGGTGTGCTGGTGGGCCTGACTGGGCTCGAACCAGTGACCCTGCGCTTATCAAGCGCATGCTCTAACCAACTGAGCTACAGGCCCTGGTGTTATCTAAATGCTTTCTTTACTTTAGCCTACTGCCCGGCGCAGGCGTGGAGACAAGGGGATTCGAACCCCTGACCTATAGCTTGCAAAGCTACCGCTCTACCAACTGAGCTATGTCCCCGTTTCTGCCGACACAAGTTAGTGCGGGTCGGGCGATGAGGTCAAGGGTGGGTGCCCTTTCTTTCTTCCAAAAATTATTGTTTGCAAAGAACAAGGCGACGAGTTTTCGTCGCATGTTTTGAAGTGATGCTGGAGGGGAAAATTTCATCAGGAGATGATTTTCCCGGAGACAAAGTACAAGCAAATCCAGACTGAATTGTGCGTAACGTTGAGACCTCTGGACTCTTTCGAGTCTGGAGGGTTTGAACGCGTGTCGGTCCTTGCGGATCGATTTAGCGTTCGACCTAGCGCTGCAGCATCTTTGTCCAGATCCTCCGAAGAGGTTGGAGCAGAGAAGTGCGAGCACTGCTCCTTAGAAAGGAGGTGATCCAGCCGCAGGTTCCCCTACGGCTACCTTGTTACGACTTCATCCCAATCACCGGCCATACCTTAGGGACACGAGGCCACTTCGGGTACAACAGGCTTTCATGATGTGACGGGCGGTGTGTACAAGGCCCGGGAACGTATTCACGGCGCCGTAGCTGATGCGCCATTACTAGCGATTCCAACTTCATGAGGGCGAGTTGCAGCCCTCAATCCGAACTGGGCTCAGTTTTATCGATTGCCTCCACCTTGCGGTATCGGTTCATTCTGTACTGAGCATTGTAGTACGTGTGCAGCCCTGGCCGTAAGGGCCATCCTGACTTGACGTCATCCCCACCTTCCTCTCCGTTTCACAGAGCAGTCTGACTAGAGGGTCCTATTGCTAGGGCAACTAATCATAGGGGTTGCGCTCGTTGCGGGACTTAACCCAACATCTCACGACACGAGCTGACGACAGCCATGCAGCACCTGTGCTAGCTGGTATTGCTACCTCGTCCCCGTTTCTGGGTTCTACTACTAGCATGTCAAGGCCAGGTAAGGTTCTTCGCGTTGCATCGAATTAAGCCACATACTCCACCGCTTGTGCGGGCCCCCGTCAATTTCTTTGAGTTTTAATCTTGCGACCGTACTTCCCAGGCGGTGCATTTAATGAGTTATCTACGACACAGACGGGGTCGAATCCGCCTACGCCCAATGCACACCGTTTACGGCCAGGACTACCGGGGTATCTAATCCCGTTTGCTCCCCTGGCTTTCGTGTTTCAGAGTCAGGAATCTTCCAGGTAACCGCCTTCGCCACCGGTGTTCCTTATGATATCTACGCATTTCACTGCTACACCATAAATTCCGTTACCCCCTCCGATCCTCTAGCCGAGCAGTATCAAGCGCAGTTTCACAGTTAAGCTGTGAGATTTCACACCTGACTTACCCGACCTCCTACACACCCTTTACGCCCAATAAATCCGAACAACGCTCGGGACCTCTGTCTTACCGCGGCTGCTGGCACAGAGTTAGCCGTCCCTTCCTCTCCGCATACCATCAAATAAACGTACTGTTCATACGCTTACCCTTGTTCTGCAGTGACAGGAGTTTACAATCCAAGAACCTTCATCCTCCACGCGGCGTCGCTCCATCAGACTTTCGTCCATTGTGAAAAATTCTCGACTGCTGCCACCCGTAGGTGTCTGGACCGTGTCTCAGTTCCAGTGTGGCTGGTCGTCCTCTCAGACCAGCTACCCGTCATAGCCTTGGTGGGCCGTTACCCCGCCAACTAGCTGATGGGCCGCGAGCTTCTCAAAAAGCGCCAGGCCTTGCGGTCCCCGGCTTTGATCTTTCGATCACATGCGGTATTAATTCGGCTTTCGCCGAGCTATTCCCCACTTTTTGGTAAATTCTCACGTGTTACGCACCCTTTCGCCACTCAACTTACCTAGTTATTGCTAACCAGATAAGTCGCGTTCGACTTGCATGTCTTATCCACGCCGCCAGCGTTCGTTCTGAGCCAGAATCAAACTCTCCGTTAATTCAAACACTTTATTGCTAAAGGATTTGATCATTATCAAAGACGTAAGCCTGCGTCCTGCGGCTAGGCAGGAGCAGGTTCTTCTGACCTTATCGGTCAAAACTTTGAGGCCCTGTCGATGTGAGTACTGATTTGCATCAGTCTTCATCCGCGCAGGGCTAAGAACTCAACGTTCCGCACAATTCAATCTATTCGCTGTACTTCTTACTTTTGGTTGTCTCCACCGTGTGATCTAGCGCGGCTAACAATTTGCGCCACACGGTTCCAGTAAAGTGTTCAAAGATCATAGATGTGCAGTTGGCCTGATACGTCATCCAGTTGAGGCTTTCGCTTCAACCGACGACGCTTCACCCGTTGTCCGTCTCTTTCATTTTTACCGAAAGACTACTGACTTCCGAGTGATGCCGGAGACAAGTACGCCCATTTTTGCTTCGCTTAAATCAGCGTAGCGGGCCGTCCTGAAGTCTCAAACTGCACCATCTTCCCCATTTCGGGGTAAGGGTTAACATATCGGAATGAAAAAAATGGTCAATAGGTTTTTAAATTATTTTTGCATATTTTTTTAAAAGAAGTTTTTCAGAGGAGAAATGGGTCTGTTTTTTGACGGAATTAACGAAAGACAAACAGAATGAATGGAATTTTTTTAGGGAAAAATTTTGAATGATATTAAAAACTTATCAAAAAAAGTAGGCGGACATCCCGGGAGTTGCGTACGAATTTATTTTATCAGAGGTAAAAAGATCGCATCCGTGGTGTTGTGCCAGACTTCGGCCCAACCCGATTCTCCTCTGAGTTTGGGATAAACAGCATCGGCGATGGGGACAAGGATGGCGTCGGGCGCGGGAGTGGTGAGGAGATTCTGCCAATCACCTTTGCCAAGAAAGAAGCCATCGATGCGGCGGTAGGTTTCCGGGCGATAGACGAGGTCGTAGCGGCCGTCCATGGAGACACGCATTTGCCCTCGTAATTGCCACATGGCGTAGCTGCCATAGTTGAAGGGGACGAGGAGCTTGCCGCGGATCTTTTGCTGCTGGAGATAATCGACCGCCTGGACGGGGCAGGAGTTGTCAGGGTAATCGAGCTTGAGCGCATTGGCGTGGAGAATAATCAGGGCCGCATAAAAGGGGATCAAGAGCAACCCCGAGAGCAAAGCCATGTAGCTGAGTCGATGGACGGGATGGGCGATACTTTGGAGGCGCGGTTCCTGCCGAAAAAGGCCGGGGAGAAGAGCGGCAACGACAGCAGCAAAGAGAGAGGTATGCCGAGCAGAAGTCATTGATAAACAAATGAATGCACCGATAATGATAATGACAAGACGATCCATTTTAGCCCACCCGTGACGATAAATCTGGATAACGAGACCAGCGACGGTGCCGAGGAGTAAAAGCTTGTATCCGGGATAGGCCATCAGTTGAGGCCACCACGAAACGGAAGCCCATTCGTCAAAACCGCGGCGTGTGGTCACGAGGGCGCGCCCGGTGGAGATCCAGAGTTGCCAGCCGAAGGGATTTACCAAGGTGGCGAGGGAGCATAAGAAGAAGCGAACAAGCCACTTACGCCAATGGCCTCCATACCATGCCTCAACCATACAAACGCCCAAAAGCCACGCAAGGCCGATGCTGAATCCACCATGGAGATTTGCCCAAATGATGATGGTGAGAATATAAAAGAAGGTCGGAATGGGACGGCCGTGTCGTTCACATTGGAACCAGAAGAGCCACAACGCGAAGAAGATATGCGTGAAGACCATGCAGCGGACGGTCGATTGGAAAGAGGGAAGAAGTGCAAGAAGAATGAGCGCATAAAAAGCTGCGGCGAGAGGTGAGTAGGTGCGTTGACGCAATCCGGCCCAAACCAGAAGAGTCAGGGTGATGGCCAGGGTGACGAGCTTCATGCCGACGATGGCGCTCGGTCCGCCCCATTGGTAGAGCGCATAAAAAACGAGGGCGCTGCCCCATTCGTGATCGGCAACGTTTTGGTAATCGGCGAGGTAGCTAAAGGTGTCGCCCGGAGGGAAATGGCCGGTTTCCCAGAGGGTTTCCCCCAAAGTGAGGCGATGCCAGAGATCGGGATCGGCAGGATTAAAGGCTGTTGCCTCCGCCCAGATTAAAAAAAGGAGATAGCACCAGAAGAAAATTTTTGCCCAGGGGATCGACACGCGGAACAGCGCACCACAAATCGGTGGGGTTTGAACAGGTTTTTGCGAAGGATTTTTGACGGAATTAACGGAAGTCAAAATTTGGCGCGGAGCTGGCGGATCGGCAAGCCCACGGCCTTGGAGAGTTTTTGCGCGAGGCCGGAGCGGCGCTGAAGATCAGAGGAGAGAACCGAGTTGATGCAGCGAAACCAGGCGGTTTGCGTGGCGGGGTCGATTTGTTCGAGGTGCGATTGTTGCGCGGCATCGGCTCCGACAAGTTGCGCCCATACCGTCTGATAGCGCGCAGGGTTGTGAGTCTGGCGTTTCTCAATATGACCGAGGACGTGGTTGAGTGCCGTGCGTGCAGAGGGAATCGCAGCATTGGCAGACGGAGGAGTTTCCGATGCTGCGCGAGAAGCTCTAAAATGGATTTTCTCCTCGGCGGTAAGTGCGCGTCCGAGAGCCTCGACGGGAAGATCGTGGATGGCGTTATGTTCGTTCTCCTCGGCAAATTGCGCGTAGGTAAGCGCCTCAACGCGCGGACGGAGTTGGCGCAGGAGAAGGTCAACGGGGAGATCGAGTCCAGCCTGGCGCGCCTGAAGAAGCAGTTGACGCTGGTTCTCAAGCCGGAGTTGGCGGTAACGACGAGTCTCGACAGCGAGGTAAGGCTGACTGGAGGAACCGTCGCCGATCACGCGCTGGAGTCCCTTGGCCTCGACACTTCGACGTTGACGCGCCGATTTCAGCGTACGACCCAGGGTTAATTCGCGGTAGGTTTTGAGTTCCTCACGTTTTTCGCGAGGCTTTTGAAATTCACGCGGAGGCATTTTCGTTGAGGGAGCGAAGCTGACGGAAGGTGTAGAGACCCGAATCGTGACCGTCGTTCCAGGTGGGCTGGAAGGCGTAGCCACCGACGAAACGAAAGTTGCGAAGCTCGAAGCTGTGCGGGCCATAGCTGACGTGGGGACGCTCGACATTGCCCATGACATCGGGTTCACCGCCACATGCGGCACAGGGGCAGGCGCGACGGAGTTTTTCGAGCGGGATAAAACTTTCCTGGCCATCGCTCCAGATGAAAGCGAGTTCGTCGCCGATGGTTTCAGCGCGGAGGGGATGGAGTGTGGAGGGAGCCGGGGTCATGATGGACACTTCTGCAAGATTGTGGATGAACAGAGTGGAGTCAAGAGTGGGGCGAGCTTCAATGGAAGTCATCCCGAGCTTGTCGAGGGATCAGACACGTTATCGCATAAACAAGCCGCTGGAAGACATCCCGTTCGTTAGCTTTCTGTGCTCATCCAGACCTTCTGATAAAATGCAGGCGCGTCTGATCCCTCGACAAGCTCGGGATGACAGGCATTTTGGAGAGAATGATCCGCCACCTTTATGTGCATGTGCCGTTCTGCGCGAAGGTGTGCCCCTATTGCGCGTTCCATGTGCACCTGGGTGGTGGAGCAGCACAGCGCGAATTTGTGAAGGCGTTGCGGATGGAATGGCAACGAGCTCGGGAGGAGTTTCCCCTCGCCCTGAAGACGATTTATTTCGGGGGCGGGACACCTTCGATTCTTTCGGCTGAGTTGTTTACAGAGTTGGCGGAGGAACTGGTAGCAGAAGGCACCTCTTCGTCAGATAGCCCTCCGCAGGAGTTTACGCTTGAAGTAAATCCGGCGACGGTCACACCGAAGAAGGCGGCGGCCTGGCGAGCGGCGGGCGTGAATCGAATCAGCCTGGGCGCGCAATCGTTCGATGCGGAGATGCTGCGGTTGCTGGGTCGGCAACATGCGCCGGAGGATATTGCCGGGACATGCGCGTTGTTGCGGGAGCAAGGATTTACGAACATCAATATCGACCTGATGTTCGCGTTACCGGGGCAAAGCGAAGCGAAGTGGGAGGCGACGTTGCAGGCGGCGCTCTCATGCGAACCGAATCACATTTCGGCTTATGCGCTGACTTACGAGGAGGATACGCCTTTTTTCGAGAAATTGCAGCGGGGAGAATGGCGTCAGGACGAGGCGCGGGAGATCGCGATGTTTACCCATACGCGCGAAGTCTTGGGCGCGGCGGGTTTGATCGATTACGAAATTTCCAATTTTGCGCGACCAGGATTTGAGTCACGTCATAACCTGGCTTATTGGCGCGGGGCCGATTACCTAGGACTGGGACCGAGCGCGTGCTCGACGATCGACGCGATGCGCTGGCGAAACGTCCCGAATACGAAAGCTTATGTGGAACGAATCGCACGCAACGAATCGGTGCGCGAAGAGAGGGAAGTCCTCGATGAGGCGACGCGCGCAAAGGAACGAATCATGTTCGGTTTGCGGATGCGCGAGGGTGTGGCACTGGAAGAATTCGGGAAAGATGTGACGCGCTTAAAGGAATTGGAAGCTGACGGATTGGCCTTCGAGGAGGCGGGGCGGGTGCGGTTGACGTCGCGAGGACAACTAGTGGCGGATGGCGTGGCGGGCATGTTTGTGTAAATGTCGCGTTATCGATCTTGCTTTTGGATCAAGATTCGGGATTTGTAGGCATGTCATGGCTCGACGATCCTCCCGGCAAAATCAAGTCGCCCACCGCGAGGGATCCTCAACCTCTTCCCAAACTCATGCCACTGCCGGGGCTTCGCTCTTTTTCCAATACCGGAAATTGTTACAGGGATTATTGATCGTAGCCGCGGGATTGTGGATTTTCTGGCCCGCACTCCACGGCGACTGGCTCATGGATGATGATCTCTACGTCACGAATAATCCGTTGCTGCGAGACCTGACGGGGCTGGGTAAAATCTGGTTCGCGCCTGGAAGTTTTATCGAATATTACCCCATCGAGGAAAGCGCGCTGTGGATGCTCTGGCAATTATGGTCCACGGACACGCTGGGTTATCACCTCGCCAATATCGTCCTGCATATTCTCAGTGCGCTTTTGGTATGGCGACTTCTCGGCAAGCTCGGCTTGCGATTGGCGTGGCTCGGTGGATTGCTTTTTGTCATTCATCCAATGGCGGTCGAATCAGTCGCTTGGATTTCGGAACTCAAGAATACGCTTTCACTGCCCCCTTTCCTCCTGGCGATGTGCGCCTATATCGACTACGAAAATCGCGGGAAACGGAAAGATTATTTCCTGGCCCTGGGACTGTTTCTGGTGGCGATGCTATGCAAGATCAGCATGGCGGCATTTCCGGCGATCATTCTGCTTTATGCCTGGTGGAAACGAGGCCGGATCAGGTGGAGCGATCTTAAAGCCAGCGCACCTTTTCTTGCCATCTCCATGGCGTTGGGTGTGGTCACGATTTTGGCTGGAGGCTCGTTTGGGCAAGCGAATCACCTGCATGCCCTAGCGGTTCCCCTGGGAGGTTTTTTGTCGCGACTGGCCTTGGTCGGATTATCAATCTCGTTTTATTTCGCCCAATTTTTCTGGCCGATGACGCCGTTGCCCCTGTATCCGCAATGGAGCATTAACCCTCCGTCGCTGATGCAATTCCTGCCCTGGCCAATGCTGGGCGGAGTATTCTACTGGATCTGGAAAAAGCGTGAAAGCTGGGGACGACACGTCTTGCTGGGATTGGGTTTCTTTTCCATCAACCTCGCGCCGTTTCTGGGCTTTATTTCCGTCTCCTACATGGCTTTTACGTGGGTGATGGATCACTTCCTCTACATTCCGATGATCGGTTTGATCGGCTTGGTCGTGGCGGGATTAGGACAGGTCGGCAACCAGCTTTCCGCTTCGATCCGCACATGCGGCATGGGCGTATTGGCTATCGTGATGGCATTGTTGACTTGGGAGAGCCATTGGTATGCGGGCAAGTTTGTTGATCAAGAAACGCTTTGGGCTTACACCCTTCAACATAATCCAGATGCCTGGATCGTCCGGTATGATTGGGGGGTTGCCTTGGTCAAGGCAGGACGAATACCCGACGCAATTGTGCAATATGAAGAGAGCTTGAGGCTTAGCCCTCTTCAGCCGCGCCCACACAATAACCTGGGAAGCGCTTTGGTTCAGGTCGGCCGGATTTCGGATGCCATGGAACAATATCAGGAGGCCTTGAAACTCGATCCCGATTTTGCGGAGGCGCATTACAATCTGAGCTATACACTGATTCAATCTCACCAGTTCCCTGAGGCAATCGAGGAAGCTGAAAAAGCCATCAAGCTTGACCCCAACTATGGCGATGCGTATGCCAACATGGGAGCAACGCTTCTGATATTAAACCGATTTTCAGATGCAATCGAGCCTTTGCAACAGGCTTTGCGAGTCAATCCCAGGAATGTCAATGCGCGCTATAATTTCGGAAGTGCGCTGCTTCAAACAGGTCACATTTCGGAAGCAATTGCTCAATATGAGCAAGCTCTTACGATCAATCCCAACTATACCGATGCCAAAAAAGGTCTGGCCAGGGCTCGTGCGATGCGGGCAGCGAACGGGACGAAGTAGGGAATTTGCTGTAAGGAGATGGAGAACAACTTCGCCTCAATACTTCATCCATTATTTAAATATAATGAAACTTCTTATCCCCTATTACCTGCTTTTAATAGGGGATAAGATATTATACATACTGCATATCATGACAAATAAATCCGAATAGGCGAGGAAAATGGTGGTGCCCTAATCAGCCGGTATTTTTGAGACCACCACTAACGCCATTGATGGTGAGCTTGATAACGGCGCGAATAGCGGCGGCTTCTGCGCTGGCTTTATCCTCAAGACCGCGAAGACGGCGGATCATTTCAACCTGGATGTAGTTGAGCGGGTCGATGTAGGGATTGCGGAGCTGAACCGACTTGGCGAGGACAGGCTCTCGTTCGAGAAGCGCTTTCTGGCCGGTGATGTCGAGGATGGCAACCTCCGTGCGGTGAAATTCTTCTGCGATGCAGTCGAAGATACGCACACGAACCTGTTGCTCGGGTACAAGCGAGGCGTAACGGAACGCGATGCGCATGTCAGCCTTGAGGAGGGTAAGTTGGGCGTTGTCGATCGTGGCGCGAAAGAACATCCATTCCTTGTACATGGTGCGCAGAAGCGCGGCCTGCTCGGGCCCCTTCTCGGCAAACTGGACGAGCGCGCTGCCCAGGCCGTACCAACCGGGAAAAACGAAGCGGCTTTGCATCCAGGAAAAAACCCACGGGATGGCGCGAAGATCCTCAACCGACTTGGTGGTTTTGCGGAAGGCAGGCCGGGAACCGAGATTAAGGTCGCTGATTTCCTCGATGGGCGCGGCAGTGCGCCAGAATTCGATGAACTCCGAATCCTCGTGGACGAGCTTGTAATAGGTCTCATAAGCAAGTCGTGACATTTCGGTCATGGCTGTGCGCCAGGCCTCGGGAACCTTCGCTTCGCGCTGGGCAGCCTCGGCGCCGAGCAGAACACCATAGGCCATCTGCTCGATGATACGGAAAGCCAGATCTGGATCGTGGTAACGAGTGGAGAGAACCTCGCCCTGCTCGGTGACGCGAATGCTGGCATCGCAAAGACCGCACGGCTGGGCAAGGATGGCTTTGGCTGCGGGGCCGCCGCCGCGGGCAATGCTGCCACCACGTCCATGAAAAAGAGTCAGGCCGAGTTGGTGCGAATGGCAGGTGGTAGAGATTGTTTCCTGGGCCTGGAAGAGCGCCCAATTGGCGGTGAGATAACCGCAATCTTTGTTGCTATCAGAATAACCGAGCATGACCATCTGGTGATCGCGCCGAACGCGAAGATGTGCGCGATAAGGCTCACAAGCGAACATCTCCCCGAGGATGCCGGAAGCGGCCTCAAGATCGCCGAGCGTTTCGAAAAGTGGCGCAATGTCGAGCGACACACCGACGAGATGCTGAAACACGAGGACTTCGAGAACATCGGAAAGATCGTGGGTCATGCTGATGACGTAAGCCCCTGCCACTTCTTCGCCGTAAAGTTCGATGGCGCGTTTCAGAACTCGAAGCGAACCGATGACATCGCCTGTTTCGGGCTTGAAAGTATCGGACTGAAGCGCGGGGGCCGGGCTGGACAAAATGCGAACGAGCAGGGAGACCCGATCCGATTCCGACAGCGCGGTGTAATCAGGCGCGAGATTGAGAGCATGGAAAATTTCCTTGGCGGCACTTTCATGACGACCGGAATGTTGGCGCAAATCGAGACGTGCGATACTGAGGCCGAAGAGGGTAACCTGCTGGCGAAGTCGATGCAGTTCGCCATCAGCAAGGAGCGCGGCGCGATGGGACTTGAGACTTTCGTTGATGAGTTTGAGCAATTCAGCGATATCGTCCGTCTTTAGGATGGCGGTTGATTCTCCTCCCGTTTTCTCGCTTAACAACAACTGCGAGCTTTCGCTTTTTTGCGCTTCGATGAGCCGGGAGCGAAGATCGGCAAGCGCCAACCGATAAGGCTCGTGCGGGTAGCGGTCTCGCAGGGCACGGACATGGGGATCGGAGTATTTGTCGGATTTGAGCAGTTCCGCCAATTCGGGTGAAATCGCATCGAGATAAGAGGAGACCGAGAGAAGCTTCGATAATTCGCGCAGAGAGGTTTGGATTTTATCAAGCGCAAGCCGTCGATGAAGCAGGAGCGTCTCCGCCGTGACGGCAGGTGTGACGTGGGGATTGCCATCGCGGTCGCCGCCCATCCAGGAGCCGAAACGAATCCAGCGCGAGGGAGCCTTGACCGTGGGATAAGTTTCCGCCAATGCGCGTTCGAATTCATCCTGCAAAAGCGGAAGCGTCTGCCAAAGCGTCGTGTCGAAATACCAGAGGCCGGTGCGAACCTCGTCGGTGACTTCGGGCCGGGCGGAGCGGGAACGATCCGTCAGCCAGAGCGAGGTAATTTCCCGTTCCAAGGCACGGGGATTGGCGATGCCGGTAATTTCGTCCTCAATGTAAGCCTCAGGATTATGCAGGCGCCCGGCAAGACGCTGGAGCTTGTTGAGCATGGTGCGGCGCTTGGCCTCGGTGGGATGCGCCGTAAAAACGAGTTCGATGGAAAGTTTGTTGAGTATCTGCTGGATGACTTCCGGAGAAACATCGCGGGCTTTCAATTCACGCAATGCCGCGCCAATCGATTCGCGCATCGGCGGCGATGGCAGGGACGCATATTGCGCACGGCGACGCTGACGCAACAGACGGACACGATGCGTCTCCTCCGCAAGATTGACCAATTCGAAATAGACAGTGAAAGCCATCGCCATGCAGGCGGCCTCGGAAACGGAGAGTTTCTGGACGGCGATCTCCAGTTCGCGCTCGGAGTTCGTGTCGCCGGTTCGACTGCTCTTGGCAAGCAGGCGAAGCCGTTCTTCGAGATCGAAGATGGCCTTACCCTCAAGCTTGACGATGACTTCGCCCAAAATGCGGCCCAGTCGCCGGATTTCCGAGGAAAGCTTGTCGGGAGTGTTCTCAGGTAAGGAAGAGGGCATTTATGGAAGAAACAGTGTGCGAGTATTGCCAGTTGTAAACGGGATTTTTCCGCAAGAGCCGTGCCAAGGGAAGGAAGAATAGGGAGAAGCTTCCGCAGGACTTATCGGGCCGCACCTGGAGCCGTCGTCCCGTCTGGTGCCTTAGATGTATTTTGACTCGCGGAAGCCGTTGTCTTGGCCGGGGCATTGACTGCCGCCTGACGTTCATTGTAGATGCGAATGCTGCGCAATGAACTCACGGCCCGTTCCAACTGTCGATCCTGCGTCTTCGCCACGTCGGCCTGCTCCTCGGGCGTCAACGGACGTTTCGTCTCGGCCAGCATGATGCGCCGCTCTTCCGCATCGGTGATTGGCACTTCGATATCGGGCGCGATTCCAACCTCGTGGATGGTTTTTTTACTAGGCGTATAATATTTTGCCGTCGTCAAACGGAGACCTACACCATTGCCGAGCGGTTGCACCGTCTGCACCGATCCTTTTCCAAAAGTCGTCTCTCCGACAAGGATCGCACGGTTCAAGTCCTTGAGCGCACCCGCCACGATTTCCGCCCCGCTCGCGCTGTAGCCGTTAATCAAGAGGGCGATCGGATAGTCGGGATGCTGACGCTCGGTTCGTGCGCGAAATTCCTGTTGCTGGTCGGGAGTGCGTCCCTTGGTTGAAACGATCACGACGTTCGGCGGCAAAAATTTCCCCGCCACATCGACCGCCGAATCGAGCAATCCGCCCGGATTATTCCGCAAATCGATCACCAGTTCCTGCATTCCGGAACGCTCCAGATTTTCCAGGGCATGATCGAGTTCGTCCGAGGTATTTTCGCCGAATTGCTCGATCCGCACATACCCGATCTTATCCTGGCCCGCCATCGCCGCCGGAAGCATCTTGGCGTCTCTCACCGATGTAACGCGGATTGTTTCACGCACCAACTCCACTTCAAAAACATTACCGCCGCCCGGAGCGCTGGCAATCGTGCGTAGCAGCGTGAGTTGCGCTTTTTCACCCGTCTTTCCTTTGAGCGCCTGAATTGCGACGGGCAGCGTCATTTTTTCCGTGCTCTTGCCGTTGATTTTCAGGATTTTGTCCCCCGGCATGATCCCGGCCCGGCCCCCGGGCGAATCCTCCATGGGCGAAAGGATCACCAAAGATCCATCCTTCACGCCGACAACGATGCCTAGCCCGCTGAACTCGCCCTTCGTTTCCCTCTGCATGTCCTGGAAACTTTCCTCGTCAAGGAACTGGCTGTGCGGATCGAGCGAGGAAAGCATTCCGCGTAGCGCAGCTTGGGTCAGATCCTTGTAACTGACCTTGCTCTCATCCACATAATCCTGACGCACCAACTGCATCACCCGCGCAAACAAGAGCGTCGATTCGTAGCTTTCATTCGGTTGTTCCGCGCCCGAGACCGAACGCCAGCTTTGCCAGCCCAATACGCCGTTCAGCAGAAAGAAGGCGGTCATTAGAACCGTGAGGCGCGCGCGTGTCATTGCGAAATGAAATGATACCTTCTTTTTGCGATTTTACGAGTTTAAAGGCTTCACCGAGGTGATCGCTGGTCGCTGGGAAGTGGTAGTCAAGTAGTCTGGACTACAGCAATCGCCGGAATTCTTCAATCGTCAGCCAGCACCCCTAAATACTCCTGGATGGCAACCCGGATATTCTGCAAGGCTTCCTGTTCCGTCTCACCCTGAGAACAGCATCCCGGAAGACCGGGGCAGAATACCGCATAGCCTTCCTCGGATTTGATCAAGGTAACATGGTAACTCACACGTAAATGGTCGTTGGACAACAGGGGCTTGTCAAGAAGCCAACTTGCACCGATTCCACTAATCACAGCAAGCTCCTCCGATTTGGATTTCTGCTTTCTAAATTATTATATTGAAGTATCCAGATGCGTTGATATGTTTACTACGACACTGGCAATAAGTTGCAACGCATCGTGTTGCCTGACATGCCCTCACCAAGCCATATTCTCTTTAGCCCATGACTTCACTCGCCCTTCATCCCCTCGAAAAGCTTTTGCAAAAGCGTATCGTCATCATCGACGGAGCGATGGGCACCACCTTGCAACAGTTCAAGCTAACCGAGGCCGACTTTCGGGGTGAACGCTTCAAGGATCACCACAAGGATCTTAAGGGAAATGGCGATCTTCTCGTCCTCACCAGACCCGACGTCATCGCCTCCGTCCATCGCAGCTTTCTCGAAGCCGGGGCCGACATCATCGAGACCGACACTTTCAACGCGCAGACCATCTCCCAGGCCGACTACGACCTGCAGCACATCGTCACGGAACTTAACGTCGAGGCCGCCCGGCTCGCCTGCCGCGTCCGCGATGAATTCGTAGCCGCGAACCCGGGCCGTCAATGTTTCGTTGCCGGATCAATGGGCCCAACCAATCGTTCCGCATCCATCTCGCGCGATGCCAACGATCCCGGCGCGCGCGGCGTCACTTACGTCGAACTGGTCGATGCCTATCGTCAGCAGGCGCTCGGCCTGATGGAAGGCGGCGCCGACACGCTCCTCGTCGAAACCATTTTCGATACGCTCAATGCCAAGGCCGCGCTTTTTGCCCTTGAAGAGGCTTTCGAGCAGGCAGGCCGACGTGTGCCGGTCATGATTTCGGTCACCATTTTCGATTCGGGACGGACGCTCAACGCGCAGACAGTCGAGGCGTTCTGGATTTCCGTTGCACATGCCAGACCGCTCAGTGTCGGCATCAACTGCGCGCTTGGCCCGGCCCAGATGCGCCCTTTCGTCGAGGAACTCTCCCGCGTGGCCACTTGCTACTTCAGTTGCTATCCGAATGCCGGTTTGCCCGACCCGCTTTCGCCCACCGGTTTCCCGCTCCTGCCCGAAGACATGGGCCCGCTCATGCGCGATTTCGCCGAACAGGGCTGGCTCAACATCGTGGGCGGTTGTTGCGGCAATACGCCGGAGCACATCAAATGCATCGCTGAAGCCGTGCGCGACGTCGCACCGCGTCCCCTCCCCCAACACCCCTCCTCTACCTCCTACGCGGGACTCGAACCCCTCACGCTTCGTCCCGAAATTCCGTTCACTTTGATTGGAGAGCGCACCAACGTCACCGGCTCGCCCAAGTTCGCCAAGCTGATCCTCGATGAAAAATTCGACGAAGCATTGGCCGTCGCACGTCAGCAGGTCGAGGGCGGCGCTGCGATCATCGACGTCAACTTCGACGAAGGGATGCTCGACGGCGAAAAGGCGATGACCCGTTTTCTTAACCTCATCGCCGCAGAACTCGAAATCGCCCGCGTGCCGATCATGGTGGACAGCTCGAAGTGGAGCGTCATCGAAGCCGGGTTACGCTGCATTCCCGGCAAACCGATCGTCAATTCGCTCAGCCTCAAGGAAGGTGAAGCCGCCTTCAAGGAACGCGCCAAACTCGTGCGGCGTTACGGTGCCGCCGTGGTCGTGATGGCCTTCGACGAACAGGGCCAGGCCGATTCGCTCGCGCGACGCATCGAGATTTGCACCCGTGCCTACAACATTCTGACAAAGGATGTCGGCTTCCCCGCCGAGGATATTATTTTTGATCCCAACGTCCTCACCGTCGCCACCGGCATCGAGGAGCACAATAATTACGCGGTCGATTTCATCGCAGCCACCCGCTGGATCAAGGCAAACCTCCCAGGCGCGCGCGTCTCGGGCGGCATCAGCAATATCTCGTTCTCGTTCCGCGGCAACAATCCGGTACGCGAAGCGATGCACGCCGTGTTTCTCTACCATGCGATCCGCGCCGGGCTCGACATGGGCATTGTCAATGCGGGGATGCTCGCGGTTTACGAAGAGATCGAGCCTGACCTCAAGGAACGCGTCGAGGACGTGATTCTCAACCGCCGCACCGATGCGACCGAACGGCTCGTCACCTTTGCCGAAAGTTACAAGAAAGTCGGCAAGATTGAAGCGAAGGAAGAGGCGCAATGGCGGCAGTTGCCCGTCGAGGAACGACTCAGCCACGCGCTCATCAAGGGCATCGTCGATTTCATCGAGGCCGATACCGAGGAGGCGCGCCAGAAATATGCCACGCCGCTCGAAGTGATCGAAGGCCCGCTGATGAAGGGCATGAGCGTCGTGGGTGATCTCTTCGGCGATGGAAAAATGTTTCTCCCGCAGGTCGTCAAAAGCGCCCGTGTGATGAAAAAATCGGTTGCCTATCTCCTCCCCTTCATGGAGGAAGAGAAGCGGCGCACTGGCAACAAGCAGGCGCAGGGCAAGGTGCTGCTCGCGACCGTAAAAGGCGACGTGCACGACATCGGCAAGAACATCGTTGGCGTTGTCCTCGCCTGCAATAACTACGAAGTCATCGATCTCGGCGTCATGATCTCGAGCGAAAAAATTCTCGCCGCCGCGAAGGAACTCAATGTTGATGTGATTGGCTTGAGCGGTCTCATCACGCCCTCGCTCGATGAAATGGTTCACGTCGCCCGGGAAATGGAACGGGAAGGTTTTACGCTTCCGCTTCTCATCGGCGGCGCGACAACCAGCAGGGCTCACACGGCGGTCAAAATCGCGCAACATTACTCGAAGCCCACAGTCCATGTCCTCGATGCTTCGCGTGCCGTCGGCGTAGTCAGCGCGCTCCTGAGCGAAACCCAGCGGGCCGAGTTCATCAAAAATAATCTCCTTGAACACGAACGCGCCCGCGTTGCCCATGAACGCAAGAAGCCGACCAAGCCGCTTCTCTCCCTCGTGGAAAGCCGTCGTCGTCATTTCGTCACGAACTGGAAAACGGTCGATATTCCCGTGCCCGCTTTTACCGGCCTCAAGGTGATCGATGATTTGCCGTTGCGCGAAATCGCCAGCTACATCGACTGGTCGCCTTTCTTTCACGCCTGGGAAATCCGGGGCCGCTATCCCGCGCTCCTCGACGATCCCGAGATCGGCCCGCGTTGCCGGGAACTCTTCAATGACGCACAGGTTCTTCTCAACCGCCTTATTGACCAAAAGTTGATCCATGGACGCGCGGTTCACGGTTTCTTTCCCGCTGCCAGCGTGGGTGATGACATCGAACTTTATACCGACGAATCGCGCACTTCTGTCCTCACCACGTTCCACACCCTGCGCCAGCAAATGGACAAACCGGAGGATCAGCCCAATTACGCACTCTCCGATTTCATCGCACCGAAAGAGAGCGGACGCCGCGATTATCTCGGCGCGTTCGCACTGACCACCGGCCTTGGCGTGGAAGAAATCGCCCGTCAATTTGAAGCCGATCACGACGACTACAACTCGATCCTGACCAAGGCGCTCGCGGATCGTCTCGCCGAGGCGAGCGCGGAATGGCTCCATCTTCAAACCCGCATTGCGTGGGGTTTTGGCCGGGATGAAAATCTGTCCAACGACGATTTGATCAAGGAAAACTATCGCGGGATTCGTCCCGCGCCCGGCTATCCCGCCTGCCCGGATCATACGGAAAAAAGGTTGCTCTTCGATTTGCTCCAAGCCGAAGCCAATGCACACGTTTCGCTCACGGAAAACTTTGCGATGAATCCGGCCAGCGCCGTCAGCGGCTTCTATTTCGCGCATCCTGATGCCAAATATTTCGGTGTCGGTTCCATTTCCCGCGATCAAGTCGAGGATTACAGCCGTCGCAAGAACCTCGATATTCCCACGATGGAAAAGTGGCTCGCACCAAACCTCTCTTACGATCCGGACAAACAACCGGTTGCTCCATCCAAAGATACCGCTTCTCCCTGCGGATGCGGTTTGGTACATGGTTAGGCATGAGTAAAGCCGCGCGCACCCCGCTTCGGCTTCATCCGGCGATAGCGGTCACAGCCATTTGCTTCTGCATCGCGCTGTTAATCTGGAAGCTCTCCTTCGCGGATCCTCACCCCATACCCTTCAGCATCACCGGACAGGCCTGCCTGCTCATCGCCCTGTTGCTCGCCTTTCGTTACTGGCCGCCGATGATCCGCTGGGTGACGCGCATGCCCATTGCGCATCGCGTCATTTTCGCCCTGCTCATTGGCGGGATGATTGCGGGACACTTCACACTGAACACTCGCAAGTATTTTCCCCTCGTCGCGTGGGAAATTTTCCCGGTTGCCCGCGAAGAAGACCCCGTCCTCTGCCGCGAAATGATCGCCACGACAGCCAGCGGCAAAAACGTCCGCCTTCTGGTCGAGCAACTTATCCCCTCGATTGTTCAATTTGATCTTCCCGCAAACCCCGACGCGACCGAGCGCCTCATTCGTGTGCTGGCAAAAATCTACAATCAAAAACACGCGGATGATCCCGTCCAACAGGTCGACCTGATGGTCATGGCGGTAAAACTTCATCCCTCCACCAACGAATCGCGCACCCAACCTTCATGCGAACTTCTCAAGCATTACGACATCTCATCGGCCCGATAGAATTGCTCCACGAGCAGGCGGGGCCGGGACTCCTGCGCCTGACGCGCTTGGGCATCGTGGCCTTGTGGATCGGCAAGTTATTGCTGGATCCTCTCTGGCGCCTGGCCGAAATTCCCCGCGAACTTATTTCACCCGTCGGTTTACTTGCGTTGCTGCCCGCAACAGCGGTGGATCAATTACTCACTCCATCGTGCCTGACTGCTTTTCTCGTTCTCACACTTTTTGTCCTGATCCTGTGCCTGACAAATCGCGCGTTCCATCTTACCTCCACAGTCGCAGCTATTTTACTGACAATTTATTCCTCCCTGATTCGCAGCTTTGGTCCCGCCGTGCATACCGACATCGTTCCGTTGCTGGCGGTTTCCGTGCTGGCTGGTTTCGCGTGGGCCGATTATTTTCAGGTCAAATTTGGTGGGGGAAAACCCTCCCAATCCAAGACGTGGAGTTCCTTTCCTCTCGTGACCATCGTCACCATCTTGTGCCTCTCCTACACACTTGTCGGCCTTAACCGGATGCTGAGCGGAGGCATCCATGTCTTCACCGGCGACACGATGGAAGTCTGGGCCGTTGATGCCAGTTTGCGCGGCTATTATTTCAACACGAACATCGGCTGGCATGTCCCTGAGTGGCCCCTGGTCACGCTCATGCTTCGTCTTGGTTTGCCCTTCATCACGCTGTTTGAAATGACGGCGCTTCTCTGTCTGGTCTCATCCCATTATCGTTGGATTTTTATCCCCACGATGCTCTCGTTTCATTTGCTCAGCCTGGTGTTCATGAACATCTTTTTCTTCGATGACATGTTCCTCTACCTGCTCCTGATCGATTGGTCGCGTCGTTATCCAATTTTAAGCGCCCGGTAAAATTAGGAACTTACTGGCAAAGTTTTTAAAAAATTCGGTCATCCCGAGCTCGTCGAGGGATCAGACACGCTAGGAATAATCCACAAGTTGGATCATTGGAATGCAGGGTCTTTCCGTGATCGTTAAATTTTTAGGAAAATGAAAACGTGTCTGATCCCTCGACAAGCTCGGGATGACAGGTTTTTAAGCGCCACTGGAACCGGCATCCTCTGCAGCACCCACACCGTGAGCCAAGGTTAGCAGCACGTCGGTCTTGGCCAGGGCTCCGATCAGGCGACGATCCTTCGGGTTATCCACGACCGGCAATCTCTCGCCATCGTGTCTTCCAAAAATCTCGAGCGATTCCTTGAGAGACGAATCACCCGTCAGGACAGGAATGTCATCACGCATGAGATCGAGCGCGATGACAACCTGCGGCAAATCCTTGTCCTGTAAAAATGGCTTCAAGTCCTGCAAGGCAATGGCCCCCAGGAAACGACGATTCGCATCCACGACATAAAGATGTTTGAACGTATGCGAGGCCAGCGCGCCCGCAATCTGCTCGAACCCGGCAGTCTCCGTCACACAAAAGGGCTCCTTTTTCATCAAGTCGCGCACATGCAAAAGAAAGAGCGGCGGCTCGGACTGCGAACGACCTCCGTGCAACTGCCGGCTGTAAACCGAATCGACATTCAAACTGCGAGCGACATAAAACGCCGACACGCAGGCGAGCATCAAAGGCATGACGGTTGCGTAATTAAGCGTCATCTCGAACATGATCAGAATAGCCATGATCGGCGCGCGGGTCGTGGCGGCGAGAAAGCATCCCATGCCGACGACGGCAAAACTGCCGGGCGTGATGTGCGAGTCGGGCAGTAACGCGCGCAAAATCTCTCCATAAAGAGAGCCGATGATGGCCCCGCAAAAAAGTGTCGGCGTGAACACACCGCCCACGGCGCCGCTTCCGGTCGTCGCCACCGTCGCAAGCACCTTCAAAACAAGAATGGTCAGAAGGGCCACCCAGGTCCAATCGCCGTTCAACACCGATTCGACCACTCCGTAGCCGTTACCCCACACCTCAGGCTTCCAAATGGAAATCACCCCGACGACCAGGCCGCCCAGCCCGAGCTTGAGAAAAACCGGCAGATGCCCGCGTTTAAATAATGCTTCACCCCCGCGCAACAGCAGCAAGAAAAGCGGTGCGAGCAGTCCCGCAAAAACACCAAGTAAAGCATGGGCGATAAGCTGCCAGTTGGGAACAGCTCCAAAGTTGGGCATGTGATAAACAGGCTCCGCCCCGAGAAATTGCCGCGCCGTCACCGTGGCAACCACCGTCGCGACCAACATCGGCGCAAGGCTTTCCATCGCGATGGAACCGAGCACGATCTCCGCCACAAAAAAAGCCCCGGCGAACGGCGCATTATAAGCACACGCAATACCGGACGCAGCGCCGCAGGCCACGAGGAGTCGCAATCGCGCCGGGGTAAACCTGGCCGTGCGACCCAGCAACGAACCGCACATGGAGGAGAGTTGCACCATTGATCCCTCGCGCCCGATGGAACCGCCGGTCGAGATGGTCACCAGCGACGAAAGACTTTTAACGACGGTGGCGCGTACCCGGATGATTCCGTTGCCCAGGACAACCGCCTCCATGAAATCGAGCGACCGTCCCGCTGTTTCCCATTTCTGACCGAGGAGCAGAATCATCCCCGCAACTAGACCGCCAACCGCAGGTATTAATAGACGCCCCCACCATGGAAGATCGCTGGCCGCCCCTTCCAGGGAACCATCGTAATGAAGCAAAATCAGTTGCAACTGACGCAACCCTTCGCGAAAAGCCACTGAGGCAATGGCTCCGAAAAAACCGACCAATCCCGCCCAGAAAAAATTCGATTCCCACAAATCTCCCGGCCCACGCTCGGTCACCCAAACGCGCAAACGCAAAAGCTGAACGATGATGCGCCTAAAAAAACGCCGGGCTGGCGTAGGAGATGCTCCACCTGTCTTTGCGTCTGTCGGTGGAGGTCGATTCATGGCGATGCATCCATGCTACCCGGCTTCCAACGCCCCGACGATGCAAAATCACTTGAAGCGAATTCCTCAGTGGAACATTATCGATTAACATGGACGCCTCTTTTTTTCGTCATCCTTCGGTAACTGCGGCAGCAAGCCGCACCCTGAGCGAAGTCGAAGGGAGGAACCGAACCTGCGTATTTCACGCTTTTTTTAATATCGAACCATATCCCTCAACTGCGGTTCGGGTTAATCTTGTAATCGAATACACTTTCGACTCACCTCCGTTCGGGATGACAGACTTTTCCCACAAAACAGCGCAAGGCGTGACATGGCATGGTATCCGCTATTTTGTGAATAACTCTGCGAATAAACACCCCAATAACCTGTGGATGAGATGCGCCGATGTACGGGGCAAGAAAAAACAAGTCTCCTCTTGCTAAAGAGAGATTCCCGAGAAGAATGCACCTCCAACTGAATTTCCTTTTCAACTTTTTCCCCATTATACTTCCATGATCATGCCCGCTTCGCCTTCCGCCAATCCCAAGCCCCCAACACGGCGGAGCCGCGTCGCCTCCACCGAAGGTTCTTCAACAAGAGACATGATACCGCTCTACAGCGCAGAAGCCGAAAAAGCGGTGCTCGGCTGTATGATGGCGCAACCAGCAGAGGTAATCGACGAAGCCACCGTCTCATTGCTCAAGGAAGATTTCTTTGTTCCCGCCCATCAGGAAATTTTCGGCGCATTGCGGGAAATGCACAATGCGCGCGAAGCCATTGACGTGATGACCATTCACCAGTGGCTGACCGATCGCAAACTCGCCGAACCGTTGGACAGCCCGGGAATCCTGGCGGAGTTACTGGTTGGTTTTGCCACCCATCTCAACGTCGGCTCCTACATCCGGATCGTTAAAGACAAGAGTCTCCTGCGCTGCCTGCAATCGGCCTGCGCCACCATCGTGACCGATATTGCCGACATGCCCGACTCGGTGTCCGATGTGCTTGACCGCGCGGAAAGCGCCATCTTTCACGTCACCAACCAGGGCCTGACCAATTCAACCGTTTCCGCACGGGAGGAAATCGACCGGGCGATCACACTGATCGAAAATTTCCAGAAACGCAAAGGTAACCTCCAGGGACTTCCCACCGGATTCCATAAGCTCGACGAACTCACCGCTGGCTGGAAAGCAGGTGAAATGATCGTTCTCGCCGCGCGCCCCGGCCAGGGTAAAACAGCCCTTGGCCTGACTTTTGCACGTCATGCGCTTGATCGACGTTACGACGAGGCAACCGATTCCTGGAAAAAGCCGGGCTACGCTGTCGGCATCTTCAGCCTTGAAATGACCAATGAACAGCTGATGCTCCGTATGCTGGCCTCCTACGCCAGCGAACGCCTGCAGGATATTCGCCAAGGCACGCTTACCGAGCACTCGCTGCAAAAATTGCGCATGATTGCAGCCGACATGAAGGAATGGCCTCTCTACCTCGACGATTCTTCTTTTCTCACCATCAACCAACTTCGCGGCAAAGCACGCCGAATGAAAGATCGCTACGGAATCGAGCTTCTCGTCATCGATTACCTCCAGTTGCTGCGCTCCGAATCGACCCAGGCCAAGGATAATCGCCAGAATGAAGTGGCCGAAATTTCACGCGGCATCAAGGCGCTGGCCAAGGAGCTTGCCATTCCCATCATCATCCTCGCCCAGCTCAACCGCCGCAGCGAAGAAGCAGGGGCCGAGCCTGCCCTCCATAACCTGCGTGAATCAGGTGCCATCGAACAGGATGCAGATATGGTGATGCTTTTGCACCGTCCTGATGCCACCAAGGACGAGGACGGAAATGAACGTCCCCAAGATACCATCATCCCCTACAAACTGAATATCGCCAAGCAACGTAACGGCCCCACCGACCGACTTGATATTTTATTCCATGCACCTTATACTCGTTTTGATGATCCAATTCGCCATGAGGCACGTCCCCATTCTTAATTATTTGTGTACATGATTCAAAAAAATGAAATTATTAGTTGATTTTAGGAGATATGTGTTAAATAGTAGGAGGTGTATATAAAAAAACGTACCTCAACCGCCCGCTCCCGGATGGTAGCCGCACTTACGGGAGAGATCTTAAGTAACCCCGAACCAGCCGTTTTTCCAATCGCCAGCGAATATCAGCTTTGCGATCGATTTCATGTTAGCCGTGTTACAGTCAGACTTGCCTTAGGTGATCTTGAAAACCGTGGCCTGATCTTCCGCAAACATGGCAAAGGCACCTTCGCCCATGGCCGTTTGACACGTGTTCATCGAAATATCGGTGTCTTGATGAAATCTCCCCAAGCCGCCGAGCACCGCCCGGTTGCCGAAATAGTCCGTGGTGTGCAAACCGTCATGACTCCCCTCCGTTCGGCTGTCGTACTGATCGGCCTGGCACCCGAGGAATGGCGACCCGAAATGGCCAGCGGCCTGAGCGGCGTCCTCGTTTTTCCTCAAGATGTGACGCTCAAGGATTTAACCGTGCTTCAGGATCGAAAGTTACCCTATATCCTCGCGATGAAATCGTCCCTGCCAGGGCCCCAGATTCGCCTCGGCCAGATTACGGCTGCCCGGACTATGACGGAACAATTGCTGGCACTGGGTCATCGCCGAATCGCCCTGCTGTCGGGTTTTGAAGTTGGTCTTGATGCGCCCAAACGGGCAGGTGTTCATGAAGCATTGCATGCTGCGGGTATCAACCCGTCCGATATACCCGAATTTTCAGCCCATGACCAGGAAGGCGGCATCTTCCAGGCTGCCAGGGAACTTCTACACTCACGCCCACGCCCCACCGCCGTGATTGCTTTCGACGACAGCCTCGGATCCATGGTGAGTTTTCAGGCACGCCGTTACGAAAATCTTCAGGTTCCTTCGGATCTCAGCATCGTCAGCTTTCACGACTGGCCTTACCTCAATTATATTGAGCCAGCGCTGACCACCGTACGATTCGAATTCTTTACCGCCGGTCAGCGCGCTGCAGAAGCTCTGGATCATGCAGCCACGACCGGCGAACCGGCTTCAGAAGTTGTTCTAGAACCCACCTATCGCCCAGGCCAGACACTCGCGCCTCCGCCGAGCGATCTTTAAAATTGCAGGTAGGTGGATGTCTTAAGCCCCTGCTCGTAAGATTCGAGCAGGCGCATGCCTTCGTTGGGCTTGAGGACGTCCGCCTTGATCGCCCGGTCGATCTGCTCTTTCATCCCACGTTCGAGCAAAGTGGCGTCGTACTGCACATCACCCAAGACTTCCGCGATTGTGCTGCCGGGGATGGTCTCCTCGATGTAGAAACCGCTCTCTTCATCGGGATCGAGGAAGACATGCGCTTCATTCACGCGACCAAAAAGGTTATGAAGATCGCCCATGATGTCCTGGTACGCACCCAAAAGAAAGATGCCAAGGTAATAAGGTTTTCCGTTGAGTGCATGGAGCGGCAGTGTCTGGCGCACCTCGTCCTCGCCGTCGATGAACTTGCTGATCTTGCCGTCTGAATCGCAGGTAATATCGACGAGCGTCGCATTATGTTCCGGCGCTTCGTTGAGCCGATGGATCGGAGCGATGGGGAAAAGCTGGCCCAGCGCCCAGTGATCCAGGAGCGATTGAAACACCGAAAAATTGCAGAGGAATTGGTCGCCAAGCGAATCCTTCAACTGGTTGATCTCGTCCGGTATCGATTTTGAACCGCGGAAAAGACGGACGACACTCTCGGCAATTTCCCAGAAAAGCGTTTCGACCTGGGCCTTGGTCGCAAGATCGAGCAGGCCGAGATCAAAGCGGGCCTGGGCGTCGTCCTTGATCTGCACCGCATCGTGAAAATGTTCGCGCCGATTTTTTTTATTCAAGGTCGCACGCAATTCGAGCAGGGCCGCCACGGGCTTGGACGGCTTGGCTCCCTCCGGCATCTCGAATGGCTTGGCCTTGGTTTTCTCGATAACCCCGAAGATATCGACGATCAGCACGGAATGATGCGCGACAATGGCGCGACCGCTTTCGCTGATCAAAGTCGGATGCGGCACTTTTTCCTCGTTGCAAACATCGGCCACGTTATAGACCACATCGCGCGCGTACTCGCCGAGGGTGTAATTCGTGCTGCTGTCGTAAGCGGAACGACTGCCGTCGTAATCGACGCCCAAGCCGCCGCCCACATCGAGATATTCCAATGGAAAACCGAGCTGCTTCAGCTTGGCGTAATAGCGGGCCGCTTCCCGCACGGCGCGCTTGACCGTCTGGATGTCGGGAATTTGCGATCCGATGTGGAAATGCATGAGCTTGAGGCAATCCTCCATCTGGTGTGCCTTGAGCATTTCAGTCGCTTCCATGACTTCGCTGGTGGAAAGTCCAAACTTGGCATTCTCTCCCCCGGAGGTTGCCCATTTGCCTGAACTTTTCGCCAGGAGCCGAATGCGAACACCGACGATGGGACGAACGCCGAGTTGCTGTGAAACTTCGATGATCGATTTCAGTTCCTCGACTTTTTCGACGACCATGATTGTCGTCTTGCCAAGCTTGCGTCCCAACAGCGCCATCTGGATGTAGAGCTGATCCTTGTAGCCGTTGCAGATAAGTAGGCATTCCGGATCGCGATGGATGGCCAGTGCGGCAAACAACTCGGGCTTGCTGCCGACTTCGATGCCGAATTTATAGGGCGCGCCCGCATCCATGATCTCTTCGACCACCTCGCGCAACTGATTCACCTTGATCGGGAAAACGCCACGATAGGGAGCTTGGTAACCAGCTTCAACGATGGCTGCCTGAAATTCTTCGTTGAGCACCTGCACGCGGTGACGCAATAAATCCTGAAAACGCAACAAAAGAGGAAACGTCAATCCACGGCCTCGTGCTTCCTCCACCACCGAAACAAAGTCGAGCACCGGCCCCTGATCCTGGATTGGGCGCACGGTCATGTTGCCCGCATCGTTCACTCCAAAGTAGCCCGTGCCCCATCGCGCGATGTTATAAATGTTAAGCGCACGCGCGACATCCCACGGTTCTGACGGTATTCCCATTGGCTTTCTATAAGTCGTGGGCAGCAATTTGCAATGCAGACTCGCGAAAATTTTATGACGGATAGGTGACGATTTTCTTGCTAAGGCCGATAAATCTGTCCACGCCCAGTGGTGGGATCAATCTGCACACAGGCCCAATTGGACGGAAAACGAGCCGGATCGGATTGCGTTGCCGCACGCAGGGTGAGAAACCATTTGGTTGCGGGATTCAAATCGGTGGACCCATCGGGTAGAAAATGGAAGACCCGTGTTTGATTATTCAGCTGCGTGTCGGTCGGATCCGGGGTCGCGATCTGGTTGTTCGCGCCAATGAGGGAAGAATGCTCGGGGGTGGCATCCATGACCACCGATGCCGGCAATAACAATACATTACCGACCGGAGGCGTCGTTCCATCAGCCTTAAGCCAATGAAGCTGCATCGCACCATAGACTGGTAACTGCCGGGGTTGTGGCGGCAGATCATAAATTCTTACCTCCACCGTCTCGTTCTGCGTCATGGCGCTCTGCCTCGCCGTGCTCAAGGTATCGTTGATCATTTCCGCACTGGTGGTTAAAGCGGCAGCCTGAACCACTGCGGTATAACCACCGATTGAAACTGCAAACAGAAAAACCATCAACACAATGGCCAGGAGCAATTCCAGCAGGGAAAAACCCGCAAGGCTTTTCTTGAATTTTAAGAATCGTGTCATCCTGAGTTCCTCAAAGGATGACAAACCTCTTAGATAGCACAACTCCGTTGATTTCGTTTTTCGAGGTAACGCTGATGATATTCTTCCGCGCGATAGAAATCGGGTGCGGGAAGAATTTGGGTCACCACCGGTCGTGAAAATTGACGTGATGCATCCAGCGCGGCCTTGGAAGCCTCCGCTGCCGTCTTCTGCGCTGGTGTATAATAAAAAATCACGGATCGATATTGGGTTCCCACGTCAGGCCCCTGCCGGTTCGGCGTTGTTGGATCGTGCTTCGACCAGAAAAGCTCCAATAATTTATCGTAGGAAATTTCGGCAGGGTCAAATTCGACATGCACCACTTCCGCATGACCCGTACGTCCCGTACAGACATCCTCATAGCCCGGATTTTTGAGCGTACCGCCCTGGTAGCCAACCGCTGTCTCGCGAACTCCCGGCAATTGTCGGTATGCGGCTTCAACGCCCCAAAAGCAACCCGCGCCAAAACTTGCCTGTACCAGACCGGCCTGAACTCCATTTTTTTCCTTGCTCGACTCGACAAATTTCAAGGCTTCCGAATTCAGGCAATACCGCAATTTGGTCGGTGGCGGGCCATCCTCAAAGACATGACCCAGATGCGCGTCGCATTGTGCACAGACAATTTCCGCGCGAACCATGCCGTGACTGGAATCCGTCACGGTCTCAACATTTTCTTTTTTTACCGGCTGGAAAAAACTGGGCCAGCCTGTGCCGGAATCGAATTTGGCATTGGAAGCAAAGAGCGGCAGATCGCAACAAATACAGTGGTAAATACCGTCGCGATGATTGTCGTAAAACACGCCGCAAAAAGCTCGTTCAGTCCCCTTCCCGCGCGTGATTCGATATTGTTCATCGGTCAGTTGCTTTTTCCACTCTTCGTCCGTTTTGACTATTTTTTGCATAAGCCTTATCCATTTTTGCGGGGTTGATGTTCCGTGGAGCAATCCAAGCGAACCATGCCTACTATACCACAACAGAAAACTCTTCAATCCACACCGTTTTGAGGTAGCACCTTAATTCGAGGAATTGAGAGAGCATCTTCAAAATAATCATCCGTCATCTCGAGCTTGTCGAGGGATCAGACGCGTGAGGGGTAATTGACAAGTTATGCAGTTTGAATCCGATGGCTTTTCGTGATCGCCTGACTTTTGGATAAGCAGGGTGTGTCTGATCCCTCGACAAGCTCGGGATGACAGCGCGCCTAGCACGTGTCTTATTTCCAAATTTGATATAAGTTTTTCCCGTCCAGAAAGCCAAGGAAAATCCATGAAATCTCCCATTGAAGATACCATCTGGGCGTCAGAGTACGGTTCCGTGGCGATGGTACAGGCGGCATTCGATCGGTTTGGCCCTGAGTATCATCGGGCAATCATGGCCACTGGAGTTCCATCTGGCGCAGCGGAAGCCCTGATGTCTCATCTTCAACCCGATGCCCAGGGAATCGATTTCGGTTGTGGTTCCGGTGTGCTGGGCCTCGCTTTAAGAACGGCCGGACTGCACCAACTTTTGGACGGACTCGATCTCTCACCTGTCATGCTCAATCTGGCGCGGGAAACGGGTTGTTACCGCCAACTACAACGTGCCAATTTGCTTTTGCCGAAAGAGTATCCCACCCTGTCAATACCTTACGATTTCGCCATTACCGTGGGACTGATCGGTGACTATGTGCCCTATTATGTTGCCCTTCCTTCCATCGTCCAGTCACTGCGTCCCGGTGGCCATCTCGGATTTGCGGTCGAACAAAAAAGCACCCCTTCTCACGCCATGGGAAAAATGGCCGCCGATCTTGGCCTGAGCTTTCTTTCCGAAACAATTCTTTCCGTTCCCGAGGCCAAACTTGCGGAACAAACCTACCATTTTTTCGTCGCTCAACGAGCTAACGCATGAATGGCGTAAATGACCCAATCACTTCTTGTGCATGGTTCGGTCGGGGCCTACTTGCCGCGCATATTTTAAAACGATTTCCTTGATCGTGCCGACCTTGAAAGGTTTCATCACATAATCATCCATTCCGGCATCGAAACAGTGCTGTCGATCTTCCGGTGTAACGCCAGCGGTAACGGCGACAATCGTGGGGCGATGATTTACCACATGTTTTCGAACATGACGCGCGACGGTGAACCCATCGATATCCGGCATCTGTAAATCGAGAAGGATGAGATCGTAGTTTCCTTTCTCGGCCATCTCAATGCCCGTTGTGCCATTTTCGGCCATATCGGGTTGATAACCAAGTGCGCGGAGAATCGTGAGCATCACCTGCCGATTGGTCGGATTATCCTCCACCACGAGAATTTTAACCGGTAGATTCCCCGCAGAGTTCACATCGAGCAACCGCTGGGTACTCCGTGTGGTGGTCGCTGGCTCATTTTCACGGCCAGTCGCCCGGAGCAATTCCCGTTGCAGAGCCAGGGGTTTCCAAGGCTTGGAAATACTGCTGAAAAGATTGGCCTGACGATAACGCGGATCCTGTTCATCCGTCACGCTGGAGCCAAGTAAAATCAAAGGCGTCGCCGCCGCAGTGGGTATCTTCCCCATGGCCATGGCAAGAGAGAGGCCATCCATCTCAGGCATGAGCATATCGATGACAGCCACATCGAATTTCTCGCCCTTACTGAGCAAATCAAGCGCTTCCTTTGCCGAAGCACATGAGGTCACTACCATGCGCCATCGGCGGGTATGCAAAACCAGCATCGAACGGCTCGTCTCGTTATCATCCACGATAAGCAAACGGCGATCCTCGAGCTTCGCCCCCACCATTTCAGTCAATGTTTTGCGCCGTGCCGGGGCGGATGGAGCCTGGATGGTAAAAATAAAAATCGATCCATGCCCCAGATCGCTCGTGACCGTAACCGATCCACCCATCAGTTCTATCAATCGTTTGCTAATAGCAAGGCCCAGACCAGTTCCCCCATAAGTGCGCGTAGCGGAGGCATCAACCTGGCTAAAGACTTGAAAAAGACAGTCCATCTTTTCCGGGGCGATGCCGATGCCAGAGTCCTTGATGGCAAAACTGATTTCCCATAAATCGTGGTCTTGAGTCGGATCCTCCCGATCGGTCGCGAGCTGATGCGCCTCGACTTCGATGTAAACTTCGCCTTCGGAAGTAAATTTGACCGCGTTACCGGCGAGGTTGAGCAGAATTTGACGCAAGCGATGATCATCCCCCACCAGGCTGGCCGGAACGTCCTCGTGAATGTAATAGACCAGGTCGAGTTTCTTTTCGATGGCTTTCGGTGCCAAGACATCCAGGGATTCCTCCACACAACCGCGCAGATCGAAGGGATTATGGTTTAACGTAAACCGGCCCGCTTCGATCTTCGAAAAATCGAGAATATCATTGATGATGGAGAGAAGGGTTTCGCCACTGATGCGGATCGTCTCGACAAATTCGTGCTGGATGGACGTAAGCTCTGTTTCCATTAAAAGACCGGTCATGCCAATGACGCCATTCATCGGTGTACGAATTTCATGACTCATGTTGGCCAGAAATTCCGATTTTGCGCGGTTACCCACCTCAGCCATTGTCTTGGCTTCCAACAATCGATTCTCATTCTGACGCCGCTCGGTAATGTCTCTTCCCGCCAGGGTATATAGAACCACTCCGTCCACGACCGTCCGGTCCAGGGTGACTTCCGAGAGAAAATGACGCCCCAAGCGCGAGAGGGCATTCGCCTCAACATAAGTCACCGTCGTTTCATTGATGCAATACTCACGCGCTTGCGCAAAAAAACCTTCGTCGATGAAGAGGGAATCGACATTTTGACCGATGAGAGGCGTATCTTCCTCGTAATCCCACAGCCGCACCGCCTCGCTATTGACCGAGAGGATTCGCCCCTCTTCATCCGTGGAAAAAATGGCTTCACTGACTGTGTTGAAAACAGCCATCAACTGCTTTTCGGAAGCGGTCAATTGCCGGGTCTCCCTGACAATCAAGTTCACCATGGGCCGAAAAATCAAAATAATCTCCGTCAGAAGCGTCAGGATGATGAGAGTGAAGATGATCAACTGGGTCAACAGGTACATGTGCCGTTTCCCCTCACGGTCATTCTGCGCTTGCAGGACAATCTGATTCAGTCCGTCAAGCATCTCGTGTTGAGCCTTTTCCTGGATATACCGCAGATTCGGATCACTGGCATTCAGAGTCTCTTGCGAAGCCGCCGCAACTTTCCGCGCAGCGCCCAGATAAGCCTGAACCTGGCTATCGACATGCCAGGGTTCGCCAAAATAGAGCGCCTGTAACCCCGATGAAAGATTGGGGGGCAGACCAAGCGTGGCATCACCATGGGTCAGGGCTTCCTCATCTTTCGCTATTTCATCAATGCTTACCCGCAATTGAGTTCGATAACTCTCCCTTTCGGCAACCGATTGAGCGTTCCCAATCATTGAACCGAAAAAAGCGATGCGCTGCGAATGCACCTGCTGTGCTTCGCTAATGCTGATAAATTGCGCATTTTCGCGTCCACTGATAACGCCAAAGTGCAGCGTCAAATAAGCCCCCAGGGAAAGAAGCGCTACAAGTACAAGCGCGAGGATATAGCGAAAAGTCAGCGCTCGTGGAATGTCTAGCCGCATGAAACAACACTACGGCATTGCCGGCTCAGATGCACGCCTTGTCCTAATTTTTTAAAAATGGGTTTTATTATCAGGCGTGCGGAAAATAAAAGAAAATCCCGGACAAGATACTTGTCCGGGATTTTCGACTGAACAGTTTGAAGACAGGATTAGAAGTTATACTTCACACCAGCGGTGATCAGGTGCTGCCCCAAATAATCCGACTTAAAGGTATAGCTATTGGGCGAACCAGCAGCCAGATTGGAAAAATTAACTGAAGAAAACTGGGGATCGATTGCAACCAGGTACTTATATTCGGTGAAGACATCCCAGTTCCTGAAAACTTCGACATCACAACCAATCAATCCTTGGACAGCGGGCGAGAGGTTATCGGCATTGACGTGATTGTTGCCACTATTCGTATTGCCAGTCGCGCTTGTTAAAGTGGCCCTGCTCAACTTGGTATATTCCAAACCGATACCAGAACCAAGGTAGGGAGTGAGTATTGTACCCGTCTTGAGGCGGATGATGCCATTAACCATGAAGGCACCCGAGTCCTGAGTGCTCGATTCGGTAATGGTGCTTCCAGGGCTTCCCAAATAGCTAAACGTGGTTTTGGCTTTGGCACCCAGATAAAGAGCTTCGGCTTCGACGGCAGGCTGAAGCTTAAATTCGCCGTCGATTGTGTAGGATTCAAAATTGTAACCAGCCTTGATTCCACCAACGCCTCCTACATCACCACTGGTGCTGCCACCCTGCTTAAATACGCCAGTCGAAGGGAAAGAGGTGGCCGTAGGATCAATCGAGGTGTGGGTGTTGTAGTTCTGGGCGAAGTTGGCACCACCATAGACACCGACATAATAGCCGGCATCGGTAGGACGAATCTCAGGAGCCATCATTCTCATCTCCTTGGCATCAGGAGGACCAGCGTAAGCCGAAACTGTAATAACTGCGCAAAGGACTGTGCTGGCAATAACTTTTAATTTCATATTTTCTCCGGGCTAATTTTGGGAGAGGCATTATTTAGGAAAAAAGGATTTTTGACAACTTCTTTCGGAAATCGACAATTTAAGCTCACTAAAGAAAAACCTCGGACGAGAAACTCGTCCGAGGTTTTCAGCTAACCAGTTTGAGGACTGGATTAGAAACCGTACTTCACACCAGCAACGATCAGGTGCTGCTGAAGTTGATCGGGCTTGAAACGGTAATCGAGGCCGGAGATTCCTGCCACGTTGGAATACTTGAGATCCGTACCCAAGGCATCGATGAACTTATATTCCGTAAAGAGGCTCCAATGAGGAACCACTTCGTAGTCGAAACCGGCCAGAAGCTGCACGGCGAAATCGACGTCGCTGCTGTTCAAACCAGTGATCTTGCCGGGACCTGCGACAGGAACGAGTTCTGTGTGAGCGGTGATATATTCTCCGCCAATACCTGCGCCAATATAAGGCGTAAGAGGGAAGTCGAGTTTGAAGCGGAGGATTCCGTTCACAAACCAGGCTGCTGAATTGTAAGACGTATTATCGTTAATAGGAATTACGGAAGTTGCCGTGCTCGTAGAGCCGATGTAAAGGGCTTCACCCTCCACTCCAGGCTGAAGACGCAAACCGTCAAAGATAGGATATGACTCGAAATTATAACCGGCTTTGATTCCACCTACGCCACCCCAATCCGCACTGGTGCTGGCTCCGGGAACGTCAAGATTGCCGCCAGCGAGGCTCAACGTGCGGCGGTCATTGCCGTAGTCGGTGCTAAATTGGGCGCCACCATAGATGCCCACATAAAAACCGGCGTCACATGCAGGAGCGGGAGCCATTTCCTTCATATCCTTCATGTCCTTGGAATCTCCGGCATGAGCCGAGATCGAGATGGCTGCTAAAAGAGCTGCCACGGTAAAAGCTTTGAATTTCATTTTTATATTTCTCCGTTTGTTGGGGGTTGAAGTTGAGACTATCTGGACAAAAAGAATGGATGGCAACTTATTTTTACGAATTTACTTAAGCTCGGTTAAGTGAGATTTAGAAAGCACTTGATGGAACTTTTCTACGAGTAGCGCACATCTTTGCAAGGCTCCATCTCGTAGTCCAAAGTTTTGGTGGCGGTCACGAAAGGCCCGAGTATTTGTCGCTCGAATTGGATGTAAACGGCGTTCTCGTGCACATAGGCCAGTTTGTCCAAATTTTCCACGTCGAAGGAAAAGAAGAAGGTGTGGGGATTGTTCGTCGTATCGACCCGTTTGCCCACCCGCAGGTTGTTGACTTCCGGTATCTTCAGCAGCCGGATTCGGATTTCCACCATGATTTCCTCCAGTTTGGAGGGGATAACTTCCGGCTTGGTCGTCAGGAGCATGAGATGGTGAATCATAAAAGTGGCAGGCGAATGCGAAGTTTGCGGAGGCAAACGGTTCTGTCAAGTTTGACGACATGCCTGCATCAGTCGCCGTAACCGTTCGGATGCTTCTGGTGCCAGGCCCAGGCACTCTCGATGATCGGTTGGAGGCGCGGGTATTTGGGTCGCCAGCCGAGTTCGCTGGTAATCTTATGTGAACTGGCAACAAGGCGGGGTGGATCGCCCGCGCGCGCTTCCTTGACTACCGCTGGAATGGGCGCGCCGGTCACTTTACGCGCAATATCAATCACCTGTCGCACGGAAAAGCCTTCGCCGCTGCCGAGGTTGTAACTGGCGCTCGTCTCACGCCCCAAAGCGAGCATGTGGGCGGCGGCCAGATCGTGAATATGGATGTAGTCGCGAATGCAGGTGCCATCGGGCGTGGCGTAATTTTCACCGTAAATCTCCACTTTTTCCTTCTGGTCGAGAGCGACCTTGAGGACGTTGGGGATGAGGTGCGTCTCAATGCGGTGATCCTCACCAAACTGCACGCTTGCACCGGCGGCGTTGAAATAGCGCAGGTTGACGTAAACCAGCCCGTGTATCTTGTCGTACCAGTTAAGGATTTGCTCGAACATGAGTTTCGACTGGCCATAAGGATTGATCGGTTTTTGGATCAACCGTTCATCCATCGGGATTTTTTCCGGTGTGCCGTAAGTCGCGCAGGTGGAGGAAAAGATGAATTTCTTCACCCCGGCATCGACCGTGGCATCAAGGAGGTTGAGTCCGGAGGCCACGTTGTTGCGAAAATATTTGGAGGGATTGGTCATCGATTCCGCCACGAGCGCGTTGGCGGCAAAGTGCATGACCGCTTCCGGTTTTGCCCCTGCGACGGCAGCGAAAATTTCCTCCCGGTTGGCAAGATCGCCCTGGATGAATTGCGCGCGCTTATCGACCGCCGAGCGGTGACCTTCGGTCAGGTTGTCAAAAACGGTGACCTTGTGTCCGGCGTTAATCAGTTCCTCGGAACAGATGCTGCCAATATAACCCGCGCCGCCTGTGACAAAAATATGCATGGTAAATTGAAAGCAGCCGTCGCGCTCAAGTCACGCGGGAAATTTTCATGTCCCTTTGCAAAAGCCGTCATCCCGGGCTTGTCGAGGGATGATGGATTCCTCCTAAGCCGCTTTCTTTTTGGGAATCCGCTTCAACTCGGGCAACGGCTTGCGCAAATTGCGATAAATTTGCACGATCGAAACGCAATTGTTGATGACATAATAGAGCGAAAGCGCTGCGGCGAAGTTGTAGAAAATGAAGAGGAAAACCAGTGGCATCCATTGGGCGATCTTTGCCTGCTGGGGATCGCCGATCTGCGGTGTCATCCGCATCATGACCATGGTCAATCCGGTTACCATGATCGGCAACGGATTCAGCGCGAGATGCTGTCCGAAAAGCATGATGGGCAACGTGTACACCGTATCGGGCTGGGTGAGATCGTGAACCCAGAGAAACGATTGCCCGCGCAACTCAACCGCGTTTATCAGCATGTAATAGAGACTGAAGAACACGGGCATCTGGACGAGAGCAGGCAGACACCCGCCAAACGGATTCACCCCATATTCGCGGTACATGGCAAACGTCTCGGTGTTGAGCTTTTCGGGTTGATCCTTGTGCTTGGCCTGGAGCTCTTTCAATTTCGGTGCCAGCGCCTGCATCCGTTTACCGGAACGATTAGCGATGCTTTGCAAAGGCCAGGTGATGGCTTTGATCATCAAAGTGAGGAGGATGATGGCCACTCCATAACTGCCTAAAATCGAGTACCAGAAATGGAGAATTTTCAACATCGGCACGATTAAGAAAACGAACATGCCGTAATTCATCAATTCGCCCTGCTCGGCTCCGAGCGCATTGAGATGGTCATAATCCTTCGGCCCGGCGTAGATACCGTAATTCAAGGCAATCGTTTGACCGGCAGGGACTTTGACTTCCGGGAAAAAGGCCGAGGCCTCAATGTCAGGTTCAACGGTGGAAGGAACGGAACCGTATGAGTCGCGTGGGTTGAAACAATGGAAATCGGCGTGTTGGATGAGCCGGTCTGCGGAAGGCGTCAGCAGGACGGTGAAGAACTGATTTTCCACGCCAAGCCATTTCAAGGGAGCCGCATCGACATCCTTGCTGGAAAACATCTCTTTCTCATTATGCGTCTTGGTTCCGATAATGGGGATGAACCCCGGATTGAAATCGCTGACCGTCGTGAGATGAAATTTTTGAGCAAGCCAGCCCGAGCCAAGATACATGTTGGATACGGGCTGGTAATGGCCCGCGACTAGCAGGGGTTCAGCCCGACCTACGCTCAGGCCATAGGCAGGCAGGGTGACTTCCGTCGCGCCGGTATTCGTCAGGCTGTCCTTCACTTGAAGGGCATAATCCTTGCCGAGAACGTAAGCCCGTTCCCATTTCACCCCGTTGGGCAGATCACCGGAATAGACCACGCTGCCCGGGAGACCTTCCTTAACCTGAAAGCTGACTGTATCCGCTCCCGGCCATCCGCTGAGATCCATGACGTTCTCATGGGATTGCTCGTTGAGCATGATGTTACCGTTTTTACCCTCCTTGTGCTTGAGGAGTTCCACTGCCTTGATCGCCGCACCGTGGGAAGTGAAGGTCACCCGCAGTTCATCGTTCTCTAAAAAAGTCAGTTGTTCGACGATTGGAACAGGCGGAGAAGGAACTGGCGTCGGGGTGACTGGCTGGATCGTTGTCGGACTATTGTTGGTCGCGGTTAATGTCTGCGCCGATGACTCAGGTGCTACGGCAACGGGAGGAGGCAGCTTGGGTGACGGCGCAGGATAAAAAATGAACAACGCGAACATCGCGAGTACACAGAGAAAAACGACGATACGGCCAGTGCGATCCATAAACTCTCTTTCAGGCTAAACGAATGGAGGAAGAGGAGGAGGATGGAGGCACCGGATCAAATCCTGCCCCTCCCCATGGATGACAACGCGAGATACGACGCAATCCCAAGCCAAGTCCCCGGCAAACGCCGTGAGTGCAAATGGCTTGCTCCGTGTAGGCGGAGCAGGTGGGACTAAACCGGCAGCAGCCCTGCATGCCGAACATAACTTTCAGCGGCGCAAAAACGACGCGATAGGCGCGGATTAAAAATACGATAATGGACTGCATGAGCCGCCAAGCATGGCCGACTTTCCAAAAAAGGCAATCGTCGGTCGTATTCTAATTAGTGGCCGCCTGCCTAGACTCGCCTTTCGGCTTCCAAGCGAAGACCGGCAATCATGGCTTTTCTCCGCTCGATGCCCAACCGGTGCTTCACCCGATGCCCCCAAATGTGGAGCTGTTGGTGAAGACGATTACCCAGGCTGTAGAGATGATGTTCCGCCTTCAATCCCCAGCCATAATGATCGGCCTGGCGCTGGAATCGTTCCTGTGCATGACGATAAAGCTCAAAATCGAAGCGGTTCAGGCGGCGAATCGCCTCCACGAGATCAGGCGATATTGAAAAGGAGCCATTGGCGGAAACATTATCCGGAACATAAAAATGCCATTTCCAACCGCAAACGCGGCCCAGGAGCATGAGCGAAAGATCGAATTGTTCCGTCAGGCCCACAAACTTGAAGTGACGATCAAGATTTTCCATGGCCATTTGCAAGTGCTTCCCGGAACAGGCTCCGAAGGGCAGGTCGGTGCCGACCCCGGCCAATGTGCGCGTCTGACAATTATCGAAGGAATAACCAAGTTCTGGATATTTCGCCAGGTTCCAATCGGTCTGGGCAGAATCGATCAGATGATCGGAAGGGATTATTTTATTGCGACATAACATCTTGTAATGAGAAACGGCACGCTGGACCGGATCGCGTAAAAAAGTGATGTATTCGACGGGAAACGGCAGCACCTCATGCAAACCGAACGGCATATGCCCCTTGAAAATCAGATATTGGCGGAGTTCGTCCCCCGACATTTTTTTTATCCGGGAGAGACATTTGCCCCAATTTTCGATCATCCCGCTTCCCAGTTCCGTATTGAAGTGTTTTCCCTCGCGATAATTCTTCACAAAGAGACCTCGAAGCGACATTCCCGCCGTCTTGGGAATGTGGAGGAAGACAACCTTGGGAATTGAGTCGGGAATACTTTCCATTTTTAAGCGCTTTAATCGCGCCTGCATCATTGACGTGCGGTTGTAACCGAGAGTTACGGAATTTTAATTTATTTACTAAACAAGCCATGTTTATTTATCCAAGTCCATTTTTGTTTCGTACGGTCTGTCTGACTGAAATTTCCCGAGGTTTGCTTCAATTTCACTCTTCGATCTCATGGACGATTCCACCCTGCTCGTGGTATTGAAGGAACGCTATGTCAACGCTCAAGGAAATGGCTGCATCGTTAAACCTGTCGGTTATGGCCATTTCCAAGGCTCTTCGAGATGCGCCCGATATCAGCGCGAGTACAAAAGCGCGTGTACAGGCCGAAGCACGGCGACGTCATTACATCCCCAATCGGGCTGCACAAAATTTGCGTTCGCGTCGTAGCGGTCTCGTCGGTGTCGTCGTTCCCCACATAAATCATACTTATTATTCGCACCTGGTCTGGGGCGTGGAACGGCAGGCGGAGTCGAGCGGATTACAAGTCCTTCTGGCCCATTCCCTGGATCGCGCTGAAAATGAGATGCGCGAGGTGCAAAAGCTGATCGCCCGGCAGGTGGAGGCTCTGCTCCTCGTGCCTGCTGTCCGATGGCAACATCGACTGGCGACTTTGGAACTGTTGCGTTCAAGCCGGATTCCAACGGTACTTTTGGATGCCTATCCGGCGGGCGCGGAAAATTTTCCTCATGTCAGTTGGGTGGTTTGTGATGACCATCGCGGATCCCAGATTGCCACGGAACATTTATTGCAGTTGGGCCATCGCGAAATTCTTTTTCTGGCCGGCCCGAACGGCTCTTCCTCCAGCGCGGGACGATTTAGCGGTTATCAACGGGCCTTGTCCGAGGCGGGAGTTGCCTACACGGACACGCGCGTCTATCTCGCAGGGAAGGACATCGATTCGGGACAGAAGGCAATGGCCCAGGCGCTTTCCGAAAAAGCGCCTTTTACCGCTGTAGTCGCACATAATGACAGCGTGGCCATCGGTGCGGTGGATACGCTGCTGCAACAGGGCTTCCGTATACCCGAAGATGTATCCGTGGTCGGTTTCGGGGATGGAATCCTCGCGGCAAACTTTCGTGTGCCGTTGACGACCGTGCGGGTTCCACAGGTGGAAATGGGCGAAATGGCCCTGCGCCTCGCGCTGGATTTGCAAAAGGGTGAAACCGTCCAGCCACGTCAATTGCCCGTCGAAATCATTATCCGATCAAGCACGGCGAAACATCCGGCTTAATCATCCTCACCATCAGCACGCTGGTTGGAACAGCGCACTGATAGAAAAGCTTAGCCTCGGGCTAGTATTCCCAGTGACCGGGACGGTAGAAATAAGCTCCGCCACGAACCACATAGCGGCCTGGCACCCAGACTCCACCGGGATGGGGAGGATATTCATAATATCCATCAAACCAGACATAGCGTCCATGCTGCCACTCATAATGACCGGCAATCCAGACGGCACTGCGATGGGGGCGATCCCAGCGATAGTCGGCGTGGGGCGGAGGTGGCGGACCACCCGGCCCGACACGAATATCAAAAGCCACGGATGCTGAAGCCTGATTGGGACTGATAAACAAAATCGCAAAAGCCGCGCAGGCCAGTGCGGTTGTGCGAAGGGAGGTTATTTTCATGTTAGGTATTTGACGTTACTTAACCTACTTTAGCTTCAAAAATTGTGGAGTAACAAGCAACTTCGGTATCGTAACCTGTTCTTAGCAGGACTCTTTTACAAACCGCTCGATTGATATTGAGGATATTTTACCTTGAGCTTTTGCCTCCAGTCGGCTGCTGACTTGGCGTCACCGGCCTGTTCAAAGGCATCGGCGGCACGTGACATCGCCTGCGGGGTGATTTTGGGATCGTCAAAAAGAACAGCCAGGGTGGCAAACATCCGCGCCGCTTCAGGATAATTTTGCGTTCCAAAAGCGACCTCAGCCAAAAGTGAACGCGAGGCAGCGCTGTTCGGACCTTCCGGTTCCTGTAAAAGCGCCTGTTGACCGAGCGCCTTGGCTGCATCGTAATTTTGCGCGCCAAGTTGCGCATGGCCCAGCGCAAGCAGCACCGCAGTCGCATCCTTTGTGTCGGGTTTAAGCTGGCGATATTTTTCGTAACTGGTCACTGCCGCGAGCCATTCCTTGCGCTTGCTTTGCACCTCCCCGAGTTGCCACCAGGCACCCGCAAGCAGGTCGCCCGGATCGGGATGTTGCGTTACTCGCGCATAAAAATTCTCAGCTTCGTTCCATTTGCCCGACTTGCGTGCTGTTTCCGCCAGCCAGTAAAAGAGGGCAGCGGGAAGCCGGGCCGCGATTTGCGCCTGGGGATCGGTTGCCAGTGGAATTGTTTCGTATTCCTTCAGGTATGAAATGGCCTTGTCGTGATCCTTCTGGCCATAAGCGCCAAGCACGATCCGTTGCGTGGCGGGTTGCATCCAGGTCTTGGCGTCTCTATTGCGAGCTTCGAGCAAAAACGGCAACGCACCGGGGTAATCCCGATTTTTGAAGAGCGAATCACCCACCGAAAAAGCGGCCAGCGCGCGCAACTTGCTTTGGGGGAATTTATCCAGCAGCGCACGAAAAACGGCAACCATCGCTGTTTCCTGCGATGGACCTCCCCGCGCATAAATCAGGCCCAGCGATTCGAGTGACATCTGCTGCTCAGCCGAGCCTTCGGGCGCCTCGGATTGCACGGCTTTCCACGCATCGGTCGCGGCCACCAACTGGTCGGCATTTTGCAGGCAGACGGCAAGGCGAGCCTGGGCACGCAGAACCTGTTGCGCCTGTTTTTCCTTGTTGTCGCCTGGATGGGCGGCGAGATCATCGAGATAAGCCTGGTAGGCCAATGCGGCCTTCGGCCAATTGACCAACTCGTCATAGGTACGGGCAAGGTTGAGTAGAATGTCCCGATGTGGCCACGTTGCGTCGCCCGCCTCGTTCGCCAGGCTTTGCCAGAGGGGTAGCGCCTCGGTGAATTTCTTTTCGCGCGATAATTCCTGGGCCTGGAGCAGTTTTACGCGAAGGAGATAGGGCGACTGAGGCCACGCTTTCAAATAAGCCTCCGCTTCACCCACCGTTTTAGCCGGGTCGATCTCCGTAACAGCCAAAAAACGCTCGTAAGCCGCAGTCACTGCCGAGTCCTGGGCACCGAATTCCTTGAGGTATAGATCGAAAGCGGACACCGCGTCAGGCCAATGCTTGAGGACAAATTGCGTGTGACCCAGATCGTAAAGAATCTCCGATTTTGCGCTGTCGAGCAGCTTGTCGTTTTCAACGAGATAAACCGCAAGCCATTCCGTGAACCGTTTCTGCTGGAAGAGGACACGCAGCAAACCCGTATTCGCCACTTTGCGGGAATTACCACCGGTATCAAGTTTGCGCGCGATTTGGAAAAGCTTTTCCGCATCGGCTAATTGATTTGCCTGGAGCGCCGACCATCCACCCCGCGCCGCAGTCGTGGCCTGAACGGCCGGGTCACTCGCAAGAGCGAGCGCCTTTTGCCAAAGTGCCAGCGCCTCGGAAAAATGATTCCCGGAGTCATCCAGTTCGGCAAGTGTCTGGGCGGCGTTACCGGCGAATTTTCCCGGCGGTTGTTGATCGACAAGAGCCTGCAATAAGACGACGCCATTCGTTTCCTTTTGCGTGGCCAGGAAACAGCGTCCCAACAAATATTTGGCGGCTTGTTGCAGGTCGCCGCTGCCTTTATCGACGACAAACTGCAGTGGAACAATCGCATCGGTTATCTTACCCGTATCGAAAAAAATCGCACCACGCCGTAACTCACCATTAACGCGAAAGGGGCCGTCAGGATAGCCCTGAACCTGAAAAGTATAGGCAGCGAGCGCATCAGCGATACGGTTTAAATTACGGTACGATTCGGCCAGACGATAAAGCGCTTCCTCGCAGCGTCGATCCTTTGGAAAGTCGCGTACGAAATCGGAAAGCGCCTTGACCGCATCCGCGTATTGCCCGGCATTGAAAACCACCATCGCGCTATCGAATCGCGCCGCAGCCGGCGAAGTGACGACCATCTCGCCCGCAGTTGGAGCAGGCGCGGCGTTTGTCGCTGGATTAACGGGCTGAGCGACGGGGGGATTGGTGGTCTGGGCCGCAGCCACGCAAACCGTCAGCAGGAACGCCGAAAGCAGGAGAAAGGAAGCCGTTGATCGCTGCATATTAATTAAAAAAACTGTCATCCCGAGCCTGTCGAGGGATCAGACATGCGAGTAGTGCCCTATTTTGATTTTTTGACTTTTGGATGAGGTCTGGCCGAATTAAATGAAAGGAGTTTGTCCCAATCAATTGAGCCATCATTCTTACAAAACTCAGTGACAAGCTGATTTGTGAACTGATTTACGACGTTCGAAAACTCAGTCTGGAACTTATCATTACGCTCCTTAGCGCGATAGCCGATTGGGACGATGATTCGCCGATAAAGTTCCGGGTCTTCTGAAAGAAATTCCCAAAAAGATTGTCCGCTGAGCTTTAAATAGTCGCCTTTATTTTCGGTAGTAGTTCGGCCATAGCAACAACCATTAACGCAAACGAGTGTCCGACGTCCGGCATTGGTGGCTAATGTCCGAGCCGCTTTTCTAAAGTAATCGCGCATCTTGGCAACCTGGCTTGCGTTGCCCCAATCCGGCCCACTCTTAATGGTGACGATATGCAGCGCACTACCCTTCTCAATCTCAAGGTCAATACCTTCTGTTGTGGACTTTCTACCATTCCAGACTGTCTCAGCCACAAACACCGCTAGCCGTTCAAGAAAAGTACCAAAAATTGTTTCTTCTTGTGAGGAAAGGTGTGCGCTAAGAAAACTGGATACCAAATCCGAAGCGATAAGGATGTTCTTAGCTCGATAGAGATATGGGTTCTTGTTCCGAATTAAATCGAGAAGTTTTAATTTTCCCAAGCTCGCGAGTCGCGCTGTATGGAAGTCGGGAATACTCCCTTCAATGTACGCGGTGAGATCGGAATTAGAGAGTTTTCTTGGAACGGCCATTATATTTCGATGGTTTTTCAAACATTGATATTGGATTTTCAATAACCTCTCGGCGTGCAAGTTCTATGTATTCCTCAATTTTATCGATACCCACGGAATTTCTACCGAGTTCTTGCGCAACAACGCAAGTAGTTCCCGAGCCAGCGAAAGGGTCGAGAACCCAATCCCCGGGGTCGGTGAAGAGTTTAATAAACCATTCCGGTAGTGCCTTTGGGAAGGCGGCACTGTGCTTCTTGTTGCCGCATTCCGTCGCAAAGTGCAGCACGTTGGAGGGGAAGGCAAGATCGCGGTCCTTCCAATTAGCGATGTTTTTCCCAAATCCACTGCCGACTTGGGAATTAAAACGAATAATGTCATTTTTCCCAAGTGATCGTAGTCGCTTTTCCTTCCAATCTCCCATCGGAACCATAACCGCTTCTTGATTCATTTTGAAATGGTGTTCGCGCGTGAAATGGAGACACCGTTCCCAAGCGTCACGGAAGCGATTCGGCCATTTACCGGGGTGGCAATTCCGTTTGTGCCAAACATATTCCTCTGTCCAAAGCCAGCCTTGCTCGCGAAGAGCGAGGATCAGGTCTAGCACGTAAGTATGCCGCTCGCCGCTCTCGACTTTTTCCTTAATGTTTAGCACGAATGAACCTGTCTTTTTTAGCACTCGCTTAAACTCTCCAGCACGAGGGAGGAACCATTCAACATACCGTTCCGGTTTGATGCCACCGTAGGTATTAGTACGCCGGTCCGCGTAGGGTGGCGACGTGACAACCAAATCAAATTTTTCGTCTGGAAATCTTCGTAAAACATTGAGGCAGTCGCCATGAAGGATGTCTGCTTGGAGTGATTTCATCTGTTCTATTTATAGAGTTGTTTCGCCTTGGCCGCAAACTGTTCGGCGACCAAAAGGGTCAAAAGCTAGGATGCTTTAGCGGCTTCGTATCCTTAGCCGGGGCTGTTAAAGTGGCAATTAGCGAGCAGAATAATGATTCAATTCAATAGTGGCAGAATCCCTCGACTTGCCTTTAGCCCTGAGCTTGTCGAAGGATTGGGATGACGGATTTTGGTTCTTACAATTTTAAGCGTTATTGCGCCGCACCTTCCTTTCCCGGACGGTTCGTGGCAAAGGCGATATTGGTCAGTTTTGCTGCGCGACAAATATCAAGCACTTCCACGACGTGCTTGTATTCGACATTTTCCGCTCCGCGCAGGATCACCGCCTGATCGGGAAAGACGTTCGAGATGTCGCTTAACTTCTGTTGCAATTGAGCGAGTGAAAGCGTCGCCCGTTCCAGTTCGACCGTGCCGTTTTGCCTGAGATTGATGATGATCTCCCCCGGCAGCCGTGCCGGATCCTTGCCGTTCTTGGCGATGGGCACTTTTACTTCCAGATCCTGCTCGTAACGCGCCAGGTTCCAGGTCAGCAGGAAAAAGCAGAGCAGGAACATGATCACGTCGATCATCGGCGCGAGTTGGAACTGGAGAGGCTCCTGGTTGATGCGGCGGCGCAGGTTCATGGCGCGAAAAGAGAGCTATCGGGTGACCCGATGCCGTTTGCTCAGGAGAATCAACTCCTGGGTCAGCAAGGTTCCTTCCGATTCCAAAATGGAAATCAAATGCCCGACCCGGCCCCGGAAATAAGCGTAAAACGCCATCGCGGTGATACCCACGGTCAAACCGGCGACGGTCGAGATCAATGCCTGCGAAACACCGCCAGCCAGCATCATCGTGCGCATCGGGGTCGCCTCTGGGGCGGCAATATGTCCGAATGAATTGAGAATACCCACCACGGTGCCGAAAAGTCCGAGCATGGGCGAGATCACGCCGACATCCATGATGAAAAGAGCGCGCTGGTTGAGCGATGCCGCGATGCGATTGCCTTCGGTCTCCGCGACGGCCTGGATCGATTCAGGGGTGGCGTCGGGATGGCGCTCGATGAATTTCAAGGTTCGATCGACCAGGCGGGCGGTCGCCTGCGGACGTTCCGCCACATAGGCCGCCAATCCATCGAGGTCTTCATTCTCAAAAAAAGGTTCCATGCGTTCGAGCAAGTCGGGCGTGGTGATGCTCTTTTCGGTCAGCGTGAAAAAGCAATAAATGATCAAAGTCACCGCGACGATGGAAGCTAGCGCCAACGGAATCATTACCCAGCCGGCGGAGGCCACCATGCTTAGCACCGTTGCATCCTTGCTCATTTCAGTGACCGGATCGGTGGGGGACGTTTGAGCCAAGGCAGGCAACATGGCGACCAGCAGGCTACCGCTCGTAAGAAAAAATTGTTTCATGCGCACAAAAATGGGTGGATTGGGTTACGTCTTGGACGTTAAGAAGACGTTACAGGTTCAACCGCTCCCGGCAAGTCGCAGGGTGGTTTCGCTGTAATGATGGGCGATACTTGTCCTGGACAAGATTAAAGGGAGCATCTGTTTTTTCCTGGAGTGTCCCTCTATAGCCTGAATAAGCCGTGCAATAATTCTTGCTTCACTACCCTCGAACGCGCTAACTCTCACCTCTTACCTTATGGCACGCTTTCTCGATTCCATCAATTCACCGTCCGACGTCAAAAAGCTCTCCCTCGAACAGCTCCCGACGCTGGCCCAGGAAATCCGGGAGGAACTTATCTCCGTCCTGGCCAAGACCGGGGGCCATCTCGGCCCGAATCTCGGCGTGGTCGAGTTGACCATCGCCCTTCACACCGTTTTCGATACTCCCACCGATAATTTCGTATTCGACGTCAGCCATCAGGCTTACGTCCACAAACTTCTCACGGGCCGCCGCGACCGTTTCGACACTATTCGCCAACCCGGCGGCATCAACGGGTTCATGCTTCGCACCGAAAGCGAACACGATTGCTACGGGGCGGGTCACGCGGGCACGGCCCTCTCCGCCGCTCTCGGCATGGCTACCGCACGCGACTTGCGCGGCGGTAACGAGCATGTCGTCGCACTTTGCGGCGACGCGGCGTTTACCTGCGGCATTACTTACGAGGCGCTCAACAACATTTCGTCGCACACCAAACGGCTCATCGTCATCCTCAACGACAATGAATGGTCGATTGATAAGAATGTCGGCGCCATCGCCAAGTACCTCAACGGCATCGTCACCGATTCGCGCTACGAGAACCTCCATCGCAGCATGGAAAAGCTGGTACAGCGTTTCACCGGCGAAACCGGCAAGGCGCTTGCGCTCAAGGCGGAAGGGGCCGTCAAGGGACTCCTCTCCACCGGCCACCGCCCGAACCTGATCTTCGAGGAAATGGGCCTCTCCTATTACGGCCCCATCGACGGCCACGATCTCCCCAACCTGATCCGCACACTCGACTTTGCCAAGCACCACGATCATCCCGTGTTCCTGCATGTCATCACGCAGAAGAGCAAGGGCTTCGACATCGGCATTTCCAAGCAGAAGAAATATCACGGCGTCGGCCCGAATACCTACGATCCTGAAAAGGGTGTCGAGACGACCTCCACCGGCCCGAAGACCTATTCGCAGGTTTTTGCCGAATCGCTGGTCAAGCTGGCCGACATGAACTCGAAAGTCGTCGCGATCACCGGTGCCATGCCGAACGGCACCGCGCTCGACATCTTCCAACCCAAGCACCCGGATAAATATTTCGACGTCGGAATCGCCGAGGAACATGCGGTGCTTTTCGCCGCAGGAATGGCCACCAAGGGTTACAAGCCCTTCTGCGCGATTTACTCGACGTTCCTGCAGCGCGCTTTCGACCAGATCGTCCACGACGTCTGCCTGCAAAATCTCAACGTGGTTTTCGCCATGGATCGCGGCGGCCTGTCGGGTGATGACGGCCCCACGCATCACGGTCTTTTCGATATCAGCTATCTGCGTTGCATCCCGAATATGGTGCATCTCGTGCCGACGAACGAAGACGAACTTTCCGACATGCTCTTCACCGCCCTCCATCACGACGGGCCGATTGCCATTCGCTACCCGCGCGGCAATGGTCCCGGCGTCGCCATCAAGGCCAAACCGGAGTTGATTCCCATCGGCAAGGCCGAGGTGGTCAAGCACGGTACGCAGGCCATCATTCTCGGTCTCGGCGCACTTCTGCCCATGGCGCTGGAAGCCGCGAAGGAACTCGAAGCGAAAGGCTTTTCGGTCGCGGTCATCAACCCCCGCTCGGTCAAACCGCTTGACGGCCAGCTTATCGAATTCTTTGCCCGCAGCGCGGAAGTCGTCGTCACGATGGAAGATCACGTCCTCGCTGGCGGTTTTGGCAGCGCGGTCATGGAAGAATTGCAGGCCCGCGGCGTGCAGGTTCCCGTCGTCCGCATCGGCTGGCCCGATGCCTTCATCGAGCACGGCAAACCCGAGGCTCTCCGCATCAAATACGGTATCAGTGTCCAGAACACCGTCGAAAAGACGCTGCCGTACCTGAAAAAAGCCACAGCCACCGCAAAGTCCGAAGCCAAAGTTGTGGCGTAAAGTTATAAATGTAGCGGCGGTCTATGACCGTCGCTGAATTTTTGATGGAATTTTTATTTCCTCCCCGTCATCCCCTTCATTTTGATTTTGAAAACACGCCTATTGCCTGCTGGCCAGTGGGATTAACCGGTATTTAAGCCATTTCCTGATGGCTGGAGTTTGCGACTCAAATGGAAGATACAGCAACCATGCCAGCAGCAGGGTTGAACTTATCTTGCAGATATAGACAAGAAGTGAGACGGCATCCACGTGAGGGTAGCGAGGAACAGAGAAGAGGCGCCCCCACAGAAGCAAGGTGGGATAATGCGTCAGGTAAAGCGTGTAGGAAAACGCAGCCAACGAAGTTCCCAATCGCTCAAAGCGTATCATCAAGGGCGAGTGCGGTTCCCTGTAACAAACGTCGGCAAAGAAAATGCCAAATCCGAGGCTCTCGACCAGCCACGCGATATTGGGAGATGGCAGCGATGCATGGAGGAAGTCATCTATCGGTCCCGGATCCCCATACATTTTAAACAAGCCGATTCCCAGAAGCGCAATAAAAAGACCAAAAAAACCAAGGCCGGTTGATTTTTTGCCTGAAGATAAAAAATAGGAAAATGCCCCGAGGAGCCAGCAATAGAGATAAACTGCCCAAAGCTTGGTGAAAGCGGCAAAGCAAGCTGCCAGGATGAGCCACAGTCTTAGCCGGTGCATGTTCGGTCGCATGACAATCAGGGCCACCGATCCGGCCAGGATATAAAACCATACTTCGTAGCTGAGCGACCAGAAGGGCACATTATCCCCGTAGATATCACAAAAGATTCCTTGAAGGCAGAGGAAATTGCCCAGCAGGACGACGAATGAAATTGTAAAACCGCAGTAAAGCGCAACTCCTGTCGTGAACAGGAGGGCTGGCACCATGGGCACCCAAATTCGGGTTATTCGATCCACGGCGAAGACCCATGGATCGAAAGTGTGAGCCAATGATCGCTCGATGAGCTTACCGCCGACAAGAAAGCCGCTGAGGACAAAAAAAACGATGACCCACTCCCTGCCATCTTCGGTGGTGGTGAAGAATGCTTCAATAAGCTTGGTCTGATCGTTTGAATCGAGCTGGTTCCACTCCACCCATGTATAGCCGCGCGCATGACAAGCAACCACCATGAAGGCCGCAATAAAGCGCACCCAATCAAGCCAATAAAGATGCTTGTTTGTCATGGAGTATAGAGAAAAAAGGGCAGCGCAAATACGTCGCGGCAAATGCCAGAACCGCAGGAAGCGCTGTTAAGACAAGTAGTCTAGTCGATTTAGTGAGATGCGCGTTGTTTTTTTTTTGCGAAAAAATACTCCCCGACTATAAATCACGCGGAAAGGAAGAAGCCGTGCTGCTTACTTGCCAACTGGTTCCAGCTTGAAAACGTGCGGGACGGGTTTGCGAAGCAATTCGATTGTTTGCTCCTGGTCGGCAATCACCTTGTCGAGTCGGGCCATTTCCGCTGTGCGGGCTGCTTTGATATCATCGAGATTCGCTTTCAACCATTCCGGCACTTGATAGACTTGGACGTTGCGCCAACGATTAAAGTATGCGTTATTTTTATCCACCACGGCCTTGAGCAATTTTTGTCCCTGGTCATAAATCGGCCCCTGGCGCACAAAGCCCAGGTTCACTCCGTTCGCCAGGTCTGCGCTGGAATAAGTGCCTATTTCATGGTCATCCATCGTGAGCTTATAGGAAGCCGCCTTGAGCCCCTTCACCTTTAATTCGTAGCGGTTCAGTGCCGTGGCTGGATCGAATCCCGGGATTTTCAAGGCCAGGTCACACTCGGGATCTATCGGCCAGGGAAGCGCTTCGTCGGTGCGCTTGAACTGCACGACGTCATTCGGGGCATCCTGCCATTCTATCGCACAGCCCTTGGCCGCGATGATTGAACGAGTCCCCGCATCAAGAGAAGCCGAACTGACTAAAGCTGGCGCACGCAATCCCTTGAGAATGGCGGTGGCCATGATGAGATGCCCACCCCAGTTCGGATGAACCCCGTCATTCGTAAGGCATTTTTCTTTCCCTCCGGCTAAAGGAACCGTCTTGCTCAAAAGCCCCGACTTGCGCCCTGCCTCAATAAAGTGGATAACCGGCGTCAGTTGATCCACAAAAGGAACATTTTCCTTGTCGGCAATCTCTTTCAGACCGTCCGAGTATTTCTTGAGCATGAGATTGTAAGAACTGCCGGCAGGCGCGTCAGCTTCGTACTTTTCCTCCGGGCTAGCAGTAATCAACGCGACGCGTGCTCCGGCTTTTTTCAAGGCCTCGACCAGCTTGGTCGAATACTCGATGTACTTGGGATAAGCGCCATCTCCTCCACGGGCGTCGTTCATCCCGAAATCAATGGTGACCGACTTGGGTTGCAACGAGAGCACATCACGCTGAAGACCCGTATTAAAATCTCCGCGCCTGGTAAGCCATACCGTATCGCCACCCCAACCGGCATTACGGAAGCTGATTTTCCAAGTGGGAAAACGCGTGAGCACATAGGTTTCTACCAGCGTGGTGTACATCCTCTGCTCGGTGATGCTGTCCCCGAGAAAAACGGCGGGAATATCGCCATCGTGAAAGAAAAAATCGCTTGTCGGCGCAGGCGCTTCCGTATCGACCGCAAGCAAGGGCAGCATCATTAAACCGACCAAAAAAAGAGAGAAGCTTCGATGAAACATGGTCAATTAAATCAGGCGCAAAGGAAGAAGTCGCGCGGTTTACTTGCCAATTGGCTCCAGCTTGAAAACGTGCGGGACAGGTTTGCGAAGCAATTCAATCGTTTGCTCCTGGCCGGCAATCACCTTGTCGAGGCGGGCCATCTCGGCGGTGCGGGCTGCTTCGATATCATCAAGATTCTTTTTCAACCAGTCGGGAAGCTTGATATCCGAATGAGCTTCCGACGCCGTTTTTTTTTCTTCCGGTGTCGCTGTTTTCAGCCAGCCGGGAACCTGATAGAGTTGGACATTGCGCCAACGATCGAAGAACGCATTGTTTTTCTCTGACACCACTTTAAACAACTTTTGTCCCTGGTCATAAATCGATCCTTTGCGCACAAAACCAAGATTAATGCCCTTGTCCAGGTCGGCCTTGGAATAGTCGCCGACTTCAACGTCATCGATCTTCAATTTGTAGGTACCCTCCGCAAGACCCGCCACTTTTAACTCGTAGCGATTCAAGGCGGTCGCCGGGTCGAAGCCAGGAATTTTGAGCGCCAGATCGACAAAAGACGGAGTCGGCCAGGGGAGCGCTTCATCGGTGCGCTTGAATTGGACGCCGCCGTTGGGAGCGTCCTGCCATTCGATTGTGCAACCTTCCGAGGCTGTTGTGGAGCGTGCGCTCGCATCGAGGGAAGCCGAACTGACCAACGCCGGCGCATGGAGTCCCTGGAGGACACTCGTTGCCATGATGAGATGACCAGCCCAGTTCGGATGAACCCCGTCATTCGTCAGGCGTTTCTCTTTCTCAGCGGGTAAAGGAGCCGTCTTGCTCAAAAGCCCCGACTCGCGTCCCGCTTCAATAAAGTGGATAACCGGCGTCAGTTGATCCACAAAAGGAACATTTTCCTTGTCGGCAACCTCTTTCAGGCCGTCCGAGTATTTCTTGAGCATGAGATTGTAGGCACTCCCGGCAGGCGCATCGGCCTCATAGAGTTCTTTCGGGCTCGACGTGACCAGCGCAACACGGATTCCGGCCTTTTTCAGGGCATCGACCAGTTTCGCCGCATACTCGAGGTACTTCGGATAGTTCGCATCGCCCTCCCGGGCGTCGTTCATGCCGAAATCGATCATGACGGCCTTGGGTTGCCAGGCAAAGACATCACGCTGAAGGCTGGCGTCAAAATCGAGACCGCGATGCTTCAACCACATCGTATCACCAAACCAACCGACGTTACGGAAGGTGATTTTCCGGTTTGGAAAACGGGAGAGCACATAGCTTTCGATCAGCGTGGTGAACATCCTCTGCTCAGTGATGCTGTCTCCAAGGAAAACAGTGGGAATATCACCATCGTGAAAGAAAAAATCATTTGTCGCCGGGGTCGGCGCAGGCGTTTCCTTAATAGCCGCAAACGCGGGAATGATCATGAACCCGATCAACGGAAGGAGAAAGAGTTTGTGCCGCATGGTCGATTAAATCAGGTACGAAGGAAGAAGTTGCGTTGCTTCTCGCTGATCGGCATTTCGAGCTGTTCCATTATTTTCAGCAAATCCTCCCATACCTTACGCTTCTCGGTATTGCTCTGGTTACGCAAAAGATACGAGGGATGGTAGGTCGGCATCAGCGGTATCCCGCGATATTCCAAAAATTTTCCACGAAGCGATCCGATGGTTCCCACCGGCCCGAACAATCCCTCCACCGCCGTCGCACCGAGGGCCACCATCGCGCTCGGCTTGATCACCTCGATTTGCGCACGCAAATAAGGAACGCACGTCTCCATTTCCTGCTTCGTCGGCTTGCGATTACCCGCCGTACCCTCCGGCACGTCAGGACGACACTTCACGATATTGCCGATGTAAACCTGCTCGCGAGTCAACCCCATCGCGAGGATCATCTTGGTCAGGAGCTGACCCGCCCGCCCGACAAACGGTTCTCCCTTTAAATCTTCATCCTCGCCGGGAGCTTCGCCCACGAACATCAGCTTTGCATCCGGATTGCCCACGCCAAAAACGACATTGTGCCGTCGTGCAGCCAGGTGCGGACACTTCACGCAGACCGAAGCGCGCTCCGCCAGATGACGCAATTGCTCCACCTTGGATGAACCTGAAATTTCCAACGGCGGTTCATTGACTGATGGTGCTGAAGAAGTGGAGATTTCGCGACTGCCTCCTGCGCGCTGCGCGCGCCCGGACAACAAGTTGTCCGGGCCACCCTTATTGGGAATCGATTCCGGCAAAGCCTTGACTGCAGCCGCCAATCGCTGAAGCCCTTGCTGGGCGGTGCGAGTCAAACGAACCTGGCGCACTCCGTCATGCTCGTGCAAAAAATGCACGTAATTCCGCAGCGCTTCCACCGACTCGGTCATTTTTGCGCACCTGCTCCTGTACAACCCTTCGTCTTACCATCCGCACCGCAGCAATTCTTGAATTTCTTCCCGGTGCCGAGCGGGCAAACATCGTTCCGGTTCAATTGCGGCCCGGTGTGACGAATCGGCAACTGCCTTTCCTCCGGAACTGCGGCTGCCTGGCCATTGGCATCGGCCCCTTCTTCAAGTTCAAGCGGATGTGGCGCCGATTGAACATCGGTAGGCGCGCTCAATCCCGAAGGCGCGGCTTCATGAATGAATTTTTGCGGCAGGTTACGCAGGAACGATTCAAATGCCGTGATGCTCGCGCTGGTGCGGAAGAGGCTGCTGGCAATCTCCAGCTTGATCCGGCTCATCAAGTCCGAAAACATGGAATAGGCCTCGCGCTTATATTCGATCAGCGGATCTTTTTGCCCGATCGTGCGCAGGTTGATGCTATGCCGCAACGAGTCGATGGCATAGAGATGCTCCTGCCAGAGCCGGTCGATGGAACCGAGCAGCGTGTAGCGTTCGAGCGACTCGAGAGCGTTGGGATCCTCGAACTTGATCTTGATCTCGTAGGCATCACGCACACGCTGGATCGCAGTCTTGACCACGGCTTCCGCGCCTGCGCTGAAATCGAAATCCTTCGCAGTCACTCCCACCGGAAAGGTGCTGTTCATCCAGGTCACAAAGCTCTCCGTGTCGGCCTCAGCGCCGGTTATCCGCGCTTCACCCTCATTTTCGATCACTTCCTGCACGACTTCAAAAATCTCTTCGCGAGGCGTCTCGGTGGTCAGGATGTCATTGCGCCAGGTGTAGATCACCGTGCGTTGCTGGTTCATCACATCGTCGTATTGCAGTGTGTATTTGCGCGAGACGTAATTGCGCTCCTCTACCCGGCGCTGGGCCGACTCGACGCTTTTGTTCAGCCACGGGTGCTGCAACTCCTCCTCATCCTTCATGCCCAATTTCGTCATGAGACCGCTTAAACGGCGCGAATCGCCGAAATTACGCATCAAGTCATCCTCGAACGAAACAAAGAACCGCGACACGCCCGGATCGCCCTGGCGCGCACAACGGCCACGCAACTGCCGGTCGATACGCCGCGATTCGTGTCGTTCCGTACCGATCACATACAATCCGCTCACGGCGTGTTCATGCTCCTGAATCTGGGTTTCCGGCCCGATGATTTCCACCACGCGATTTTTCGCATTGGCCACATAGAGACCCTGAATCTTATTCACGCCCGCGCCAAGTTTGATGTCGGTGCCGCGACCCGCCATGTTCGTGGCAATCGTCACCGCGCCGCGCTGTCCGGCGCCAGCCACAATCTCGGCCTCCTGCTGGACAAATTTTGCATTCAGCACGTTATGCACGATCCCTTCGCGCTTAAGCATTCGTGAGAGCAACTCGCTCGATTCGACCGCGATGGTGCCGACGAGCACTGGCTGCCCCTTGCCATGAGCGGCCTTGATCTCCTTTACGATAGCGTTGTATTTCTCCCGGCGCGTCTTGTAGATGCTGTCGTCGAGATCGACGCGGGCGATGGGCCGATTGGGTGGTATGACCACCACATCGAGTTTATAAATGTCGTGGAACTCGTTGGCTTCCGTTTCCGCCGTGCCGGTCATGCCGGAGAGCTTCAGGTAAAGGCGGAAATAATTCTGGATCGTGATCGTCGCCAGCGTCTGCGTCTCGCGATCAATCTGCACGCCTTCCTTGGCCTCAACCGCCTGGTGCAAGCCGTCGCTCCAACGCCGTCCCGGCATGGTGCGCCCGGTGTACTCATCGACGATGACAACCTTGTTCTCCACCACCACGTACTGCACATCCTTCTCGAAGACGCAATAGGCGCGGAGCAACTGTGAGATATTATGGATGCGTTCGCTCGCCTGGTCGTACTTCTGCTGTTCCATCGCCTTGGCCCGCTGCTTCTCCTCGATACTTAGACTTTCGTCGTGGTCGATGTCGTGAAAACGGGTGATCAAATCGGGCAGGATGAACATCTCGGGATCGCTCGGATTTAAGTAAACCCGACCACGCTCGCTCAAGTCGGACTCATTCGATTTCTCGTCGATGCTGAAAAAAGACTCTTCCTTCAGTTTATAAAGCTCGGTCTTGCGCGGATCCTGATACAGCGACAGCTCCGCGTCATCCATCGCGCGACGGATGCCCGGGTCTTCGATCAACTTCAGCAACTGCTTGTTGCGCGGCATCGAATTCTTGATCTTGAACAGCAACCGACCTGCTTCCACCAGGTTGCCTTCCTCAATCTGCTTCTTCGCATCTGCCGCCCAACGATTAGCTTCAAGACTTTGCGCCTGCACAATCCTTTCGATGTTCCCCTTGAACTTGTCGTATTGGTGGGAACTGATCGTGGCCGGGCCTGCGATGATCAGCGGCGTACGCGCCTCGTCGATCAGGATGCTGTCAACCTCATCGACAATCGCATAGACATGCCCGCGTTGCACCTGCTCCGCCCGGGTTGTGGCCATGCCGTTGTCGCGGAGGTAGTCAAAGCCCATCTCCGAATTGGTGCCGTAGGCAATATCGCACATGTACTGCTGACGCCGGACATCGGGCGGCTGGCCATGCTGGATGCAACCGACGGTTAAATTTAGAAAGCGATAGACTTCGCCCATCCACTCGCTGTCGCGCGCGGCCAGGTAATCGTTGACGGTGACGATATGCACCCCGCGCCCGCTGAGCGCATTGAGATAAGCCGGGAAAGTCGCCACCAGGGTCTTGCCTTCGCCCGTCGCCATTTCCGCAATCCGGCCCGAGTGCAGCACGATTCCGCCGATCAACTGCACGTCAAACGGGATCATGTCCCAAACCACATTCTGCCCGCGAATCACGGCGGTATGCTTGCGCTCGGTCAGGCGACGACACGCATTCTTCACCACGGCAAAAGCCTCGGGCAACAGATCGTCGAGCGTCTCGCCCTTGCCGAAGCGATCCTTCAACTGGGTCGTCTTGGCTTGAAGCTGCTCATCCATCAGCCCCTGGTATTCGAGCTCAAACTGATTGATTTTTTCCACAATCGGCCAGAGCCGCTTGACTTCGCGCTGATTTCGTGTGCCGAGCACTTTTTTGACAAACCATTGGATCATAAAAGAGAAAAGGGTGAGAAGCCGATAACCCTAGCGCACCAAAATAAAAAAGGGGATGCTTAATTTTATAGATTTACGAACGCCCCCTGACAAGGTGGACGAAGAGAAAAGCGGACGGGCATCTTTTCAGTTTTGGAACGGGACTTCATTTGCCATCATAAAACATGCCTATCCACTTTTTCCCTCAGACCAAAGAAACAATGAGTGGCGATCTTTACTAATTTTATGTTCCGACTGTTCATCACCATTTTAGCGTGCCTGCTGTTCCTCGTGCTAGGGTGGGTCGGGGACGAGCTTTTAAATCTCCTTCCTTACAACAATACTCTCCCGCTACCGTGGATTACGCAGGTTGTTGTCTACTCCTTCCCGCTGAACCAGTACTACTTTTTTTGGCGCGTTTCTCCCGTCTTTTGCGCGGCCATGTTCCTCGTACTAATGCTGACTTCCTCGAAAAAACCAATCATCGCCCCACACTATTTTGCGGAGGGTGCTCTGCTCGTCCTGATCCTCTTCGGCATTTATTTTGGCTGCTTCATCTGTGCCGTTGTTGCCCCGATGGGCGTGAACATGGCGGTAACACCAGGGACACCGACGATCTTGAACGTCGTCACCAACATCTTCAATTACGCTCTCTGGCTCACAGTGATTGCCTTATTGGGGCGGATTATCTTCAATCAGTTCAAAAAAGGCCCGTAAACGAAAAAAAGGGGGGATGGGACAGGCATAATTAACGGTTCCACGCCACCCTGAAAGGGTGGCAAATCTTTAGCCCAGGGTTGGAGCGAAGCTCCTACCCTGGGTACACGATCGAACGGCCCAACCCTGTAAGGGTTGAATCGATGCGCTTGTGGACTTCGCTTCAACCCTTACAGGGTAGAATTTTACACGTCTTTCCCAGGGTAGCGGCTATGCCGCAACCCTGGGCTGAAGGCTCTCAACCCCGTTGGGGTTAAAGACCCTGAGAAAATAGTGAGAAAATAGGGGACCGGCACACTACAGCCTTGAATTTCGCCCATGGTCTGAAAGTGGAAAAAGAAGGCAGCTAAGAAATAAAAACGGTAAACACCTTTGATATTTTTTATACCCTTGCCTCACCCTCTTCGGTTTGCCATCCTCGACGCTTTGTCGATGCTTTCATGAGTGCCAATTACAACGAATACGTACTTTCCACCTCGTATCATTCAGGGTGGATCACCGCTGAACAATACAGCGCAGCCTCTGCCGCGCTTCAGTCGATGCCCCATCTTGCGGCCATCGATTTCCTGCACGAACAAGCGATCATCACGGCTGAGCAGGCGCAGGCGTTGCACCAGGCCATCGCCCAATCGACCTCGGCCGTCCAAACTGCCGCTGTCCAGGCTGATGGCGCCGCTCAGCAACCCCGCGTCCAGGTGAGCCAGAACGATCTGCCGGGCGGCCTCGGCATTGTTGAACTCCTGCGCATGGGCATGGATGCGGGAGCTTCCGACGTCCATTTCGGCGTGAGCGCGCCCGCCCTGATGCGTCTCCACGGCAACCTGCGCCCGCTTTATCACGACGCCCCGGTTCTCACGGCCCAAAATACCGAAGCCCTGATTCACTCTTTCCTCAACCCGATCCAACTCGACACCCTGTCGAAACAGAGGGGGCTCGATTTCAGTTATGAGATACCGGGGTTGGCCCGTTTCCGCGCCAACATCATCCATCAGCGTAAGGGTTACGACGCGGTTTTCCGCATCATCAACACCCAGGTTCGCACGATGGACGAACTGAACCTGCCCGAGTCGCTCAAGGTTCTCACCCAATATAATAATGGCCTCGTCCTCCTCACCGGCGCGGTCGGCTCGGGTAAATCGACCACGCTTGCGTCGATGGTGCAGGAGATCAACACGCACCGCCGCGACCATATCATCACGCTGGAAGACCCGATCGAATACGTCTTCACGCCGGCGGGTTGCCAGATCACCCAGCGCGAAGTCCATTCCCACACGGAAAGTTTCTCCACCGCCCTGCGAGCCAGTCTGCGCGAAGATCCCGATGTCATCATGGTCGGGGAAATGCGCGACCTGGAAACGATCAGCCTCGCCATCACCGCCTCGGAAACGGGTCACCTTGTCCTTGCCACGCTCCACACCAACAACGCTTCCCGCACCCTGGATCGTATCCTCGATGCCTTCCCCGTGGAGCAGCAAGGCCAGATCCGCACCATGGTCAGCGAATCGTTGCGCGGCATCATCAGCCAGCAGCTTATTCCGCGCATGGACGGCCAGGGCCGCGTCCTCGCCCTCGAGATCATGGTTAATACTCCCGCCGTCGCCAACCTTATCCGTGAAGCCAAGACCTTCATGCTCCCCGGCATCATCCAGACCGGGAAAAAACTCGATATGCGCCTGATGGACGATTCGCTCATCGACCTGGTCGAACGCAAAATCATTTCGCCACACGAAGGCTACGACCGCGCCGAGCAAAAAAATCTCCTCGAGCCCTATTTGTAGGAACCGAGCGAAGTCGAGGGATCAGCATGGTAGCCGCCGATGGCCCATCGGCGGTGCCTTCCGGTAGGGACGCGAGTCCCTTCGCGTCCCATTAATAATCGGACGGCATGGGACTGCCGTCCCTACCTTTAGGCTTTCCCGTCAACTGCCTCCACACGATCCACCCCACCGCGATGCAGATCAGGCTGTCGGCCACGTTAAACACCGGCCAATGGTGCGTACCGATATAGACATCAAAAAAATCGACCACGGAACCAAACCGTAGCCGGTCGAGCAGGTTGCCCAGCGCACCTCCACACAGGAAGCCGCCCACGATACTCGGTTCCCAACCCGCCCAATTGAGTCCCCGCGCATAATAAAGCGCGCCAAGAATCAGGATAATGATGAAAAAACCAACCAGTAATCCGTGTCCTGCAAACATGCCGAAGGCGATGCCGGCATTCTGCACATAGGTCAGGTTAAAGAAGCCCGGCACCAGCGAGACCGATCCCAGGGGTTGCAACGACATCGTCGCCCACGCCTTGGTAAGCTGATCCACCACGATAACCAGCACCAGCATCACGTAAAAAAAAGGCCGGGGCCAACGCGCAATCATTCACGTCCAGCCTACTTCAGTCATCCTGAGCTTGTCGAAGAATCAGTTCAAGCAACCGCGCTTCGATAATAAGGGCGAAAAAGGAAATACCCGATGCCGTCTTCGCTAAAATCTGTTGTAAGAAGTCCCGGAACGGTCGCGATTGGTTGGTAACTCCACATGAAACCACCTCTCACTTTCATTATCGTTTCTCTTGCGGTGCTTTCTTTTCAGGTCGATTCCCCGGCAGATGCAATTTCAGATTTGCAATCCCCGGATACCATGACGCGCCGTGCCGCAATTGATGCGATCCAGACGCTGGATGATCCCCGCATTCCAGCCGCCTGCCTGCCTCTTCTCAACGATGCAGGGTATTCGATTCGTCGCCAGGCCGCGCGCGCGATCGGCAGCCGGTTCGATCAAATTCCAGCTTCGCAAAACGCAGTCTATGTGCAGGCACTTAAAAAGTGCGAAGCCGAAGGCCCCGACGATGTGGCCCTCCTTTGCCAGAGAGCGATTGGCCTCTTGACCCATGCCTATTCTTATCCCCCTTTCTCGGTCAGTCCGGATGGCAAATGGGTACTCTATGAGCGGCGACGCCTTCCGGTCATCGCTGATGTAAAGTCCGGGCGACATCTGCTGCTTTCGCCGGTGGATGACTCAATCAAGAACGACCCTGACCGCCTGCTAAAAACCGCCGCGACGAACGAATCGGCCGCAAGTCTCTTCGATCCTCATTGGCACCCGCAGGGAGCGGGACTCGCCTTCACTCCTCATCTTATGCGGAGATTTTATAAACCCGTTTGCATCTGGACGGCCGGGCGAGACGACGTGACTGTCTTGAGCGTCGATTTTTTCAAGTCCCTCCTAGGATCTCGTTACCATAATTGGGGGACCTCCTGCGAGTTTGTCCGATGGGATGGAGACAAGGTCGTAGTTCGATTTTTTGATTACCCCACGCCCGATGGTAACGGCGGCGAGGTCGTTACCGATCCCGGTGGCGGGACGTATGTTGCTTACGATATCCGCACCCGAAAAATCTCCATGGATCATCCTTAGGTGCTCCTCCCTCCTTGCCGTTAGCCTTCCCGCTTGTTTTTGTTTTCAAGTCTGCCATCTTTTTCATTATGAGTGTGGCTGAAATACTGCATCAGATCGAAGCGCTTCCACCCAAGGATCGCTGGCAGATTTTGGAGCACACCCGCCATTTATTGGAGCCGGAGATTCCTGAAAGCTTCACGCAGGCCATGTCCGAAATTGAGCGAGGCGAGGTCATCGAACTGGATGACGCCTTGAAGAGCTTGGGTAGCTAAAAAGTAGCGTTATTGTAGTTGCTGCTCTTCTCTTCCGTCATCCTGAGCTTGTCGAAGGGCTTAGAATGAGAAGTTTGCCGGCGGCCTCCTGTGGCCTTCGGCCACCCGGACAACAAGTTGTCCGGGCCACCCCCCCCGAAAAGGCACCGCCTCGGGGCCCGAGGCGGCTACCTCGGAATTCATAAAGCGTACTACAGATGGAACTGATTCCTCGACTTCGCTCGGAATGACGGTTCTTTTTCGGCAATATCCCTCCCTCCTTGCCGTCCCGCTGTCTTTCGCGCTAGGGTAATCGCTTCACCATGACGCGACACGACCTGCCTTCCCTCCGCGCGCTTTACGAGCAGCCTTTTTTCGACCTGATCCAGCAGGCGCGAGAGACTTATCGCGCCCATTGGCCGGAGCACGAGGTACAGCTCTGCACACTACTGAGCATCAAGACCGGCGGATGCAGCGAAGATTGCGCCTACTGCTCCCAAAGTTCCCATTACGATACCGGCCTCGAAAAAGAGACGCTGCTTCCGCTCGACCGCATCCTCGAAACCGCCGAGCGCGCCCGCGCCAACGGCAGCACCCGCTTCTGCATGGGCGCGGCATGGAAGGGCGTGACCGAGCACGACGCCAAGTTCAAGTCAGTCCTCGAAACGGTGCGCGCCGTCAGCAAGCTCGGCATGGAAGTCTGCGTCACGCTCGGCGAACTCACGCCCGAGGCTGCGCGCCAACTCCGCACCGCCGGGGTCACCGCCTACAATCACAACATCGACACCAGCCCCGAATTTTATCCGAACATCGTCACGACCCATACGTTCGACGACCGACTCAACACCATCCGCTCTGTCCAACAAGCGGGCATGTCGGTCTGTTGCGGCGGCATCATCGGCATGGGCGAAACGGAAACCGACCGCCTCAAGATGCTCGAAGTCCTCTGCACGTTCGATCCCGCGCCCGAAAGCGTCCCGATCAATTGCCTCATGCCGATGCCTGGCACGCCTCTTTCCGAACAACCGCCCGTCGATATTTTTCAACTCGTCCGGCTTATCGCCACGACCCGCATCGCACTGCCCAAGGCCCGCGTCCGTCTCTCCGCCGGGCGCACCCGCCTCACCCGTGAAGGCCAGGCGCTCTGTTTCTTCGCCGGGGCCAATTCAATTTTCTACGGCGACAAACTCCTCACCGCCGCCAATCCCGGCACAAACGCCGATCTCAATCTGCTGGAAGAACTCGGGCTTGGGATCAGCAAGCCGGAAATACTGTCATCCTGAGCTTGTCGAAGGACCTCTTACTCGTCTTTTCTTTAGATGCTTCGTGATCAAAATAGTCAGAGGTCCTTCGACAAGCTCAGGATGACATTTTTTATTCTGTGAAAATCCTCATCATCAAACCAAGCGCACTCGGCGACATCGTCCAAGCGTTGCCCGTGCTCACCGGCCTGCGCCGCAGGTGGCCGGCTGCCCAGATCGACTGGATCGTGAACGATTCCCTTCAAGAAATTCTCGACGGCCATCCCGCTCTCACCAAAACGATTCTCTATCCCCGCAAACGGTGGAACTGCCCCTCGCGCATCCCGGAAATGTGGCGCTGGGGACGCAGCCTGCGGGAAGAGCGCTACGACATAACCATCGACCTTCAAGGCCTGATGCGCAGCGCGCTTATGACCTGGGCTGCGGCCAGTCCCCGCCGTATCGGCCTTAGCTCCGCCCGCGAAGGCGCCCGTGCCTCCTACAACGAATTCATCGCCGACACCGCGCTCTCCGCCGCCGAACGCTATCTCACCTGCCTGGAACATCTCGACATACCCGTACAGCCTCTCGATTTCCAACTCATCGCCCGTGCGCCCCTGCCCGACGCCCTTAACGATTTTCCCTCTTACATCGTGCTGCATCCCTACTCGCGCTGGCGCACCAAGCTCTGGCCCTGGCGCTACTATCAGGAACTGATCGATTCGATGCCCGAGCACCGGTTTGTTGTCGTCGGGGAAGGCCCATGGTTTCCACTCGATGCACCCGGTCGGCTCATTGATCTTCGAGGAAAATTGAGCCTCTCCACTCTGGTCACGGTGCTCAATCGCGCCCTGGGAGTTCTTAGCACCGATTCAGGTCCTGCTCATATTGCCGGGGCGCTCGGTCGCCCCACTTTAGTACTTTTTGGGGCCACCGATTGGCGCAAAACCAAACCGTCAGGATCGCGTGTTCGTGTCCATACTCATGCACTATTTTGTTCTCCCTGTTTAAAAAGAACCTGCTGGCGCGATACCCCTGTCGAATGCATGAGTCTGCTTATGCCACAAAAGATTCGAATGCTTTTAATACAACTTGCTTCCTAAACAGCAATAATAGCAGGGGTATACGTATAAATTTCCGTCCATTACGTATTAGTAATAATTATCATTACGCCACTGTAAGAGTCATTTTCGATGATTTTATTTGCTTTTGGCACGAAAATCGCCTAAGTAGTAATAAATCTAATAATACTATGACTACTCCCCTACACAATAATAAAAGCTGGAGCAAGGAACTCGTAACTTCCGAAATTGCTGCCTGGCACG